>DASRDJ010000380.1:0-4435 GCA_035652655.1 Terriglobales bacterium
CGTACGTCATCACGTATCCGGCGCGCCAGCGGTTGAGAGTGGCCACGTCATTTGGGCGCGTGGCGAGCGTGACCGCCGACTGCAACACCAGAGTGCGGCGGACCACGAGGATCACGCCCACGATCGTGATGGTCGCCAGCGACAAAGCGTAGAAGAGGGTGGGATTGCTGAGCTTTGGAATCGAGCCAACCATTTCTCCCGCCACCACAAAGATCCCGACGCTGAGCAACATTGCGATCTGGATGAGGCGGACGATCTTGATCGCATTTTCCATGGATGCGCTCATTCTGCACTAAATTCAAGGCTCTCGTGTGAACTTTCTACACTGGTGCCGCGCTTGGCAATAGTTCTTAGCAGACGGTTTACAAACGCTACGAAATCTTCACTCAATCGAACGCCAACTGTCAGTGACGATGCCCGGTCAAGGCCGGGCGAACGCGCAGAAAGACGCGGAATGACAACGGGTTGGCGCCATAGGCGGCATCGAGTACCGCCGGCTTGCTGTAGACCGTTATGTCTGCTCCCAACCCAAACTGCCAGGCATGATTCTGCCACAAGTCGCGTACGCCGCCGAAGGAGTAGCCTCCGATGCGGAATGCCGGATGAACTGGCGCCTCCGGAAATAGTTCGTCCTTGTCAACGAGTTCGAGTCGCGTATAGGCGTAGTTGCTGCGCTTGAAGTTCACCGTCGACTCAAGCAGATAGCTGTTCAAATTCGTGCCAGTGTCGTCCTTATGTTTCCGTCCCCAGACCGCAGTGGTCGCCCAATTCCCTTCCGCAAACGGACGGTTGTACTCGATAGATGCGGTCTGGCGTTTCTCGTTGCCTGGCTCTAGTGCTTCGGGATGGACCAGGCGACCGAAGCTATACTGCGCCACCCAGTTGCGCGAGGCGGCCACGCTGGCTCGTACCGACCATGAGTCGAAAGCTGCGAGCTGAATACTCCAGCGCTCTTCGTTCGGCTCGCGGCCGTTGAAGGCCGACCCTTCTAGTTTGAAGCGATCCAAGATCAGACCCGTAGTGACGACACCAAAACTCGTGTGGGTCGAATCCTGCAAGTGATGACTCAAAGGCGCGGCCGGCAGTTCCGAAGCCGATGTGCGATGGACATACGCTACCGGACCTAGCGCGGGCTGCGCCGAAGGTCCGCCGTAGAGGAGCCAAGAGACGTGGCGGGTCAGCGGCAACGAGTAAAGTGCAGAAAGCTCAGCGAAGACATTGTGCGGATGCTGATGATCGACCAGCGGCTGACGGTGGTAGGTCTCGCCCGTCTGAAAGAGTTCCGGAAATCCCGGGTGCGGCGCCGTCAGCGATTCCGCCGAGAACATCTGCCGCAGCAACAGCGTGCCCCGGCCGACCTTGTGCTGCTCCATGAACATCAGCCAGTTCACGGATTCAGCCTTGCCCGCCCCGCGCGGTCCGCCTTGCTGGTTGTAGGTGAGGAATACTATTCCGTGGGCCATCAAGTCCCACTGTCCTCGCCGGGTCATCCACATATGCGCCGGCACCGATACGGGCTCCCATGCCGTTCCCGCTCCGGAGTGCAGCGAGGGCAGCCAGTCGGGCATTTGCGCGGACATGTCCATCCCTGGCATGTTCTGCATGTCATGACCGGGGGGACTGTGCGCGGGCACGTTCCGGCCGGCGTCTTGTGCGACGAGAGGAGCTGTCGCCACCGCCAGCAGCGACGCAATTACAGCTGCACGCAAGAATCTTCGCACCCTGAAGTTCTCCAAATCAAACACAGCTAAGTCGTGTTTCGTTGAGTATCCGCTGCAATGGGCGGACGCACGAAATCAAGCGGTGTGCGACCTAGACGCGCAGGGGAGCGTTGCGGCTTCCGGGGTTTGGCGGAGTCACTGCAATGGAAGGGGAAAGACTGATGAGTTCGATGACGAGCGGCACGCCCAACGGAATTACATTGCCGATCTGCGAGACGGGGTGTGAGGTCGCGGTAGAACGTAGCAGCGCAGCCTCGTGTCCCGCTACACAGCATTTGTAGTCGGCGGGCTGGCGCGATGGAGACTTCTTCCCGTGCTCATGACAGCCAGCAGACTTCGCGTGCGGATTCGACGTAGGGGACAATTGCGCGACCAAAGCGCTCGTCATCCCAGCAATGACGAGAACGATTGCGGCGATTCTGGGGCAATGTTTCATGCCTTCCTCATAGATGCTCGACTGGCGAATCGGTGGCGATCCCGGCGAATAAAATCTGAAGTGGGCCGTGCTAAGAACCCGTGATTTTCAGGCGTAAGTCTTCCGGAAGCCGCTCGCGGATCTCCGCCGGAAGACGATCGTGGACACGGCGAGCGCCCATTCTTGCCACATCAACCATCGTGGTGGGCGCGGGCGTAGCCACGGCCACAATCAGCCAGAGCAAGGCCGACAGCGCAAATCCCGCCAAGGCGGCGACCTCAAGCAGCAGGGCGTGCCGGGGCCCGAAGTGGCGGATTACACCGAATGCCAGCAGGAAAACGCCGGCGGAAACTGAAGCCAGCACGATCAGGGACACATCGATAATGCGGTGGATTTTCTGGCGGCTGCGGCAGTGTTCACAGTCGGAGAGGTGATGCTCGTAGTCTTCGCGCATCTCCGGCGCAAGACCGGAAATGTCGTACCGCCAGCCGGCCAGAATCTTGCCCACGAGAGGGTCGACACACTGGCTCATACTCATGTGACTACAGGCGGATCGGCTCCAATGGCTCAGTTTGCGAAGCCAGCATCACGCGGTTGAGAAGCAAGGTTTGGCGTGGCCCCAAGGCTTTTTCCGCTGCTTTCCGGGCCAGTTCGGGATGGTTGTTGTGCTCGGAAAGATGCGCCAAAACTACATATGCCGCTTCCCCATCATAGTCGCTGCTGAAGAATTGCGCGAGTGCGTCATTGGAAAGGTGCCCTACCCGGCTCATGACGCGCTGTTTGACGGACCAGGGATACGGGCCGACCCGCAGCATTTCAACGTCGTGATTCGACTCGATGACCAGCACTTCACAGCGCTGCAAATGATCACGCACGCTGGCCGGGATGTATCCAAGGTCGGTGGCGATGCCGACCTTCACGCCTTCGGCGCGGAAGGTGAAGCCCACCGGGTCGGCTGCGTCGTGCGGGATGGTGAAGGGCGTCACAGCGATGTCGCCGATCTGAAAACTCTTGCCGGAGGCGAAAATCTCCAGGCGCTCGAGGGTGGTCCGCACGCCGTTTTCATCGCGCATGGCGCGCGCCCAGGTCTGATGCGTCGCTCCGGTCATGAACACCGGGAGCTTCAGTTTCTTGGCGAGAACCTGCAGGGCGTACACGTGATCGGAGTGTTCATGCGTGATGACAATGGCCGTGAGCGAGCGGGGATCATCGCCCAGCGCCTTCATGCGCCGGAAGGTTTCGCGGCACGAGATGCCGACATCCACCAGGATGCGAGTCGTCGATGTCTGCACCAGGGCGCAGTTACCTCGGCTGCCGCTGGCCAGCACCGAAACCGATACACTCATACGCTCGCAGGATACCCTTGAAACCTGTGGATCAGGGAGTAACTTTCTGGTCAGCCGGGACCTTCGTGTGCGGTCATTTGTCGCCGAGAATGTTGCTGACCGCCTGGTGTAGCAGCGCGCCCCCGTAGGAACCTGCGATTCCGGGCAGAAACGCCAAGAACGATTCGTACACCTGCGCACGATTCATTCTCTGTTTCAGGATCAGGCAGCCAAGCACTTCCACAATGGGGACGCAGACGGCGACAATGGCCACCCAGCGCCAGGCTCGCTGCGGCCGCATCATGCCCAACAGCATGCAAGGTGCAAGCACCAGCAGAGCCGTGAACAGCAGGTCCCCAACCTTAATGTCGATCCAGCCGGCGAACACACCGGCGAATACTGCAAAGACGTAGAAGCCCGTATCGTGGCGTCCACGAGAATCGTTCTCTTCGGGTAGAACCTGTCCCCATGCGGTGGTCATCGATTTACTGCTGCCTGCTCTCTTCGGTCAAGTCGTTCGAACCTGTCGTCTGGCGACGCCGATTAATACTGATAAAAACCGCGGCCGCTTTTGCGTCCGAACCAGCCGGCATCCACCATCTTAATCAACAATGGACAGGGCCGGTACTTCGGATCGCCCAAGCCCGCCTGCAGAACGCGCATGATGTCGAGACAGACATCCAGTCCAATGAAATCTGCCAGGGTCAGCGGACCCATGGGATGCGCCATGCCCAACTTGAAGACTTCGTCCACAGCTTCCGGGGTCGCAACTCCCTCCATCACGGCATACATCGCCTCGTTGAGCAGCGGCATCAATACGCGATTCGAGACGAAGCCAGGGGCGTCGTTGACTTCCACAGGAGTCTTATCGAGAGCAACGGCGAGTTCGCGAACCGTATCGAACGTTGCTTGCGTGGTGGCCAGACCGCGAATGATCTCGACCAACTTCATCACCGGCACCGGATTAAAGAAAT
>DASRDJ010000381.1:0-92858 GCA_035652655.1 Terriglobales bacterium
CTATTGGCATGCTTGAGCCGACTAGCATATTTATCTTGAACAGTCTGTTGGGCAGAGTTCGCTTATGGGCGAATGTCTTGCAAGTCCTGCCGATCGGAGAATCAGTCCACCATCAACGGGGAAGTCGCCATTCATTTCCCAGGACTCAAGGGTCTGGACAAGCCCATTGTGTGGGTCTTTCCAAAACTTCTGGTCTGTTTGGAGTGTGGCTTCGCGGAATTTACCGTTTCTGAAAGCGAAACGCGACTACTGAAGGAAAGAAGCGAGCCGTCTACGGCAGCTTGAACACTGCCGACTCAGTTAATGTACTGAATCGCCAATCCAGCGCTGACAAACTGTCTGCCCTCAAGAACCGCGTCCACAGCAGCTAGAAGGTCGCTTGCGACCCTTGTTTTTACAACGTAGCCCCAAGCTCCCACGTTGAGTGCCTTATGACTACAGCCGGCTTTGACGCCGTGACAACGCGCACACTATTTGCTTTTGGCGGCGAACATTTGGAAGCTGTTTACAAAACCACCGAGTTTCTTTTTTTGAGTCATTTGTTCTTAGCCATCTCGGACCTTTTCCGTAATGGAATTGCGGCTCTGTGCGCCGCTACCCGAAGCCATGAGAATACCAACTCCAACCCCGACACCGACCCCAGCGGCAAAGGTCAGGACGTAACGCAGGGTATGGTCCTCGCCGCGAATTTTTCGTCTCAGTAGATGCGCCGTTTCTGCAATGTGCTCGCGTACAGGTTCTCCGATCCGATTGCTCCAAAATGTTCAAGCCCGTTCGAAAAAGCATCTTCAAAGTTTTATTCATGTGTCCCCTTTCCCTCTCTTTTCATGAACTATTGCGCTGCTCCCAACATTGCCATCAGGTACATCCCCCATTTCCCACTGAATCTGTTCGTGAATCGCGCAAGAAACTGCCCGGAATTCTCGCCCATACCGAGCTCTCGAAATCTCAGGGTAGGTAAAGGGGTTCTGACGCAAACGGGAAAACTGGAATTTCGTGATTCCACCTCAAAACCTGATTTTCGAAGCCCGGCGTCTCTATTTGAATCCAAAACCGCCCGCCGAGCGGGGATGTCCGGATGCGGGCCAATGAGCTGTAAGCGCCCCACTAAAGTGACAAAACCTTCGGAAATTGCTGCAGCCGGCAATCGAAACTTCCGCTCGGGCAACTGATTCAGTGTCCCTGATTGTGGGGAACGAGCACCGTGCTCTTCTTCGATCCGATATTGGGAGAAACTGCTCAAGAGAGGAGCAACGTGGTAAATCTGCGATCTCTCGCCTATGCAGCTCTGGAAGAATCTTGGCTGTCCGCTCGCGAGCCAGAGCGAGGCTCTCCCGCGACCTCAAGACCTCGCCGTACACGGGTGAAATTGCGCGGATCCAAATTATGACGGCGTCTCACCATGAGTCTGACGAACCCTGGCAACGCCGCCGCACCCCAGATCGAAAACAGCAGCAGATCCACATCCGCTAGACGAACGCCCATGGCGTCGAGGCAAAAGCGCACGGTCATGCCGCCAGTGAAACCGAACAAAATGTCGGCTACCACACCGAATCCTTTACCGCCCACAATGTAACCAGCGGCCCAACCAGATAGAGCGACCAGAAATAACCAGATCGAATACGACATATCAGCTCACCTTATGTTTTCGGTTGTGCGTTTCAGGTTCCTAAAAGAACGGCACCCGTGTCATCTAGTAATAATCACAGTGGTTGGACGTTTCGCGCTCCATTGGCTACGCACGTGTGCCGAAGGAAGGCCTCCCGATGAACAGGAGACTCGTCATCGGAGGGACGCGTCTGTGGAGAGTCACGCTACTGTGAGGCTTCAGATTCCCAACGACGGCACGCAGTGTCATCTGTCAGCAGGCACATATTCGCTCGATCAGCTCGAACATGGCTGCGGGCTCCAGGGCCACGCTCTCTTGTAGGGCCGCTTCCGCTGCCTTCTTCAGTGCCTGCGCCAGCAGGTCGGCGAGCAAGTGAAGCTTGGCGACATCACTCTCGGTGAAGGCATTCAATTCGTCGGAGAATATGGCCAGCACTCCTGCAACGTTATGTCCCTGGGCTCGACTAGCAAAGAGTTGGTATCGCCGGAATCGGTTTGGTCGTAACCTGTACTCATTCCGATTGGGTTTGTAAGCGAGAAGCTGAATCCTGGCTGAGACGGTACACGTTCACGAGTTTCGAAAGCACCTCAAACCGCAATCGCTCGTCGTTGGATGCGGTTCCTGCTGTGGCGCACAGGAAAGCCTCATCGTTGGTGAACAACCACACGCCGACACCGCCAGCACCAACTATCCGCTGGATTAGCTTCGTGAGGCGGTGTGTGAGCGAATTCAGGTCGAACCCTCCGCGGTTTACTTCCTGCCTGATCTGAGTCAAGCCCGGAAGACGCTGCGGGTCAATCTGATTGTCCGCGGCACCGCGCAGTGCCGGCATTTGTACTTTCTTGAGTAGTGTGGACAGGAAGCTTGAAGGTCGGCGATCGGGGGATAATCGCTGACTCATTTCTAGAGCTCCTTCGGAGGGCCTTTCGCAATGGCCATATTAGGGTGCCTGAGTAGACGGAGGCAGGTATCGGAAGGACAAGGCAGTGACGGGCGAGTGGCCATACCACCTCCCGGGTAATCCCTTGCGATGGGTCCTTGGAGCCAACCCACATTTGCCAACGCTTCAAGACAATCGCCGGAATTCGAGCGCGGCAATGCTCGTGTCGACCGTGCCGAGCGACTTCAGTGAGAAACGCGTCTTCGACACACTCGTCCCCCGCCAATCTGCATCTTTTGACAGTTATCGTTCGCGGGTGGGCGACCTAACATCATGACGCAGAATCGAGCCTGAAGGAAGGTTGCCAACTTGGGCCAGATGAGCAGCATGAGAGCAGTTTGTTTTTTTCCTGTCCGGAAGTTCTGCCCGATGGAACTTTACCGAGAGGGAGACTATGAAGAGTCTATCTGTGTTCTTAGCATTCCTACTTCTATCCCCATTGCTTGCAGCTGCCCAGAGCCTGGAAGTTAGCGGTGGATACGCCCACATTTCGGGTGATAACGGTACCGATGGGTTGAACGTTGGCGCGGCGGTGAGGGTCATGCGCAGGGTTTCGGTGGCCTTTGACTATGATAGCGCATGGGACTCATCACACCTCGGGGCATTCGCACTGACTAATACAGGACTGCTCGTTTCGAAGAGTCACTTGCAAGACTTCCTCGGCGGCCCGCGCATCTCCTTCCCGGGTTTGCTCAAAAACAAGAAGACATTCCTCCCACGCCTGTGGCCCTTTGCGGAGGCACAGTTCGGTGTTTCCCACCTAAACTCGAGCCTTGAAAACCCGGCGATGAATGTCAGCCAGTCAGCCTCGGACAACGCTTTTTCATGGATGGTTGGTGGCGGAGCCGATTATCGGCTCGCGTCCCATTGGATGGGTCGCTTTAAGGTCGACTTTCTTCACACTAACTTCGCCGATACGGGACAGAACCGAGTGCGTCTCGGCTTCGGTATCGCGTACACGTTCGGGGAAGGGGGGGCAAAGGAAGCTGCCGAGGCCAAGCGGAAAGCGGATGCGGAACTAGCCGCGGCTGAAGCCCAAAAAAAGGCCATGGAAGAGGCCGAATGCGAGGAGTGCAAGAGGGAGGTGAGGGAGAAAGCGGCGGAGGCCAAGCGGAAAGCGGATGCGGAACTGGCCGCGGCTGAAGCCCAGAAAAAGGCCATGGAAGAGGCCGATCGCCAGAAGCAGGCCTTGCGCGCCCGCGTGCTCGAGCATTTTAATCGCATCCTGCCCACTACCGACACGCCCCGCGGGTTAATCGTCAATATGGGTGATGTGTTGTTCGTTACTGGCAAGTCCGATCTCCGACCCGAAGGGCGAGAGGGATTGGCCAAGCTCTACGGCATACTGCTCACCTACTCCTCCCTGCGCTTGACTATCGAGGGTCATACCGACAATAGCGGGAGCGCCGAAGTCAACCAATCCCTGTCCGAGCAGCGCGCAAACGCCGTGCGGGACTACCTCGTCAACCAGGGTCTGGATGCCAGTTCGTTGTCGGCACAGGGCCTTGGTTCGGGCAGCCCAGTGGCTGACAACGGCACGGCCGAGGGTCGTCAGAAGAACCGCCGCGTCGAAATCATTGTCTCCGGGGAGGTCATAGGAACCCAGATCGGACACTAAGACCTAGAATAAGCAGTTTCTCCGGTCAGACCGAGCACTGCCAGTGGCTGGTAGGGCCTTGTGATGATCTCACATGATGAAGGCTGTGTGATGTTCGGTTCGGTTTCACTCGCGCTGGCCGTAACTTTGAAAAGGATGAATGAGATGAAAATGAGAATCCTGTTCGCAGTAGTCGTGCTTTCTATTGGTGTCTTTTCCAATGTCTCCGCTGCTCAAAGCCGTGAACCGAACCCCGACTCCTACATCGAGTCACTCCGAGCCGACTTGAGAGCTGACCATCTGGCCCTCATCGCTGCGGCCATGCAATTCAACGATCAGGAGAGCAAAGCATTCTGGCGTGTACCGGAAATATGAAGCCGATTTGACTAACGTCAATGACAAGCGACTGGCTTAGATTAAATCGTATGGCGACAAATTCGCTAGATGACCGATACTGACGCTAAGGCCATGATCGATCAAAGCATCGACTTCGAATCCCGCCGTACAGACCTTGAGAAGAAGTACGCCCAAGAATTCCAGAATGCCGGCCTCGCATCCTTGAGGGTTGCCAAGTTCTTACAACTCGAGCATGGGCTGGATCTCATCGTGGACATACACATTGCTTCCGAGCTTCCCGCTTTGTTGATCAAGCCGACAGGCCAAACCGCTCCGCACCAGTAGATTTGTACATCGGTTCACCGTGATTACTATGATCGTCAACACAATCAAGATCAGCCATATCCCTGCCCCAAAAACGATATGACCCGTGCAACCGGATGTTCCACGATCTACGGGCGCAGTACCGCTCGAGGCTAATGGAGTATTCGTAAGCATCGAGTAACGTGGGTGCAACCAAAGAGAGGCAACTAAAGAGAGATCCTCGGCGCCTAACCATGCGCCTTTCCTCAACTGTTGTAAACACGCCCATACACTCCGTCGAAAGTCATTGCATAACCCGTTTGGAATCAGTCGGGCTGTTAGAAGCGCACTTTCATCCCTATGGGTGGGCCGCAGGCCCATAGGAACTCAAAACCCTGCCCCGGGGTGAATGAGTGCAATGATTCTATGACAATGTCGGCTCCCTGGACCCGAGTAAACTTTGGTGGTGCCAACCAACCAAAAGGCCCGGGAGAAAGGAGCCGAACAATGATGATTATAGGGGCAGACTACCATCCGGGTTTTCAACAAATCGCATATGTAGATACCGAAACCGGGGAACTGCAAGAGCGGCGACTGGAGCATCCTGAGGAAGCGGAGAAGTTCTACCGTGAGTTGGCGACCCAGGGAAAGAAGGTGCGGGTGGGGATGGAAGCCAGTGGGCATGCACGCTGGTTCGAGCGACTGCTGGCGGAACTGAACTTTGAGTTGTGGATTGGGGACGCAGCCGAGATCCGTACGAAGCGAGTACGCAAGCCGAAGACGGATCGCCAGGACGCACAGCTGATTCTGAAATTGATGCTGGAAGATCGCTTTCCGCGGATCTGGGTGCCGAGCTGGGAGAATCGCGATCTGCGGCAGCTGCTGTGGCACCGACACCGGATGGTACAGGCGCGCACCCGGATCATGAACCAGCTGCAAGCGGTAGCCCTGAACGAAGGTCTACGCGCGAAGAAGAGGTTGTGGCGGGAAGCCGGACGGGAACAACTGGCAGCGCTCCGGTTAGCTCCGTGGGCGAGGCGGCGACGGCAGGAGCTGTTGGAGTTGCTGGACCAACTGAACCCGATCATCGGGGAGTTAACGAAAGCGGTTGAGGAAGAAGCGAAGAAATGTCCCGAGGCCCAGCGACTGATGACGCATCCCGGGGTCGGTCCCCTGACGGCACTTGCCTTCGTGCTGGTGATCGGAATGGCAGAGCGGTTTGGCTGCGGCAAGCAGATTGCGAGTTACCTCGGGCTGCCGGAGGAAGATTCCAGCGGGGAACGTCGACGGCTAGGACATATCTCGAAACAAGGCAACTCTCTGCTGCGTTTCCTGTTGGTGGAAGCCGCGCAAGTCACGGTGCGCAGCAACCAGGAATGGCGCAGTAAGTTTTTCCACTTGGCGATGCGCCGAGGACGGAAGATCGCCAAGGTAGCCATGGCCCCTAGACTCGCCATTCGTCTGTACTGGATGTGGCGCAAGCAATGGAACTACGAGCAATTTACAAAGTTCGGTGCGCACGCGGGACAGCCCGGAAATCCCCATGGTGTGCGATAGAACACCGTCGTAACGATTGGGCGTCCCGCTCCCCTTCGCGGGGGAGTTCGAAGTAGTAATCATGATCGAAGTTGTGATCGAAGAGATGGATGGGTCGGACCGAGTTTCCTGACCTCAAACGATTACGAGCGGGCCTTGGTTGGTATGGCAGAACCTTCAACGAGAGCGAAATGGCGCGCTCCTCGGAGTGCACGGGTTAGTGCGCTCAAAAAGTACTTGACGGGAACGACATTGTCAGAGATGGTGATTTTTCGCCAATAGTTTCGCACGTCCTGAAGAGCCTTGCTAATACCATGAAGAACCTGTCAATGCTGACACTACCGGCGGCTCTTGGCAGGAGTTAAAAGAATATAATATGCGGCTTGCTCATCGGTTGCGCTGCGTGTTTTGTGGTCTGTTGCTACTGTCGTTGGGGTGCGCGTCTGGTGGCAACAGTAGAAAGAAGTCTTCGGCAAAGATCGCCAAGAACGTCACGTCGTCCGCACCGGAGCTGAGTTCACGGAATCAGTCACTGTTGGCTCTTTACTCAGCGGAGATAGAGACCGCCGCTGACAAAATCATTTCGGAGTCGCACTCGCGATCCGCCCGCAGACAAGCTCTGGAGTGGAAAGCCGAGGCGATTCCCGTCATGCAGACGTCATTGCTGAACACCGACCCGATTGCCGCCGTCCTCGATACATGGTCGTTCATTTTTCAAATGAGCACGTATATGGAACGGGCGGCCTTGAAACAGGCTCTGGGAGAATTCCACGCTGTTGTCGCGGAGACGGTGAAGAACATGGACACCGAGATGGAGCGCACTGTTCGGTTAGGTTCGCCCACAGCCGATGTCGCCGATTTGCGTCAGAGGGTTTCTACCTGGGCTGACGCTCATCCCATTCAAGCCAGCCTCGTTGGCCGTCAGTCGCTTGATCCAGACCTGATCAGCAAGGTTGAACAATCTGACTTGGGAGCGATGGCCTCGATCAAGGCATTAGGGGAGAGTATAGGGGACCTTACGGCCCGTTTGGATTCGTACAACGCTTATATTCCCAAGCAAGCACGCTGGCAGGCAGAACTCTTGCTCGGCGACGTGACCAGCGATCCGCAGGTTAGCACCGCGCTGTCCAATTTCGTGGTGCTGTCAAACACCGCAGCAAAGGCATCGAGCAACATGGACCGCATGCCCGACCTCGTGGGTCAGGCACGCGAAGCGGTGAGGGCAGATGTTGAAGGTCAGCGTTTGTCCGCGCAGGCGTTTCTCAACGAGCAACGCCTGCGGACCGTGGATGCCCTGCAGCAACAGAGGCTTGCCACCATCGCTGCCTTTCGTAGCGAACGGCTCGCCGCAACTGCGGATATGCGCGGGGAACGACAGGTGGTGCTGGATGCTCTTCATAATGATGAAGTAGCAGCCATAAACGATTTCCAGGCAATGAGCGACAAGGCGATTCGAGATTTGGACGCCAGAGGACGCGGTCTGATCGATCACTTTTTCATGCGCGCTCTCGAGCTGATGTTGCTTGCGTTTGTATTGTGCTTTCTTGTCGCCTGGATGCTGCTACGAAGCTTTCCCGCAAAAGCATCAGAGCGCGGCGCAAAGTTATTGGACCGCGCCGCCTGATTGTGCGAGTTCGTGTCCGCTGGGATTCGGATTCTATCTTGCGGCCAACATCCTGATATCCGCCTGGTGGTTCATCAAGGGCAGGGGACACTACAGAGACAAGGCAGCTGTTCGAGACTAGAGAGACTGGCAATCTTGCGTCGGGCACAAGAGAGAAAGGGCAGTCAGCGGCAAGGTGAAGTCCTTTCAACTCCTCGCGGAAGGAAAGAGGATGAAGGAAGTTGGGCGCATCCTAAAGATCACACATCGTACGGTCGCTTTTCATAAGTACCGCGTCAAGGATGCCCTGAACGCGAAGAGCAACTCAGAATTTTTTCAGTATGCTATTAAGCACCTTTTGATTGCCGCCTGATCATTTCCCCTCTAACGGCGGCACCTTTCTCCAAATCCTAACAATTAAGGACTCTGTAAGCGTTGAAAGATCGCGATTACACCGGGATTGTGATTGAATTGCTTCCAGGGAGCCACAGAGAATGGAGATCAGAGCATTGCAAAGAATTCAGGGGGACGTAAACGCGTCAAGCAGCATACAAACACGAGTGACATATTTCCGCCGCTTCCAATCGGTCCCCGGCGCCAACTTTCTGCAGCACGCGGTGTACGTGGTTCTTGACGGTTTGATCCGAAAGATTGAGTTGAGTTGCGATCTCTTTGTTCGTTAATCCTCGTCCCATCATCTCCGTCAGTTGCTGTTCCCGGCGTGTTAAACCGAAGGGATGTCGGGATTGGAGGCACGTGGCCTCCATTGGCGGAGCTGCCACGTGCTCAAAGAGGACACGACAGAGACTTGGAGGGCATACTGCCTCATTTCTTGCTACTGAACGAACGGCAGCGGCGACATCCATGGACGAGGCATCCTTCAGAAGGTATCCAAGTACACCAGCACGCACCGCCCGCAAAAAGGTGGAAGAATCGGATTCCATCCCGATCAAAAGGACCCTTAACTCCGGGAGCTCTTTACGGAGCTCGGGGATGATCTGCACAGCACCAAAGGAATCTAGTCCAGAATCGGACAAAAGCACTCGGGGGCGGGTGACTGTAACTTCTTTGACGAGCTGAGGGGAAAGGGAGGCAGCACCAACAAGGGACAGGTCTGATTTTTCGCCGAAAATCCGCGTGAGGGCTTCACGCAAAAGACGATTTTCAGTAAGCAGAAAAACATCAATTCTGTGTGACATCATGCACCCTTACTTCGAGAAATCTGAGCGCGTGGGTTTGTACGGATTACACTCGTTGAGTCGGTGTAGTGAGGTCTCTTGTTCCCATGCAGGGCAGAAGCCGATCTCGATGCGGCTCGGTACGGGGCCGACCCGTAATGAGTTCACACTTGTCCGGCGGGCCCGAACCACAGGTCGGGCACCAGATAGCATGTAACCTGCTTGAGATTAGACCACTCTATCGTTCACGGTCGCTTATGTTGCGGCAATCCGAGGACGAAAAGTGTTCAATTTTGCACAGAGATCCTAAATTACTGTCGCAAAATCGCCATAGCACTCACTGACGCGGGTTTTGGCGAACAGGCGGCGCAAGCTGGTGAAATCGCCTGGATTGGCTGCCGCATCCTGATTACGATGCTTACTGGAAGCAGTGGTCGATCGGGGAAAATTTCTCGAAGATTACTGTTCCGATGCTGCAGGTTGGAGGATGGTACGACATTTTCAGCGGTGCCAAGGCACATGGAGCCACGCCAGGAACGCGTAGCAACAGCATTTGCTGATGCAGATTGGCGGGCACGCAGGCTTCGGGCGTCGCATCGGAGACGTCGACTTTGGTGTACACGCTCTGGACAGTCCGTACCTCGAGGTCATCCTGGATTGGTACGACTTTCAGTGCAAAGGCATTCAGAATGAATTCGCGACGGACAAGCCCGTAAAGCTCTTTTTGATGGGTGCGAATGAATATCGGCAGCACGATGACTGGCCGCCTCCACAGGCGAAATACACGAAGTATTTTCTGCACTCTTCTGGCAAAGCGAATTCGCTCCGCGGAGATGGGACGCTCAACATCACGGCGCCCAAATCAAAGGCGTCGGATGCTTATGCCTACGATCCTGGCAATCCTGCGCCAAGCGTGGGAGGGCCGCTGTGCTGCGACATGGAGCACATGGAGCCCGGACCGCGCGACCAGCGTTCCGTTGAAAATCGCGATGATGTGCTTGTCTACTCCACCGGACCGCTGCCGAGTGATTTGGAAGTCACGGGACCGGTTACTGCGGAACTGTTCGTCAAATCATCGACCGTCGATACCGATTTCACCGCGAAGCTCGTGGATGCGGCTCCCGATGAATTCGCGACCAATCTTACGGAAGGCATTCTTCGCATGCGCTATCGGGATTCGCAGGAGCATGCGGCGTTGATGAACCCCGGCCAGATTTACAGGATATCGCTCGATCTCTGGGGAACAAGCAATCTCTTTCTTCGTGGGCACTCGCTGCGCTTAGAGATTTCGAGCAGCAATTTCCCGCGCTTTGACCGGAACTTCAATACGGGTCAGGACATTAAATTCGCACGCAACTTCGTATCGGCTCGTAACACGATTCTGCACGACGAGCAGCGTCCGTCCGCGCTTGTGCTTCCTATCATTCCGCCAAAGTAGCGACGATCGGCCTCCATCGCGCAGGCGAGGGAGCTACCGAGCGGCATGGCCGCCACCTGGTCTTGACGGTAGGTTCACGCGGATGCCGAGTCGAACGAGCGCCGGAGGGCCGAGATTCACGGTCGGTGTTCGCGCGGTTTCGTAGCGCTGATTGAGGAAATTCTCCGCTGCCAAGAAAAGCTCTACTCGCTGCCGAAGCATGCGTCCGACCTGCAAGTCTGTGGTGTAGAACCGATGCAGAACAAATTGGTTTTGGTCGTCATCAAATTGCTGGCCCACGAATCGTCCAGAGACGGATATAGACCAATGCGAGAACCCCGAGTAGAAGATTCCCCACGTAAATACATGTCGAGGTACCTGCGGCACGTCCCGCCCGACGAGGTTGATGCCTCCCGGATTGCCGGGATATTGGAGCACGGTTGCATCGGTAAATGAGTATCCCGCGTACGCCTGCAAGGTAGCATTGACGCGGAGTGCGCCGTCGAGTTCCAGGCCGCGTGCGCGGGTTCTTCCCAAATTCTGCCTCTGACGCGTGATCAACGTTGGGGTCGACGATAGAGTTACATTGGTAATTGGATCAACGATGTCGCTCCAGAAATACGTTCCGCGTAGATGCAGACGTTGATCCAATAGGGTTGTCTTCATTCCGGCTTCGGCGCCAGTGAGGCGTTCTGCTGCAAGGGATGGGTTGTTGAAGGTCGAGACGTTGCCGACTCGAAACGTGCGGTAAAGCTCGTTCAGCGTGGGGGCGCGGAACGCGCGATAGACCGAACCGGTTATCGCGAAGCGTTCGCCCAGCGAACGTAGCACAGAGAGCCGCGGACTTAAGGCGAGATCGGATCGTGTCTGATAAGCGGTCGCCGTTGGCTCACCGGAATTCGGAGTTGTTAGAACGCTCCCGCGGTAGTTTTTCCAATCGTCGCCCCGGGCACCGAGGACGACATTCCATCTGCCGTGCTGAAAAATGTCTTCGCCAAACCAGCCGATGCGCAACTGACGTCCGCCGCTGTTGCGAGCCTGATTTGGTCCTGAGAACAATGCTTCCTCGCTAGAGCCTATTATCTGGCTAAAATCGGCACCCGCCACCAGGGTGTTGCTGGAGTTCAGGCTGTGGATCCATTGTGCCGTTCCGCCGACAACCTGGTCGGGCACATGCTGCAGATCGACGAGAGTTTCGCTGCTGCGGTCGGGTGCGATGGACGAGAAGGACTGGTTGTACGAACCAGCATCTGCAAACGCACGCAGCATGATAGAGTCGGCCGTGCCAAATTGGTTGTCGAAGCCCAATACTCCTTCTGCGATGCGCGTGTCGTTCGTTTGAAGTTGAGTTCCGTTGTTGCGGGACTCAGTGAAGAAGTTGCCTCGACCAAAAATTCGTCCACGCGATCCGACGGAGTGCCCTATGGTTCCGTAGACGGTTGCGTCGCGGGAATTGGCAGCAGTGTCCACAGAGCCGCGGTCCGACGAAGGGACGAGGACGAATCCATCGGTGTGAAACAACTCGGTAGCGACCGAATAGTACCACTGTCGCCAATACGTGCCCGCCCAGAGTGACAATTCGGCAGAGCGTTCGTTTCCATAGGAGGTCTCGAAGGATAACGCCGGGTCCTCCGGAGTGCGCGTGATGAGTTGGACAACTCCTCCAAGCGCAGAGCTGCCGTAGAGATTTGATCCACCACCTCGCATGAGTTCAATCGAGTCGACGGCGGTTTTTGGAACGCGATTCCAGTACACCCAACCACCGAAGGGATCAGCGAGCGGGATGGCGTCCGCCAGGACCAGTGCTCGACTGGCACCGCTACCGCCCAAGCCTCGCAGCGAAATTCCCTGGGTCGTTGGATTGGCTGTTCGACTTGTCGAGCGCCGCAGGAGGGAAAATCCCGGCGCCTGCCGTAGGGCATCATCTACACGGAGCGCGGGCGTAGCCCCGAGGGCCATCTGCGAGATGAGGATGGAACTGCCCGGCGTTTCAGGCAGGCGGATGGGACTTCGCGAAGCTGAAACGATTACCTGTTCAGAGGCGACTGAGGGACGCAATATCACCTCTAAACGATCCGAAGGGTCACGTGCAGGATCGATTGTTTTCATTTGGGCCAGAAATCCACGAGCATTGATGGTGAGGGTTGCAATGTCCTCATCGACCGTGGCAAAGGAGAACCGGCCAGCTACGTCCGTGTGAGTCGATTTCCGGGTGCCGTGTTGAGTGAGGACGATGTCGGCTCCCGTGATCACCTCTCCGCTGACATCGCGAACCGTGCCCTTGACCGTCCGAGTCTGCGCGGCAGAGCTGCCGAGGCAGGCCAGGAAAATGAGGCAAAATGGACCGCCCACGCTAATGTATTCGAAGGTACTAAATAGTGTACGTAATCGAAACAATGACCCGCCCCGAACGGGTGCGGTCTTAGCAGGCAACATAGCTGGCGGGCAAGGCCGAAGTCAGGAAAGGCGTGTGGTTGTTGGGTTTGGTCGACCTATGCGCGGCGCGCCGGGCTAAGAGCGTATTTGACAAGGGCGTTCACCGTGAGATGCTTTTGGGCTCCGAGATGCTCGCAGATTATACCTATTCTCCTATCCCGGACTCTCGCCTCACTCATAGTTGTGCCGCGAAAACGCGTTATGTACACTTACTATCAATTGCGCTGCCGTCGTTCGACGGCCTGCAGGCCACTTCAGCGTTGCCACAATTCCTGGCGATGGTGTTTGTCCCGGGGATCGATCGGAAACAGAGCAAGGCTGCCTGATTTCTTCTGATCTTCAATTTCCGGCCATCAGGGATTGCGTTTTAGCTTCCCGTTCCTAGTTAAGACCTTTCCTTGATTGCATGGAGGATTCTGTCGATATGAATACATTCGTTAATGACGGCCCAGCCTCTCTCGAGCCATTGAGTTCGGTGATGGCAGATAAAGGGTTCACACAAGGGATTCTAGCTGCTCTGCCGCGGACTGAACTCGCCTTGTTGCGCCCCAATATCGAATTCATCCGGCTGAAATCGCATCAGGTACTACACGAGGTGGACGACGCAATCAGATACGCGTACTTCATCGAGAATGGACTCTTGTCTGTTCTGAACGTGCAGATGAGCGGGAAAAATGTAGAGGTGGGCGCGATTGGCGCAGGCGGATTTGCAGGTCTGCCGGTGATTGATGGTTTGGCAACCAGCCCTCACCGAATCCTGTCGCAGGCCGAGGGGGCCGCCTACCGGATCGACCCGTTGAGCCTTCAGGAATTGCTGCCGCGATGTCCCAAATTGAATGTGGAATTGCATCGGTACGGGCAACGCCTGATGTTGCAGTCCATGCAACTCGCTGCCTGTAACGCACTGCACGAAGTGGAACAGCGCTTGGCGCGTTGGCTGCTGATGAGCCATGAGTTGCTTGGCTCGATGGAGCTGCCAGTCACGCAGGATGTTCTCGGACAGTTGCTGGGCACGCGCAGATCAAGCGTGACCGTGGCTGCGGGCATGCTGCAAAAAGCCGGTATCGTATCTTGCGCGCGAGGAAGAATCACGATCATGGACCTTGGAAAACTCGAAAGTGCGGCTTGTGAGTGTTATGTCCTGATGAAGCAGCGGCTCGGGAACTGGAGTATTGAGCCTCAGGCTGCGGCCTAAAAAAGAGGCAGAAAAACTTCGATTCGCCGCATCTCCAGAGGGTAAATCCGTAAGGAGCTACTTAAGGCCGTCGTCCGCCGGAAATTGGGCTGGTGTGAGTCGAGGTGTAAGCAAGTGAATGGCTCCCAGCGCTACAAGGTAGGAGCAGCCTGCGATGAGAAAGGGAATCTGATAGCTGCCGCTTCGTTGCAGAATGTATCCGACCAGCTTGGCGATGAACATGCCGCCGACGGCGCCAGCCATCCCACCGATGCCCACCACGGAAGCTACCGCCTGAGCCGGAAATAGGTCGGATGTCATCGTGAAGAGGTTGGCGGAGAATCCCTGATGGCCAGCCGCTGCCATGCCGATCAACGTCACCGCAACCCACAGGTTCTGAGCATGGTATGCGAAGACAATCGGCACCACGGTGAGCGCGCAGATCAACATAGCCAGCTTTCTAGCCAGGTTGACGGTCATGCCGCGATGCATGAGCGTTGAAGAGATCCACCCGCCACCGATGCTGCCCACGTCGGAAATCAGATAGACGGTGACGAGGGGGAGTCCGATTTTTGCTAATTCCAATCCGTGTCTGCGCTGAAGAAAATCCGGAACCCAGAACAAGTAGAACCACCAGACGGGGTCGAGCATGAACTTGCCGACCACGAACGCCCATGTCTGCCGGAGAGGGAGAAGTTGACTCCAGCGAAGTGCCGGAGCTGTTTCTTGACCATCACTGCGAATGTAAGCGAGTTCTTCTTGCGAGACGCGGGATTCTTCCTCGGGCTTGCGATACAAAGTCAGCCACAGCGCTAGCCACACGACTCCGAGAACCCCGGTACTCACGAACGCCCAGCGCCATCCCCAGCTTAACGTGATCCACGGAACCAGGAGTGGAGTGGCCATGGCCCCCGCGCTCGTTCCCGCGTTGAAGATGCCGGTAGCAAGGGCGCGCTCCTTGCTCGGGAACCAGTCAGCCACAGCCTTGATACTGGCGGGGAAGACGCCCGCCTCCCAAAAACCGAGGGCAGACCTCGCAAGCATGAAACTGGCAACAGAAGCACATCCCGCATGGGCCATCGCGGCCAAACTCCAGAAAATCATGGCAAGCGCGTAGCCCAATCTTGCGCCCAAGCGGTCGATTAACCATCCAACCGCGAGCATGCCAACGGCATAGGCGCCCTGGAAGGCTGTCACCAGGTTGGCATATTGGATTTCATTCCATCCCAGATCACGTTGCAGAGTAGTCTTGAGAACGCCGAGGACCTGGCGGTCCATGTAGTTTTTGGTCACGCCCAGCAGAAGGAGAGCACAGATCACCCAGCGGTAGTTGCCCCACGATGATCGGTAGTTTGGCGCGGGCAGTCGATCGGTGGCAGGAGAGCTAATCGGAGCCTCCGCCGGCTGAGTTACGGGCAGCGCGATAAATCCGCTCGATCAAGGCAAGGCTCTTGCGTCCTTCGCGCGCGTCACAGGCGGGTGTTCCATTGTTTTGTACGGCGTGAATGAAGTCTTCAAGAATCGCCTTGTGACCTCGAACATCGCTCACCACGTGGCAGGCTGCTCCTTCGTCTTTGATTGAATGTTGCGGAGCGGTTTTTACGGCGGCGCGAAGATTAGAGGCTACGATGCGATCGTCTTCCAATGTCACAGTTCCCTCGGAGCCAGTAATTTCAACTCGCCGCGGATAGCCAGGATAGGCGGCGGTGGTGGCCAGTAGGGTAGAGAGTGGACCCCTGGCGAACTCCAGAATTGCGAGCGCGGTGTCTTCGACTTCGATTGCATGTTGTGCGGTGCGGACCACAGCCTGAACCTTCGCAACATCTCCGAAAAGCCACAGGAGCAGGTCCACAGTGTGAACACCTTGATTCATCAGCGCCCCACCGCCATCGAGCGCGAACGTGCCTCGCCATCGTGACTTGCTGTAGTACTCAGGAGGCCGGTACCACTTTACGCGCGCGTCGACCAAGGTGATCTTTCCAAGGTGACCGTCGCAGATCGACTGCTTGAGTTGGCGGATCTCTGGCTTAACACGATCCTGAAAAATTACTCCGACCTTCACGCCGGTCCTTTCAGCGACTTCAATCAAGGCGTCGGCTTGAGTCGTGCTGATGTCCAGTGGCTTCTCGGTTAGAACGTGAAGCCCCCGACGAATCGCTTGGATGCCTTGTGAGGCGTGTACGCCGGACGGGCTGCCAAGGATCACCATGTCCATGGGGCGGTGGGAGAGAAACGCGTTAAAGTCGACGAAGGACTTCCCACCGTACATGCGGCTTAAGTGGTCAACCTTGTCGGCATTGGTCCCGTAGATTGCGGCGATTTCTACGCCGGCGATCTGAGTGGCAGCGCGGGCGTGGGTCTCCGAGATGTTTCCTCCGCCAATCAAGCCGATCCGAATGGTCATTCATCTTCCTAACGGGAATTTGGCTGGTTGATTCTGAAGAAGTTTTTTTCAAGAGCACAATGGGCTCTTATATTTTCGGTTCCCAGCCCTCTTCGTATGCCCGATTCCATAGCTTCATGGCCGCGGGATCCCCTTCGATGTGAGCGTCTCTGGAGTTCAATTGAAGTTCTCGATTGACTTCCCATGCGATGTTCGACAAGTGGAGCATTGTGACACTGATATTCCCATCTGCAATGGGAGCAGTGAGTTTTTCCTGTTGGCGAACGGCGTGGATGAAATTGGCGAAGTGAGCATCCGTCATGGAATCGCGACCCACAAGATCGGCGGACGATGTTTTTCCGCCAGCCTTAAATTCGTTGATTTTCTTTCCGGCCAGATCATAAATTTCGTAGCCGTCGCGATCGACCAGGACGGTTCCGGTGGTTCCCATGATGGTGGAACCTCGGTCGCGATCGTAGCACTTCATGCCCTGACAGCTTTTTCCCTCCCACGCAATGAGACGGTCGTCGTATTCGAAGCTGGTCACGAGAGTGTCGTAAAACTGCCAATCGTCCTTGACGTGATATCGTCCGCCGGAAGAGGTGACGCGGTTCGGGTAGTCGACGCCCAACGCCCACCGGCACACGTCGACTTCGTGAGTTCCGTTGTTAAGCGACTCGCCGGTTCCGTAAATGCGAAACCAGTGCCAGTTATAAGGATGCACATTGTCGGTGTAGGGGCGACGAGGCGCTGGCCCTTGCCAGAGATCCCAATCCAATCGTCCAGGCACGGGGACTTCCTTGCCGTGCCCGATTGATTTGCGCGTATTGACGTACCAGGCTTTTGCGAAATAGGGCTTACCGATGATTCCATCGCGGATTTTCTGGACGATTTCGATGGTATGCGGAGACGAGCGCTGTTGCGTTCCGAGTTGTACCAGCTTTCCATATTTGCGCTGCGCTTCGACCAGCATTTCCCCTTCTGCGGGATTGTGGCTGCAGGGCTTTTCGAGGTAGACATGCTTGCCGGCCTGCAGTCCAGCGATCGCCATCGGTGTGTGCCAATGGTCGGGAGTCGCGATGGTGATGGCATCGACGTCGTGTGACTCGAGGGCTTTGCGGAAGTCTTTTTCTGCGACTGCCCGTTCCCCCATCTCTCGCTCCGTGGTGCTCGCGAATTTCTGAAGTACATCACTATCGACATCGCAAACGTAAGAGACGCGAGCGGAATTCTTGTTCGCTTTGATACCCGCCAGATGCGCGTATCCGCGGCTGTTCAGCCCGATGATGGCGAAATTCAGTCTTTCGTTCGATCCAAGGATCCGGGCGTAACTTTTTGCGGTGGGTGTAAGCGCCATGCCCGCTGCACCGACGGCCATTGCATCGATAAATTCGCGTCGAGTTGCCATCACTTTCCCCTTCTCGTCTTGCTTCACCGCTGGATGGTGATTCGAGCTTAGGTCAGCAGCGTATGCCAGTCGCTACCAGAGCTTTCATGAGTCCGTCCATGCTTACGCGGGTGGACGCTTCGGGCGTGCCTGCGCCTCGCCAGTGAGTTTCGAGGCTCAGTCCGTAGTGGAAGCCGTCTTGCTTCAGGGCGCGCAGTTGCCCAGGCCAGTCGACGATTCCCGCGCCCACGGGAGCCCAGTCGTAACCGTGATCAGGCTTGCGAACGACATCTTTGCAGTGGCAATGACCGATGCGGTCTTTGGGCAGCAGGGAATACCCCGCCGAAAAAGTCGTTCCGTCGAGGGCAGCTGCGTTTCCCGGATCCCAGTTCAACATGAAGTTTTTGTTCGGGATCGCGTTCAGGAGAGCGGCTGATTCCTCTCCAGTCGCTGTATTACATGACATTTCGTTTTCAAGGATAAGGATGAGGTTATCTTTTGCGCACCGCTCGGCGGCTTGCTGCAATTTGGCGTTGATGGCAGCGCGATAAGGTTTGGAATCATCGAGACGCCAATAGTCGAAGCAGCGGATTCTGTCGGTGCCGAAAGTCTTGGCCAGTGAAATGCAGTGCTCGAGGAGCTTGTCTTGCGCATTGGCATCGAAATTGGCGTGAAACTGGTCGCGAGTCTCGCTCTTGGGCGATCGGGGCGCGCCCGGCCAGTCGGTTTTGAACAGTGGACTGGCGATGTCGGTGACTTGAAGCTTGTTGTTCTCAAGAATCTTGCGCGCATCATCGATTTGTTTCGGCGACAAATCGGTGATGTTCTTGTCCCACATGGAACGCAACTCAATCCAGCGAAGCTTGAAGTCGTGGGCAGCAATCTGGCATGCCTTCTCGAAATCCTGGGTGATCTCGTCATTGATCACGGCCAGCCGGAATGGGCAGTTTGACGGGGCTTCTGTTAAGGGATTCAAAGCCGCGTCCTCAGATTTCGCGAGCACGGAAGGCACGGCTGTGTGGATTCCAAGTACTCCGAGAGCCGCAAGCAGATTGCGCCGCGTATACCTCATGCACTCCACCCTCCGTGCTGAGCTTTTTGCTTCTCCCCATTGGCATCTATCATCCACATTTTCGAGTTCATCGTCATGTCTGAGATACAGAAAGTGCAAGGATCGGCACCCATCCGCGAGCCCCGAGAGGCGTGTATCCTGATGAATCATTCGGCTCTCGAGTGGCCGACCTTGAACGATAGTTCGAACCATGTTGATTCATCCAGACCGGCTGTTTCCGTGTGAGCGGAGCGCACGCGAAGTTGCTCGTGCCTTGTACGACAACGTGCGAAATCTGCCAATTGTGAGCCCGCACGGACATACAAAAGCCGAGTGGTTCGCGCTGAATCAACCTTTCCCCGACCCAGCGCAGCTCATGGTGCAACCCGATCACTATATTTGCCGGATGTTGTACAGCCAAGGTGTGTCGCTCGAAGAACTGGAGATTGGTGTTCGGGATGGACGGAATCCGCGCAAAGTGTGGGGTGCTTTTGCCGAGCATTATCATCTGTTTCGCGGCACGCCGACTCGCATCTGGCTGGACCAGACATTTGAGGAGGTTTTCGGCCTGAGTGAACCCCTGGCAAGGGCTACGGCGGATCTTTACTTCGACACAATCTCCGCCAAGCTCCAGTCGCCAGAGTTTCTCCCGCGCGCTCTTTATGAGCGGTTCAACATAGAGGTGTTGGCGACGACTGACTCTCCGCTGGATTCGCTCGAACATCACAAAGCCATTGGTGACTCGAAATGGAAAGGGCACGTGGTGCCAACGTTTCGGCCAGATCCCGTGGTCGATCCCGATCATCCGGGCTTCCTGACCAATCTCGATACGCTGGCCGGCAAAAGCGGAGAAGAAGTAGGTTCGTGGAAGGGCTACCTGGCGGCGCTGAAGACGATGCGGGAGCGCTTTGAACGACTGGGATGCACGGCGACGGACCACGGTCATCCAACGGCCGCGACCGCCGATTTGTCAGAGTTCGAGGCGTCTGGACTCTACGTGAGGATAAAGGCCGGGCAGGCCGATGCGTCGCAGAGAGAGCTTTTTCGAGCGCAGATGTTGACGGAGATGGCTCGAATGAGTCTGGAAGATGGCTTGGTCATGCAGATCCACCCCGGCAGCGCGCGCAATCACAATCATGCTCTTTTCGAACGCTATGGTCCGGATGTGGGTGCGGATATTCCGACGCCGATAAATTACGTTGAGGGATTGCGTCCTCTGCTCAACCGGTTCGGCAACGAGAAGAAACTCACCATCATTCTTTTCACACTCGACGAATCCACGTACAGCCGGGAACTGGCTCCGTTGGCAGGGCACTATCCGTGTCTCCGACTTGGGCCGCCGTGGTGGTTTCATGACAGTCCCGAAGGCATGATGCGCTATCGTCAAAGCGTAACGGAGACTGCAGGCTTCTACAATACGGTTGGATTCAACGACGATACGCGAGCATTCTTGTCCATTCCCGCGAGGCACGACGTTGCGCGCCGCATGGATGCAGCGTATCTCGCCAAACTTGTTGTGGAACATCAGCTCTGCGAAGATGAGGCCATGAAGATTGCGGGCGAACTCGCGTACTCGCTGGTCAAGGAAGCGTATCGGTTTTAAGGGAATTCGTAGGCAACGGACTTCAGGACATGAGTCTTTACTGCAGCACCGGCGGGCCGGAAGTTGATCTGTCGTCCACGCAGCTGCGGGATCTGCTCTTGCAGAGTCTGGCCAAGCTGGGCGATCGGAGCTCAGTGCTTGCTGTGCCGCCCGATTACAGTCGTGTCCACTCGCGCGCGGGCGATCTGACAAGATTTGCATGGAAGTACTACGGCGAACGATTTCGAGCCGTGTTGCCGGCGCTCGGGACGCATAGAGCAATGCAGGCCGACCAGATAGAAAGGATGTTTGGTGGTGTTCCGGCGAATCTGTTCCGAGTTCACAACTGGCGAACTGATGTGGAGACACTTGGCGAGGTGCCTTCGGACTTTGTGCGCGAGCAGTCCGAAGGCAAACTCAGCTATTCGTGGCCTGCGCAAATAAATCGCCTGGTGGCGCACGGTGACTTTGATTTGATCCTTTCCATCGGTCAAGTTGTCCCCCACGAGGTGATCGGCATGGCCAACTACAACAAGAACATTTTGGTGGGGACAGGTGGCCCGGACGGAATCAATCGCAGCCATTACTTGGGTGCCGTGTACGGGATGGAGCGCATCATGGGGAGGGCGGAGAACCCGGTGCGCAATGTACTCAACTATGCGGCAGAACAGTTCATGAACCGTCTCCCGATTGTCTATGTATTGACAGTGATCGGCCGCAAGGCGGACGGAGCCCTTGCCGTTCGCGGGCTGTACATCGGCGACGATGTGGAATGCTTTCATCGGGCGGCTGCCTTGAGTGCAACCGTGAATTTCGAACGGCTAGACGAACCGATACGAAAGGCAGTCGTCTATCTCGACGAGCACGAGTTTCATAGCACGTGGCTTGGGAATAAGGCGATCTACAGGACCCGCATGGCTCTGGCCGACGGCGCAGAATTGATCATCCTGGCCCCGGGAGTGAAGTCATTTGGTGAAGATCGCGCCATCGATGTTCTGATTCGGAAATATGGATACAGGGGTACGCCGGCGACCCTTGTGGCCGTCGAGGCGAACGACGATCTAGGCCGCAATCTCGGCGCAGCGGCCCACCTCATTCACGGTTCATCGGAGGGACGATTCGCCATCCGATGGTGTCCACGACATCTCAGCCAAGCAGAGATCGAGGGTGTGGGATATCAGTATGGCAAGCTGCAGTCGATGCTTGAGCACTACAATCCGCGCGACCTTCGCGACGGCTACAACTCTATTGGGGGAGAGGAAGTATTTTATGTTTCGAACCCGGGACTTGGACTATGGGCGCATGAGAGCAGACTCACCTGAGGGCAAGATCACGAAACCACGACCACCCGGAGCGCTTTCCGCGAGACTGAGGCGCAAGAGTTCATGTCGAATCGGGAGATCGCGTTGAGGCCAAAGGAACTCGAGGTTGGGGCGAAGGAAAAGCAGCTCGGTCTAATCGTTTAGTGTTGGGAATTGTTTGTGAGGGATAGGCCCCGCATGGCCATATAATGCTCAAAACGGTTGACAACGCGACGCGATCAGATTTAAAGTCTCGCGAGCATAGGCTAATCGTTTAGATTATGGCGAAATCGCTTCATGACAAACTGCCCGCGGGCGAGCGCTTTCTTTTTGCTTCTGCTCCTGATAGTTGGGGGGTGCTCGACTATCCCGGCCCGTCTTGGGATCAATCCTACGAGCAGATGCTCGACGAGATGGTCAGTGCGGGCTATCGCGGTACTGAGTTGGGGCCTTATGGTTTTTTCCCCACCGACCCAGAGATTCTTAAGCCACAGCTGGCAAAGCGCGAGCTTAGCTTGCTCGGCTCCTTCGTGCCCGTGAAGATGGCTGATCTCGATCGTCCCTCAGTGCTCGAACGGATCAAAAAGGTGGGCAAGTTGCTGTCGTCGCTGAAGGCTCCTTTCCTTGTGATGGCCGACGACCAAACGGATGGCAGGAATCGTTTTTCGGGAAGGGCCTATGACGAGGGCTGTCCGATGCTGAGCGCACCCCAGTGGAAGAATGTCGGCGCCTTGGTAGCAGACGCGGAAAAGGTGGCGAGCGACTTCGGGCTGGACCTCGTTTTTCATCCGCACGTAGCTACCTACGTCGAGACGCCCGAGGAGTGCGAAAAGTTTTTCGATGCTACCGCGCATACCAACATTGGACTTTGTCTGGATACGGGACATTGTCTGTATGGGCAGGGAGACCCGGTTAAGGAAGCTCGCAAGTATCACGAGAAATTGCGCTTCATTCACATAAAAGATTGTGATGCGCGAGTGTTGCAGCAGGCGCGTCAGAACAAGTGGACGTTCGAAGAAGGCATCGAGCACAAAGTCTTTACGGTGATGGGGGAGGGAGACATCGATTTTCCGGCGTTCTTCCGCGCGCTGGTGGACATTGGTTATGCGGGCTGGTCGGTGGTTGAGCAGGATGTGAAGTTCGGTGATCCGACGATTTCACCAGCGCGCAGCGTCGCAGACAGCCTCAGCTACTTGCGGCGGGTTGTGGATGAACTCGGGGTCACTACTACGTAAGCTGGTGAACACGATCGGTCGTCGCGTGAGGATGCATGCCTAAATTGCGAGTCGGGGTTCTCGGCGTAGGTGAGATGGGGCTGCGACACGCCGAAAATATTCGGCATCGGGTCTCCAATGCTCAGCTAGTCGGCGTTGCCGACGTCGCCCTTGATCGGGCTCGCCGCGCAGCTGCCAACCTTGAGATCGATAACGCGTACGGCAGTCTCGAGGAGATGCTCGACAGCGCAAAGCTGGATGCAGTCGTCATTGCCGCTCCTGACAAGTTTCATGCAACTGCGGTAAAGGTGGCGGCGGCCGCAGGAAAAGCTATTCTGTGCGAAAAGCCCCTATCGCTAACTCTTTCGGACGCACATGAGCTTTTGGAGGCTGTCTCGAAGGCCGGCGTGAGCCTTCAAGTTGGTTTCATGCGGCGTTACGATTCAGCATACTCGGCAGCCATGAAGCGGATCGAGGCCGGGGAGATCGGCACGCCCGTTTTGTTCAAGTCGATTGGACGCGACAAGGAAGGTCCGCCAATTTCGTCATACCAGGCGAATGTCAATGGAATGTTGTTTTATACAAATACGATCCATGATTTTGACTTGGCGAGATGGCTGATGCGGGACGAAGTTTTGGAAGTTCATGCTTACACGACGGTGGCTATACGGCCTCAGGTTGCACAGTTTAACGATGTGGTTGCGAGCGTAGTGAACCTGAAGTTCGAGCATGGAGCGATCGGCAATATTGAGTCTTACGCGCAAGCGGTCTACGGATATGACGTACGCACGGAAATTGTGGGGTCGGCGGGATCGATTCTGGTCGGCAGTCTTGTCCGGATTCCAGCGACATTCCTTACTGTGAACGGAAGCGCACAGAATACGACGGATCACTTCCTGACGACCTTTGCCGATGCGTATCTGGCCGAGCTCCAAGATTTCGTCAATTCCATTGTTGAGGATCGTGATCCACGTGTGAGCGGGCAAGACGGGTTGAAAGCGCTCGCGATCGCTGTGGCCGCCGAAAAGTCCCACCGGACTGCCCAGCCGGCTGTCATCGACTATGAAAGTAGAACACGCGAACTCGTCAGCTAGCTCAGGTGTCAGATGGAAGCGATACAACGCCGGGTCTTTAGTACTTTCATTCTGGGGGATGAGTGAGTCAGGCCATTGCTTCGCCCTACAAAAGTCCTCTCCATGCGATGACGGCTACAACTCCGACTTGTCTCTGGAACGACTCCGCGTCCGTGCAAGAACTCCAGTATTCGATCGAACACGGTGCCGTAGGAGCGACCTGCAATCCGGTTATCGTCCTGGGAGTACTGAAGAAAGAGATCTCCGCCTGGAAACAGCGCATTGCGGCGTTAATCGTTGAGCGGCCGACCGCGAACGAGGATGAAATCGCCTGGGAGCTCGTGCGTGAAATTTCGGTAAAAGCAGCGTCCTTGCTACAGCCGGTTTTCGAAAGAGAGCGTGGACGGAATGGAAGATTGTCCATTCAGACTGATCCACGCTTGTTTCGCGACACGAGCGCGATCGTGCGACAAGCAGGGGAGTTCAGCAGGCTGGCTCCCAACATGATTGTAAAGATTCCGGTCACGCGAGCCGGAATCCCTGCGATTGAGGAGGCGACGTACCAGGGCATAAGTATCAATGCAACGGTATGTTTTACGCTTCGTCAATGCGTTGCCGTTGCTGAGGCTGTGGAGAGAGGACTGGCGCGACGCGAACGAGAAGGCAAAGAGATCTCCTCAATGGGACCTGTGTGCACAATCATGGTCGGGAGACTGGACGATTGGCTCAAAGTCGTGATGGAGAAGAATAACGTTGCGATTGACCCCGGCTACCTGGAGTGGGCTGGGGTGGCGGTATTCAAGAAGACGTATCGGATCTTTCGAGAGCGGGGCTATCGGTTGCGTTTGCTTTCCGCTGCGTTCCGTAATCACATGCAGTGGAGTGAGTTCATCGGTGGTGATGTGGTTATCTCCCCGCCTTATTCGTGGCAAGTTCGGTTTAACAGTAGCGATGTTGAGGTACGGGCGCGAATCGATAAACCGGTCGCCGACACTGTGATTGAGGAATTGATTCGCAAATTTCCCGACTTTCGACTTGCCTACGTCGAAGACGGCCTAACGGTGGATGAGTTTGACTCGTTCGGCCCTACGCGCAGAACCTTGCGGCAGTTCATTTCCGCTTGTCACGATCTCGATGGCTTGGTTCGCGATTTCCTCTTGCCGGATCCGGACGTATTGTAGACAAGGAGTTGCCACTCACTTGAGATAAAGTCGGTTCTGTTATCTTGATGTCGACCCCGTATGGCCCGCCCTAAGAAGAACGCTTCAGGTTCCACGCCAAAAGCTGCCAGCATCTCTGACGTTGCTCGTGAGTCTGGCGTATCGATCTTCACAGTTTCGGCTGTTGTCAATAACAAGAGCCACGTTAGGAAGAATCTGCGTGAGCGCGTAGAGAACGCGATTCGTAAGCTCAACTATCGTCCGAATCTCATCGCGCGAAGCCTTATTAAACAGAAGACGCAGACCATCGGCATGATCGTGCCTGACATTGCGAATCCATTCTTTCCAATGGTGGTTCGTGGGGCGGAAGATGCTGCGCTAAAACAGGGCTACAACCTTCTCCTCTGCAACAGCGACGACAGCCTGACTAAGGAGGAGAGCGCGATCGAGTTGTTGTTGTCAAAGAGGGTTGACGGAATTCTGCTGACCAAGGCGGTGGGCGATCTGCGGCCGGAATTACGGCAGATGATTAAGGAAGTGAATATTCCATTCGTACTGGTGATGCGAACCTATCCGCAATTAACCAAGGATGCAGTTATCACGGATGACTACCAGGGAGCCTACGAGGCGGTTTGTCATCTCGCTCGTGCGGGTAGACGGCGCATAGGACTGATTAGCGGTCCGCTTAAGATCAGCAATGCCAAGGAGCGATGGCGTGGTTTCCGCGACGCTCTGGAGGTGAATCACCTGACCTGCGATCCGGAGCTGGTTGTCGAGGGTGACTATCGCATTGAATCAGGTTTCCGCGCCGGACATGCTCTGCTCTCCCACCGTCCCGATGGTATTTATGTGGCGAATCATTTGATGACGATCGGATTACTAAAAGCCGTGGATGAAATGGGACTAAAGTGCCCGGAAGACTTCGGACTAGTGAGCTTTGACGACTATCCATGGCTAAGCGTTTTCCGTCCACGACTAACGACGGTGGAGTTGCCCAAACACCAGCTCGGGAGTGAGGCTACGGAACTATTGATCCAGAGGATCTCGGGCGATCACGGCAAACCCGTTCTAAAGAAGCTTTCTCCCGAACTCCGCATTCGTGAATCCTGCGGATTCGCACATTTTGTTGCTCGAAGTCAGCAGTCGCCGTCGCTGGACGACAAACTGCCAGACATTGTTCGCACCTCGTAGCTGTGTTGGCTGAAGCCTCGGGAGAGTTCAGGTCTCGTTGAAATTGAAGAGCTTTGGCCGCACAGTGAACATCCGCGTGCGGTACCCGGCATAGATCACACCGACCGCCAGCCACGCGAGTCCAGCGTATTTTGTCCAAGTCTGAAGGCCAAGCAGCAGGACGAAGCAGAATACTGCGCCAAATGCCGGGAGGAATGCGTCTGCGAAAAAGCTCCTTGAACGCGATGAAGCTGCGAACCAGAAGTGCAGTAGCGCAACCAGATTGACCGCAGTGAAAGCAAGCAACGCGCCGAAGGTGACGATCTCCGCTGCGAGTTGCCATGGCACCGTCAGCACCGCCACATAGGCCACTATGCCGACGATCAACTCGTTGTAGACAGGGTTCCCTTTCTTCAGATTGAGGTGGGCGAACCATCTCTTGGGAAGGACGTCATCGCGACCCATGCTGTAGAGCAAGCGCGCCGCCCCGACGTGCCCCGCGAGTCCGCATGCGAGGCTTGAAACCAGCAGGACAACTCCATACGCAGCGAAAAGCAATGGTCCACCCGCGACCCGAGCGACATCCATAAATGCGGTTTCCGGATTTCGCAACGTGGTGTAGTCGGGCCAGACGCGCTGGGCCAAGTAGACTTGCAGTCCGCTGAACAGCCCTGTAAATATGCAGACCAGCAGGGCGGCGAGAAGAACGTTGCGCTTCGGATTTTTCACTTCCTCAGCCAGAATCGAGACCCCGTCGAAGCCGATGAACACCAGTGCTGCGAAAGAAGTGCCCGCTGCTAATGCTCGGAGATTGAAGGTTTCCGGATTGTAGATAGGTTTAAAGGAAAACAATGCATCGAACGATTGATGCAGAACTACATAATGGAATCCCTGGAACAAGAAAACCGCTGTGATAAGAGCCATGAACAGCAACAACAATTCGTTCGTGCGGGCGGTGAATTTGATGCCCTGGATTGCGGCCAGCGTGATGAACCCTACGATGATTGCTGCGAGGAATGCGAACGGAAGCCTTGGAACCAGGCGCTGGATCGCGAGAACCGCGTAGAGAGCATTTTGTATCGGCTGAAAAAGATATTCTAGAAACATTGCCCACCCAAGCACGAAGCCCACATGCGGATTCAAGGCCTGGCTGATGTAGGAATAAACCGACCCGGACGACGGATACACGTTCGCCATACGCCCGAAGCTGATGGCTGTCACGGACATCGCGACCATTGCGAGCAATAGCGTAGCCACGGTATGCCCGTGCGACAGCACTTGCGCTTCGCCGAAGAGAGGAACCGCGGCAATTGGAGAAGTCAGAATGATTCCGTAATAGATGAGATCCCAGAGGCTTAATACGCGCCTTAAATGAGGCGTGTTGGTTGGGTCAGGCCGATTTCGAACCGGAGTTTGTTGCGACATAACGTTATTAGAGGTCTATAAAAAGTAGCGTTCCTTCTTCAATGCGTCTTCGTACTTGCGGCGCGCTGCCTTCACGGTGTCGCTTTCGGATACTTCGGCTACCGGAACGTCCCACCACGCTTCATAGCCCGGCACTCTAGCGTCGTATGAGGTCTGGATAACAATGACTGACGTGAGCGGTTGCTTGCTGGCGGATGACAACGCCGATCGGAGTTCCTCGCTTGTTCGTGCGCGCGCGGTCCATGCGCCCAAACTCGCAGCATTCGCCTCGAAGTCGACAGTGATGGTCTCGCCATCGTACTTACCTTCCCGGCGCTGCCGATATTCCGTCCCGAGGCCGCTGTTACCAAGACTTCTGCTGAGACCTCCAATACTAGAAAAGCCGTGGTTGTCGAGTAAAACGACGTTGATCTTGAGGCCTTCCTGCAATGCCGTGACGATCTCTTGTGCCATCATTAGGTACGAGCCGTCGCCCACCAGTACATACACCTCGCGACTCGGATTCGCCATCTTCACTCCGAGGCCTCCGGCGATCTCGTAACCCATGCAGGAGTAGCCATACTCGAGGTGGTAGCCACCTGGCACCGATGTGCGCCACAACTTGTGGAGGTCTCCCGGCAAACTGCCGGCAGCGCATATCACAACATCTGTACCTTGCGCGAAGTCATTGACGGTTGCGATGACCTCCGCTTGTGTAATTGGAGGATCCTTGCGAGCGCTTTGAACGCGATCGACTTCCGTCTTCCACTCATCCCTCAGAGCCGCGACTGTTGCGCGATAGGCTTCGTCAATCCTGAACGTGCCAATCGCTTGCTTCAGTTCGTCCAGGGTAACGAGGGCATCTCCGACCAGCGCTGTCGCGGCATGCTTGTACGCATCAATTTCTGCGACGTTGATGTTGATGAACCGGACCGCCGAATTTTGAAAGGCGGTTTTCGACGAGGTTGTGAAATCGCTGTAACGTGTGCCAATACCGAGGACCAGATCGGCTTCCCGAGCCAGAATGTTTGCACTCGAAGATCCGGTCGCGCCGATCGCGCCAACATTTTGTGGGTGATCATGGGGCAGGCAACCTTTGCCCGCTTGGGTTTCACACACAGGGATTCCGGTCGATTCAGCGAACAGCCGAAGAGCAGCGGTCGCTTCGGAATAGAGGACTCCGCCACCAGCCACGATCAGTGGCTTTTTGGCAGTGACCAGCCACTGGCCCGCAGCGGCCAGCACCCCGCTATCGCACCTCGCACGCGGGATTGCCCACACGCGCTTGCGAAAGAATTCTTCCGGATAGTCAAAGGCTTCCGCCTGGACGTCTTGCGGCAGGCAAAGCGTCACCGCACCAGTGTCGGCCGGAGAGGTCAGAACCCGGAGAGCCTCGGGGAGAGAAGTCAGAAGTTGTTCCGGTCGACAGATCCGATCCCAATATCGAGAAACGGGCTTGAAGCAATCGTTCACGGAAATGTCTTGCGTCTCACGCGATTCCAGCTGCTGTAAAACCGGCGCCACATTTCGTTTCGCGAAAATGTCTCCGGGCAAAAGCAGGACAGGAAGCCGGTTGATTGTCGCTCCCGCCGCGCCCGTCAGCATGTTGGTCGCTCCGGGACCGATAGAACTCGTGCAGATCATTGCTCTTGTTCGAAAAGATGCTTTCGCGAACGCAGCCGCCGCATGCACCATGGCCTGTTCGTTGCGGAAAAGGTAATAAGGCATTCCCGGGTCCTGCTCGAGAGCCTGCCCGATGCCCGCAACATTCCCGTGGCCGAAGATGCCAAAACAACCTTCCAAGAATCGAAGCTGCACTCCGTCCCGTTCAACATACTGATTCTTGAGGAAGGAGATAAGGGCTTGGGCGCAGGTCAGTCTTTTGCTCATGTGGGTGCTCGTCTGGGGCTTTCGGGGGGGCGTCCACTCCGATCTTCCGAATTGCCGACGACATCATATCTGCGCGGCCAAAATCAGGCGAACCCGTTGCTGTTCGTCCCTGCTATTCGCGTACGAGCGGTAGGCGAGGATCGGGTTTTCCCCAGTTGGAGCGGATCCAAGTATGTTGAGCATCGTCGGTCACTGCCAAATCACGCGAGGTTCCGGCTAGAAAATTGAGATAGTACGCGTCATAGCCCGGACCGGCAACGACGGTGTGATAACCACTGCGGACCAATACCACATCGCCATCCTTGGCCTTCACAGTGCACTCGCTCTCGTGTTTGCCTCCGTAGAGATGTTGGAAGGCGAATCCGCTGGGATCAGCAATTCGGAAGTAGTAGATCTCGTCCAAGTCCACTTCGGCGGGCGGATTGTGAGTGTCGTGTTTGTGGGGTGGATAGCTCGACCAGTTTCCGCCAGGAGTATAAACCTCGATCACGACGAGTTTGTCAGCTGGGAAGGCCGGCGAGATGATGTCCACGATCTGGCGAGATGCGTTACCTCCGCCTCGAAGCGAACTGCTGACGTTTGAGGGTTTAACCAAAACGGGGTCCAGCCGTGCTGTGGAGGGCACTCGACATTCCGCGATCTCGCACGTCGACTCAGCAATGAAAGAGGCGCCACTTTGCGCGGGTAGGTACAGCGTATAGGGAAGTCCATCAAAGACATTCTTGCGCCGGCCTATGGGCTCTTTGCCATTTCCCCAATCGCAAAGACAGGTGCCGCCCAACAGAACCAGCGCCGCCTCTTCTTGCTCGGTCTGAACTTTAAAGATGTCACCCGGCTGTAGGCGTCGGGTCAAAAAACTCATCCATTCCCAGTGCGCTTCCTGCCGGGGCAGGCGGACGAGATCGCCCGATTGTCCGGGAGGCAGCTTCAAGGAATGAACAACAACCGTACTGTCGGACAAGTTGTCTCCCGCGGCCGCTCGCTCTGCTTCTCTGACAATGCTCTTAGTTCTAAGCGCTATGAATATTGCAAATGAAAGAAAGATTGTCAATATTCAACTGGAACTTCGGGAGCCCATGTGCCCGTCGTTCTTGCGGCGACGAACCGCATGCCTCTTTAACTCATGCGCAATAGTCCTGTGATATGTTGTCATCCTTTGGTTTGCTTCGTCGAGATTGACCGTCTTCCTCTGGCTAAAACACCCGACGGATGACCGCAAGAATATGCGCCAGGTAAGCAAAAGTTTAACTTGACCCGCTGAGCATTCACTGATATAAAGCCCGATTTATAATCGTTTAGAAATAGAAAAGTTGATTCGCCGAAGCTCGGGAGGGAACATGAAGCGAATTGCTGGAACTAGCAACCGGGGGGCGCTTCGAGTGAAGCTCCATGGAGTTTTGAAAACCGTCTGCGGGCTTTCCATGGCCGCTATCGTGACTGTCCTGTGTCTGAGCCTTTGGTCCCACGCCAAAGTAGCCGCGGGAATTTCCGGGACGATCACCGATGAAAGCGGAGCTGTAGTTGGGGGTGCCACGATCCAGGTCACGGACACGGATACCGGAATCGTGACCACCCGTCAGACGAACGCCGATGGCTTCTATGCTTTCGTCGATCTGCCTCCGGGCCACTACGATCTCGAAGTGATGCAATCTGGGTTCAATACCTTCCGACAAAAGACGATCGTGCTCGATGTGGATTCTGCCAAGGTGTTCAACATCAAGCTCAACGTCGGTCAGGTCAACGAAAAAGTGGAAGTGTCCACCGATGCTGTGCAGTTGGATACGGCGAGTACTCAACTGGGTGAAGTGATCACGGCACGCACCATTACCGCCGTGCCCTTGGTTACAAGAAGCTACACAGATCTCCTGGCGCTGCAGCCGGGTGTTAGCCCTATTTCATCGGGCCTGGCCGGAGGCCAAGGCGGTCAATTCAGTGCGACCGGCTTTACATTCACGCCGATTTCCGGAGACTTGAATGCGGGCAACCTGTCAGTGAACGGACAGCGTGAATCGTCGAACGGTTTTCTGCTGAACGGCACGACCGTTCAAGAATTCGCATTCTCGGGAGCGGGGATCATCCCCAATCTTGACTCCATTGCCGAGTTTCGCATCGTCACCAATAACTTTGATGCTGAGTACGGCAACTATGCCGGCGGACAGATCAACGTCATCACCAAGTCGGGCGCAAACCGATTTCACGGAAGCGCTTTTGAGTTCTTGAGAAACCGGTCGTTTGACGCCCGAAACTATTTCGCCAAAGTTCGAGACGACCACAAGCAAAACGAATTCGGAGGTACGTTCGGCGGTCCCATCGTAAAAGACAAGCTGTTTTTCTTTGCGGACTATCAGGGGAATCGCGTCATCCTCGGCCAGGGTGGGAGCACGGGCAGCAAGACGGTACCTTCGAATGCTATGCGTGGGGGCGACTTTTCAGCAGTAGACGTAGCCAACACTCTCACCGGGACTGTGCAGGGCCCGGCTTGGGCGCAGCAACTGTCCACGACTCTCGGATATGCCGTGACCGCAGGTGAGCCGTATTACTTCACAGGTTGTACTTCCGCCCAGTGCGTCTTTCCGGGTGCTCAGATTCCAACCACTGCGTTTACCGTACCCTCCACGAATTTATTGCAATACGTACCCCCACCGAATGCGGGGGAGTTCAGCTTCTTGGCCGTCGTTCCGCCCACCCGCCTTCGGGACGACAAAACCAGTGGACGCGTTGACTACAACTCGCACATGGGCTTGCTCAGTGCCTATTATTTCTTTGATCAATATCGTCAGAGTGTGCCCAACGTGTTCCTCGCCGGATTCGGCAGCGACTACACGGGGCGTTCGCAAGTTGTGAACATCGGGAATTCAAAGACCCTTGGACCGTGGTCGGTGAATGAATTGCGCTTTGGTTTCACGCGCCTGAAATTCCTCATTCACAAGCCGACTGGAGGCACAGGCGTCACGCCCAGGTCTCTCGGCTTTGAAGAAGGTCCCGATACACTCGGCATCTCTCCATCGCTTCCGCAGTACGCGCACGTCCCGAACATCCATCTCAACAACGATCTGTCCTTTGGTGCCTCCGGTGGCCCCTTGGGTGTCACCGAAACTACTTACCAGATCATGGACAACTTCAGCCGCGTGATCAGCACGCACACGCTGACGTTCGGAGGGCAGTTCCGCTACAACCAGCTGACGGAGTACAACGGCGGATCGAATGGTGACTTCACCTTCAACGGCGCCGAAACGGGGAGCGATTTTGCTGATTTCCTGATCGGCGCCCCCACCAGCTATTCTCAAGGCCAGGGCTTCCCCTCCTATGGACGTTCTCGCTACTTTGGCCTTTTTGCCCAGGACAGCTGGCGCGTCAAGTCGAACATTACCCTCAACTACGGTTTGCGTTGGGATGTGAGCCGCCCCTGGTCTGAAAAGAACGGCCAACTCGAAACACTGGTGCCCGGCCTCCAATCCACCAGGTTCCCCGGGTCTCCTGTCGGTTGGGTTTTCCCGGGCGACCCGGGCATCGCCAGTACTCTCGCGCCGACGCGCTACAACAACTTTGCGCCCCGTATCGGACTCGCCTATTCGCCCAACTTCGAAAGCGGACTTCTGCACACGCTGACAGGCGGTAGCGGCAAGACGAGCATACGTCTGGGATGGGGCAAGTTCTACAGCACCTTCGAGGGTGCGACCAACTTCAACGAGATCGGAGACGCGCCCTTCGGAATCTTTTACGGCAGTCCCGTTCCGCCACAATTCGTGACGCCCTTCGTAGATCGCGGCACTGGCAACATCGAAGGCCAGCGATTCCCAGTCGCGTTGCCCACTACCGGCACGCCGATCAATTGGGCCAATTTCTTGCCTATCGGCACGTCTCCCGCCTTTTACTACAAGAATGTGTTGCCGTACACGGAGGAATATCAGTTGTCGATTGAGCGGCAACTGGGCCATGCCACGCTGCTCACGGCGAGCTATGTCGGAACGCAAGGGCATCATTTGATGTCTTCACTGGAAGCGAACCCCGGCAATCCGGCCCTGTGCTTGAGTGTGAGCCAGCTGAGCCAGGTCACCGACAACCATACCTGCGGGCCGAACGGTGAAAACGGGGTCTACCATCCCGTCACCGGAGGCACGATTAACAGTACGCGCGGTCCTTTCGGCCCCGCTTTCTCCAGCGACGGCTACTTCATCACCACTGGACAATCGAGCTACAATTCGCTGCAGTTAAGCTTGCGGGAACGCATCTCAAAGCTGGAATTTCTTGCGGGCTATACGTACTCCAAATCTACCGACAACGGCTCTGGCTACGGCGAGCAACTCAATCCACTCAACCCCGGTCTTCGATCTCTTTCGGCGTTCGATCTGAGACACAACTTCGTTCTCAGCTACGATTACCAGTTACCCTTCGATCATTTTGGAGGACCGAGTCTGTTGGTGAAAGGCTGGCGCTTGAGCGGCATCACCAGATTTGCAACCGGCTTGCCCGTCACTCTCGTGGAAACTGATGACAATTCGCTGCTCGGCACTTCTAGTGCGGGCGCGATCTCGCTTCCGGTCGATACGCCAAATTACACTCCCGGTTCGTTAAACATCAGCGACCCTCGAAATCGACAAAAGCCGTACTTCAATACGTCGCTATTTACCCCGGAGGCACTGGGCACCCTGGGCAATGCTCGCCGACGCTTCTTCGCCGGTCCCGGTCTCAACAACTGGGACATCGCACTCTTGAAGGACACCGCAATCAAGGAAGGCATGAACCTCGAATTCCGTGCGGAGTTATTCAACGCATTCAACCATACACAGTTTGGACAGCCCGATGGCAATATCACCGACACCCAGCAAACCGATCCTGACGGACGCATTACGGGGGGATTCGGTGCAATTACAACCGCCAATCCGCCACGAATCGTACAATTCTCGCTAAAGTTGCTCTTCTAAAATGACCGGCTGAACTTGGGAGAAAACGTCCATCGACTCAAACATGAATTCAAGGCGAGCATTCCTCAAACTGTCGGCCATGGGCATCGGCGCGTTCAGTGGAGGGCTCGCCACTTCCTTCTCGCCGCACGCGGCGGCGAACTCCCTTGCAGGTGCTGCTAGTGTCGATGACTCGCAACCAGCCTCAGACGTCTCGGTCTGGGTAACCAACAAGAACCAACGCTTCGCCACGGGGGAAAAGTTGCACTGGCAGCCGGCGCCAGTGTCGAATCCCTCAGACAATCCAAACCCGGAAGCCGTTCGAGTTGTCCCCACGGTTAAGTTCCAGCCGATTCTGGGCTTCGGCGGATGCTTCTCCGATGCGTCTTGCTATGTCATCAATCAACTAAAGCCGCCTACCCGCGAACAGTTGCTCCAGGAAATGTTTAGCCCCAAGGCAATGAATTTGAATGTCAACCGCATGTGTATCGGCGCTGCCGACTCCGCGGCTACGCTTTACAGCTACGATGAAGGCGATCCAGACCCTGACCTCAAACGGTTCTCCATCGATCACGACCGCGAATACATCCTTCCGATCCTGCGCCGGGTACGCGAGATCAATCCTGAAGTCTTTTACTTTGGGTCGCCCTGGAGTCCGCCGGGCTGGATGAAATGGAACAAGTCAATGCTGGGCGGATCGATGAGCCGCCACTATCTCGCGTCCTACGCGCAATACTTCTTGAAATACCTGCATGCATACGCCGCGGAGGGCGTACCCGTTCAGGCCATCACCATTCAAAACGAAATCGATACGGATCAACATGGCCAAATGCCCGCCTGCACATGGTCGCAGGAATGCGAAACCGAGTTTGTTACAGATTATCTTGGGCCGTTGTTTGAAAAGACCAACACGTCCGCCCAAATCTGGATTTTGGATCACAACTACGTCTATTGGGGTCGCGTGATTTCAGAACTTGATAATCCGGATTTTCGCCGCTACACGACGTCGGTTGCCTGGCACGGTTATGTGGGCGAGCCTGCCATGATGAGCAAAGTGCAGGCTGCCCACCCTGAAGCAGAGATGTATTTCACTGAAGGCAGCACCGACTACAACGATCCGCACTATCAGGATGATTGGACCAAATGGGCTAGCACGTATACCGCCGTCCTTGGCAATTGGTGCCGAGCCGCAGTCGCCTGGAACATGGCAACGGATGAGCGTGGCAAGCCCAACATCGGGCCGTATCCTTGCGGTGGAATTCTGATCATCAATCCGAAGACCCAAGAGATTATTCGAAGCGGCCAATATTGGGCTCTGGCACATTTTTCCCGTTCCATCCGGCGGGGTGCTCGGCGGGTTGACTCACAAAGCATCGCTCCGAATCTGATGCATATCGCTTTTGAGAACCCAAGCGGCGATCGGGTGCTCATTCTTACGAACCTTGGCCCCGCACGAAATGTCGTTATCAACTATGGCCAGAACACTGCAACGGTTTCCATGGAAGAAAATTCAATCTCAACGCTTGTCTGGCAGTAGAGTGCTAGTGCACGAAAGTCTTTCGAAATCCGCACGCAAATTTGCACCAAACGAGACGGAGAGAATGAGTTTTCCATCGCTGATCATGCGCCGAGCGGGCATAGAGCATCAAAGCCCCTTTGTGCGAACCGGTGCGATTGCCATTTTTATACTTGTGATCGCAACGGCTCTGGCTGCGCAACAAGACGATGCAACAGCGACCGATCCTTTAAAGGAAGCTGCAAGCAAGCTTCAGTCTCTGACGCGAGTCGCGCTCACGAATTGCCGATGGCACTCCGATGTCGCCCATCCGGAAGACGTAGGTTTGGACGATTCCTCCGGATGGAAGCCCATTGAACTCGGCGCAAACTTCGAGAGTGGTGTTCAGGACATTCGCTGTACTTTCACAGTTCCGCAAACGGTCAACGGCTATGACATCCGAGGGTCCGCGTTGAGGGCGGCCTTCGAACTCCAGGGCGACGGCATGACGATGCTGTCGGTGTATTCGAACAACGCAAGCGTCTATCGCGGGAACTCGGATGTTTTGGAGCCGATTCTTCTTACGACAGATGCCCAAGCTGGACAGCGCTTTCTGATCGCGATACGGCTGGAAGTCGGCGATCAACCGAGGAAGCTAAGCCGAAGTGAAATCCTCGTCGAGACCCCGCAAGGGCGGCCAGATCCGGAAGCGTTGCGCATTGAACTGCTCTCCCTGCAGCCGATTCTGAAGGCTTATCCCGACTCTGCGCGAGAGCGGACACTTCAGGCGGCTGTAGCCTCTATCGATTTTGCGAAACTTGCGACTGGCGACCAAACCGGCTTCGACGCCGGGCTCACGAAGGCGCAAACCAAGTTGCTTGAACTGAATCCCTGGATTAAGCAATTCCGAATCAGAGCTGTCGGAAATTCTCACATCGACATGGCATGGTTATGGCCGTGGACGGAAACGGTCGAGGTTGTTCGCAACACCTTCCGCAGCGCTCTCGACATGATGCACGAATATCCCAGCTTCGTGTTCAGCGCCTCTTCAGCCCGTGCCTATGAGTGGATGGAAGAAAAATATCCCGCGATGTTCGATGAAATCAAACAGCGCGTGAAGGAGGGACGCTGGGAGATTGTTGGCGGAATGTGGGTGGAACCTGACCTTAACATGCCGGGAGGGGAATCGCTTACCAGGCAAATCCTCATTGGTAAGCAATACTTCAAGAACAAGTTCGGTGTGGACGTGAGGATCGGGTGGAACCCCGATTCATTCGGATACAACTGGCAACTTCCACAGATTTATACCAAGTGCGGAATCGATTACTTTGTGACGCAGAAGTTGTTGTGGGCTCACGAATTCACGACGTTTCCCTACAAGCTTTTTTGGTGGCAATCGCCTGATGGTAGCAAGATGCTTACCTACTTCCCGCATGATTACGGAAGCATGATGGAACCCGTATCCATGGCAGAGGATGTCGCGACCTGGATGCCTTCCATCTACCATGACAGCCTGAAGAATCCCGTCATGATGTATTTGTACGGCGTCGGTGACCATGGCGGCGGCCCAACGCGCACCATGCTGGATCAAGCTGAGAAGTTGATGTCACCGAACGTGGTGTTTCCGAAAGTGGAGTTCAGTACCGCTGCAGCCTTCTTTTCTGACCTTCAAAAGCAGAACGACTTGAAGATTCCTACGTGGGACGGCGAGCTGTATTTCCAATACCACCGGGGCGTGTTCACCACACAATCTGAGACAAAGAGGCAGATTCGTCATACCGAAGAGACTCTGCTCGATGCTGAGAAATTCGCCTCTCTGGCTAGCCTTTTCGGCATCTCCTATCCGCGCGAGCAATTTACGGGAGCTTGGAAAGGGCTGCTTTTCGACCAGTTCCACGACATCATGCCGGGATCGGGCATCGCAGTGAATTATCTCGATGCGAAACGAGATCTCGAAGCTGTGGGCCGGGTTGGCAGCGAGATCATGCGCCGGTCGCAAGAAGAAATTGTTGCTCGAATCAACACGCAGCAATTGGGAGAGCCCATCGTAGTTTTCAACTCTCTCTCGTGGTCGCGCATAGAGATTGTTGAGGCCGAGGCCCAGTTGCCGATGCTTGCGGAGAATGTTGAAGTCGCAGATTCGACTGGCAAGGTTGTTCCATCGCAGGTTCTCAGCACTGATGAAGCAACTCACCGCGTGCGTTTCTTGTTTCAGGCCAGCGTTCCTGCAATGGGGTATTCCACGTTTCACCTGCGACCGTCGAAGGCGTCTGCGCCAGTACCATTACCGTTGAAGGCCAGTTCTGAGGCTTTGGAGAACGAATCGATTCGCCTCAGAATTGACGCCAAGACCGGCTGTATCGTGAGTTTATTCGACAAGCGAGGCGGTCAGGAATCGCTGGCTCCATCTGAAACAGATACCGGTGGCCGCAAAAATATGGCCTGCGGAAATCTTCTTCAGGCTTTCGTTGACAAACCAAAAGAGTATGACGCCTGGAACATCGACGCCGATTTTGAAAAGCAGTTCTGGAACATCGACCAGGCCGACGAAGTGAAGTTGATCGAGTCCGGCCCACTGCGCGCTGTCGTGCGCGTGAAGCATCATTTCCAGAACTCGTCCTTTATTCAGGACATCACCCTTTACCGCGACGCGCAGCGTGTAGACATAAAGGCGCAGGTGGATTGGAACGAGAAACACATCCTCCTGAAAGTCGCGTTCCCCGTCAGCGTCCACAGTAAAGTTGCAACCTACGAAATCCCCTTCGGTTCGATTGAACGGCCCACCACCCGAAATACGCCGGAAGAACAGGCTCAATTCGAGGTCCCGGCTCAGCACTGGGCTGACCTGTCGGACGCAAAACACGGATTGAGCGTCCTGAACGACAGCAAATACGGATACGACGCGAAGGGGAATGTCCTGCGATTGTCCTTGTTGCGGTCTCCTACCTGGCCTGATCCCCATGCTGACGAGGGCCATCATGAATTCATGTACTCGTTATACCCGCATGCCGGCACTTGGCGAGACGCTGGTACGGTTCGTCGCGGATACGAATTGAATTACAAGCTGGGGGTGACCTCCGCTAAGAATCACAGCGGCGATCTTCCGCCAGTGCACAGTTTCGTTGGTGTGAACGCAGATAACGTGGTCCTGACCGCTGTCAAAGGCTCCGAAGACAGCGACGAAATTGTTTTGAGATTTTACGAATGGGCTGGAAAAGAAACGGATGTGAAGCTTGAATTGCCGCCGGAAGTCCAGTCTGCCCGTGAGGCTAATTTGGTGGAGCAGTCGAGCGGCACTTTGACGGTTGCCGGCGGCAAGATCAGTGTGCATACGAAGCCGTACGAAATAAAAACGGTGGCCGTAACGTTTGCCAAGCCGCAGCCTGCAAGGGCTAATTGAGATCCCTATTCAAATCGATGCGGTTGATGGGCGTCGGGACACTGCTGTGCGTTGTCCCCTCGCTCGTGTGGGGCGAGATCCACAAAGATCGCATAGTGGTCCTTATTAGTCTGGACGGCTTTCCCGCATATGCCCTCGATGATCCAAGACTACCCGTTCCAACCATCCGGAAACTCGCGCGAGAAGGCGCGAGCGCGACATCGATGCAACCCATCAATCCGACAGTGACGTGGCCCAATCACACAGCTCTCGTTGCTGGGGTAAATGCGTCGGAGCACGGCGTGCTTTTTAACGGATTGTTGGTCCGCACTCCCGGCGGTGCTCAACCGTCGGTCGAACCTTGGCGCAACAAGGAACTCCTGGTGCATGCGCCTACTGTTTATGACGTGGCCTATCGGGCTGGTTTGACTACGGCACAAGTGGACTGGGTTGCCATCTACGGAGCCAAGACGATCACGTGGAAATTTCCGGAGTTACCTGATCCGGACGGACCCGTCGAACGGACCATGATCGCCGATGGCACGGTAACCGCAGACCAACTGCGGAAGTTTGAAGACAGCAGCCAAGCCTGGCAAGACGAGATCTGGACCGATGCAGCGGTCCGAATCCTCAAAGAACACAAACCCAACCTTCTGCTTTTCCATCTGCTCACGGGTGACGACACGAACCACGAGTACGGCCCGATGAGTCATGCAAGTTTCACGGCGATGGCGTTGCTTGACTCCTACGTCAAGCGCATCGTCGACACGCTGCAAGAAGAGGGTCTGATGCGCCGAGCCACCGTGATCGTCGTCTCGGACCATGGGTTTCGCAAAATCAAACACAAACTCCACCCCAATGTGTTGCTTAGAGAGAGCGGCCTGATTACTGGCGACCTGGAACACATGCTCGGAGATGCGTGGGTAGCATCCACGGGCGGGACTGCGATGGTGTATGTAAGCGACCCGGCGAGAAAAGAAGAGTTGGTCCCGAAGCTCAGGAGGATACTCGCCAACCGTGAGGGCATAGATCGAGTTTACGAGCCGAATTCGTTCGCAGAACTAGGACTACCACTCGCGAGTGCGAGCGATCAGGGGCCAGATCTCGTGTTGTCTGCGCTCCCCGACTATTCGTTTGCTAACGAGGCGGAGGGGAGCTACGTTACGGGAATCGACGAAGGGGGAACTCACGGCTACCTGAATACGGATCCAAAGATGCAAGCGATCTTTGTGGCATTCGGCGCCGGGATCGCTTCGGGCGTACGCTTAGGCAAGATTTCCAATCTCGATGTTGCACCCACAATCGCTGCGATCCTGGGAATTGAGATGAAAATGGCAAAGGGCCATGCGCTGAAAGAGATCTTGAAGCTGAACGTTCACGAATGATGACAAAGCGAATTGGAATCAAAACAGCTTCGCGATCTCGGTTCCCAGCATAATGCTGGCAAGTGTCCTCTTGCTAGCTGCAGTATGTGCAGCTCAGAATCCCTGACATTCACCGGCCAAGATCAACTCCGCTCCCTACCGGCGATCATTTGGCTTTCGTCCTTCTAGGAGCTTTTCCAGACGACGTACCATGCGATTTCCTTACCATAATGCGCTTCGCTCGTTCCAGTTCCGCTCTTCGTGCACGACTCAATCCCTTACCCGCACGATTGATGAAGTAGGTCAGCATTCGAAGACCTGAAGCTGGTCCCTTGGGTGAGACTTTTCGAGAGCGGAGGGTGCGAGCAATCGTGGGCGCATCTTTTGTAAAAAGCCCTGCTGGCGGATGCGTCGAGTCCGTCTTGACCCGCGAGACCCAGCGCTTCAGTGACCGACTCGGTGCTCCGGGTTTGGTTTTGGACCTTACTGTCATGTCAACTCCCTAGCAAAGAATCGAAGACCCGGCTCAATCACACAATCGAAACCTCCCAGTAGAATCGGGAGGAAATGACCTCGTTCGACGAGGTTTTTCAGGCGGACCTACAGGCTAATCCGTATCGACTTGGATGACCCCTCTGGTACGCTTCCCGTAGATTGCAGAGAAGTGAACTGTTCGGCTCATCCTGGGATTGACGAACCGGCGGTAGCCTTCAACGTTGAAGTACACAACTCACGAACCCGAGGTCCGAGAGTGTCCGTAAAAATCTTGGTTGCTGATGACCACCCGGTGGTGCGCCAGGGGATTTGTTCCCTTCTGAAGTCGCAGCCCGGATGGGAAATTGCCGGCGAGGCTCTAGACGGCCGGCAAGCAGTTCAGTTGACGAAAGAATTGCGACCCGACATCGTAATCCTGGATCTCGCGATGCCAACCCTCAATGGCTTGGACGCCACTCGCCAAATTCTTGATGAAAATCCGGACCAAAAAGTATTGATCCTGACGATGAGCGATTCCGAGCAACTGATCAGAGAGGTTCTTGGAGCGGGCGCTCGTGGATTTGTTCTCAAATCAGACGCGGCCAAAGACTTGATTTCGGCCGTGCAGGCCCTGGAACGTCACCGCACATTCTTCACTTCGAGAGTGCAGGACATTCTGGACAGCTACTTTGCGCCGTCAAGTCTGGCGACGTTGCCAACCCTCACGAATCGTGAGCGAGAAGTCCTTCAACTCATCGCTGAGGGCAAGACCACAAAGGAAGTGGCCGTAATTCTTGGTTGCAGCGTCAAGACCGCAGAAACGCATCGCAGCAATTTCATGCGCAAGCTGCATTTGCATTCAGTAAGCGAAGTTGTCTTGTATGCCATCCGCAACCAAATTATTCGTGTGGATCAGCTTGCCACGTAGTGGTAGTGTCAATGTTTTCGCCACGATTAGGTCGCTAAAAAACACCCCACGCCGGTGAGTTGGGTTGGGTCCGGCGCGGGGGTATGGGTCGTCTCGCTAAACTCACCATAGGACATCGATGTTCCCATCGCAATACAGTAGACCGCTGAGAACCGATATATGCGGACCGCTCAGTAGTCCACCTCACTACTTGGATTTCCAAAGACCTAATACGGAGCCGGTCGGGTCTTGAATAAAGCTGAACCAACCCATGCCCGGCACTTCTGTTATGTCCTTCATGATCTTTCCACCCAGTTGCTCGGCTTTCTGAGTAGTCGCGCGGATATCGTCAACCTCAACATAAGCCAACCAGCCCGAGGGACCGCCGAGGACCTGTTTCATGATGCCCCCTCCGGTTCCGCTCCCCACTTCGATCATGGTGTACGAGCCTGAAGGAACTGCTGGATTCGGAACGGTTTCCAGCTTCCACTGGAAGAGTTGTGAATAAAAGGACTTCGATTTTTCGGGCTCAGGTGTATTGAGTTCCACGTGAACGAATGGATTAGCCAAAGGTATCTCCTTGAACAAGTCAGGTCTGCTGAAAATAAGGGATGACGATAAGGGGCGGGATAGTTGGTAGTTTATGCGACGCGATGCACGGAGGTGCGACTGATCTGTAGCGGCGGCTTCGAGGCAAGTCGTACGGCGCTGGAGTGCTTACGGTCCGCTTCTGCCCAGAGATCAAGCGCTTTCTTCACGTGAGTGAGGAGTTGTTGCTTAAGCTCGGGGTCATTCTCCGCGAGCGCCGCGCGGTAGAGGTCTCCGAAATTGTCAAGACGACGGGCGTTCATCTCGTTCTCCGTTTTGTTTTCGCGCAACGTGGTACAGAACAATATTCGCCTTTATACACTTTTCAGCGCATGGATCGACAATCGGGTGATAACTGTAGGTTGGTGCGACTTGCGCTTTCTCTACTCTGGACTAAGCATTCGAGTGCAGACATGACAGATTCAAGTGTCTTTGACGCAATTGTGATTGGTGGGGGTGCGGCTGGGCTCACCGCTGGAGTTGAGTTGGGGAAGGCAGGTCTCTCAGTGCTTCTCTTGGAAGCCCGCGAACGTTTGGGAGGACGGATACTGACGACTCGCAGTTCGTCGAGCGAATTTCCAATAGAACTGGGAGCGGAGTTCATTCATGGAATCGTGCCGCAAACCTGGGACCTTCTCCTGGAAGAACACGCAGAGATTGTGGAGGTTGAAGGGGACCTCTGGTGTTCGGATGGCCGACTGCGCCCTTGCGATTTCACTGACGATGTGGATCGCGTGCTTGAGCGAATGGACGACGGTGTTCCCGACCAATCGTTTGCCGACTTCCTGCGGTCCTGTTGTCGGGGAGACTCGCCCGTTAAAGAACGTGCTAAGGAGAGGGCTCGGCGTTACGTGGTTGGTTTCAACGCGGCCGATCCGGAGCAAGTGGGCGTGCACTGGCTCGCAAAGGGATTGAGAGAAGAACAGGAAGTCAAGGGAGAGCGGGCTTTCCGATCAAAGAATGGTTACGCGGATTTGATCAAAAGTCTTCAGTCTCGTCTCGCAGCATCTCAAGTGACCGTGAGGACCAATGTGATCGTCACTGCCATCAATTGGAGGGAGAGTATTGTTACGGTGTCGGCGCGGGGATCCGACGGCAACTGCTCGTATCAAGCGAAGAAGGTAGTCGTCACCGTGCCCCTACCCATCCTGAGAACAGAGCCTGGGAAGGAAGGTGCGATTGAATTTCATCCGCCACTGCCGCTGGAGAAAAGGGAGGCGCTGCAGAAACTCCAGATGGGAAAGGTTATACGCCTGGTACTGCGATTTCGGGAGCGCTTCTGGGATTCGATTATCCCGTCGGTCGCTTCTGGCCAGAGTCTAGCTAACATGAGTTTTCTCTTTACGGAGAACGAATATTTCCCAACTTGGTGGACGACCCTCCCGTTTCGAGAGCCACAGATCACCGGATGGGCGCCTTTTCAGTGTGCTGAACGGCTGTCGGGGAAAGACAATGCATTTGTCGCTCAGTGTGGCTTACAGTCCCTGAGCCAGATACTGCAGGTGCGGTTGTCCAATCTCGAACATCTTCTCGAAGGAGCTTACTTTCACGATTGGCAGAGCGATCCGTTCTCCAGGGGTGCCTATAGTTACGGGAGAGTGGGCGCTGATGGTGCACAGGAGATGTTGGCGAAGCCATTAAAGCCCGGCCTTTACTTTGCCGGCGAAGCGACCGCCTCACCCGGGAGCAACGGGACGGTCCACGGAGCCATTGCGAGCGGTCACCGTGTCGCGAGTGAAATTCTGAGATCCTAAATTTATGAAAGAATCATGATTATCAGTGCTCAGGTCTGTGCAGCGCGACTCTGACGCCCCAAAGTGCGGTTGCCACGATTAGCCACGCTATGAATGCCGAAGCGAACACTGCTCCAGTTGAGTACTCTGGCAGGAACTTCCACACCATCCATCCGAAGACTGCCAACCCGACACTGCCAAGCGCCGCTCCTTCGGCGTCAAAGCCAGCCTTTATTTTCCCAACCTCCCTTCGGTAACTCTCGGTGCCACATTTCTCCGTTTCGTGCTTTTCGATCAACGTAGCGCTTGCCGGGAAAATTGCAGGGAAGGCAAGGAAGAGGCCGCCAACCACCGGGCCGAATTCGCGAGCGACCAGACCAGCTAATACGGTGACACATCCGCCAAATACAAATCGAATAAGGTATTCGTGCCATTTCGTCAGTTCGAGAGTCTTAAGATCAATCTGAGGACGCATGCCTTACCTCAAGAATACGCGCCAGAGGGCGAAAGCGAGCGCTACCCATACCGGCAGCAAGGCAGTCGTAACGATTCTTGCGCTGAGACGATAGCTCATGAGTAGCCAATGGGCGCACATTGCGTAAAGAAGGAATGCGGCGGCGCCGGCAATCATGGATCGGCCCTCCAATGCACCGTAATCGTTTCCCTGACCCATGACCGTTAAGCTCAACGTAGCAATCGCGACGGAAGGAGCAGCACTGAAAACGCCAGCGAGACTCTTAGGTCTCAATACATCGCCACAGACCGCGAAGACAGACACTACGGCGCCTCCAATGAGGAATCTGACAAGAAGCTCAGTCATGGTCGAAACGTCACCCGAGAGTCGATGAAGGCGACGTGTGCAACGGTTTGTTCGCCGGCGCAAGCTGTGCCGGGCTCATATGCGAATACAGGGTGCGATGGACCGATCTGAGGTGTGGCATCGATGGGCACCAACGGTCTGGATCCCTAGAGTGAACTCCTAGAGGAAAGCTACTCATGCGCCTTATCCAAGGAAACAAGATTTTTACCGAATGGTGGAACAACTGGATGTCGCGATTGCACTCGGCCAGCAAATCGTCCGCAACTTGTCAGACCGGTCCCGACAGTGAGTTGCATCAAAAAGGGCAAGGAAGCGTCGTTGCGCTGCCACCCGCTTCATATCAGGTAGAGCGGCAGTAACCATCTGCGGCCCGAGTTTCCCCTACGGGAAGATCCGTATTGAAGCGACATACGGGTGGTGTTAATCAAGTGATAACGCTGAAGTACCGCTTGGATATTCGATGCCGATAAGGATTTTGATCGCCGATGATGATCCAGCGATCCGCGGATTATTTCGCCGACTGCTGGAGGCCCAGCCAGGCTGGCAGGTCTGCGGCGAAGCGGTCAACGGCGTGGATGCTGTTGAGCAAGTGGCACGTAACACGCCTGATCTCGCAATCTTGGACTTAGGAATGCCACAAAAAAACGGCATCGAAGCCGCTCGGGCGATCTCGCACTTGAATCCTAAACTTCCTTTGCTCTTGATCAGCGTTCAGGAAATGTCAGAGCAGCTTGTCGAGGCAGCCATCGAAGTGGGATTCAAGGGGGCGATTACAAAGAGCAGAGGCCGGGAAATAGTTAAAGGCGTGGACGCAATTCTTCACAACCGTTTCTTCTTTCAACGAGAGGATTGGGACACCAAGCGCTAAGTCAACCTTCCGCGACAAGCTTCAGGCTGCGAAAGAGAAGCTGTCCGACACGCGTTCTCTCAATATCTGCCTGACTTCATAGCTGTTGTTAAGCTCGGCTTCGGCCGTGCCTCCGAGCAGTTCATGCAGTCGAAGAAGGGCTTCGCTGCCACAAGCGGCGCAATGTCCATTGAGTCCCTCGCTGATTACCTCACAATTTGCGCACAGCACCGCTTTCTTAAGCCCGACAATATTTGTATGGAGCCAGGGTTGGCAATTCATCATTTTCTTCACCTCGCCCGCAACTAATGTCTGACCCCTACGGGCATTTCGAATGCCAAAAGCTAGCTTCTTTAAACCCGCTCATCCTAAAGGGACTTGATTGCGAATCGGGGTGATGGCCAGGTCTTGCTGCTGAAAAAGATTGCAGTCGACGGCTTGGCTGTCGTCGAACCGCCGTTACAAGAACAACCCGATTGAATCCACAATTTCGATTGTGCAATGTGTGTGGGCCATCGCGGGAGCGTGCGATTTGTACGACGCCGTGCTGATTCGGAGGATCTGCCGGGAGCTATCTGTTGAGAAGGACTTTTCGAAACTGCAGGAATTGTCATGTCTGCTGCAATCTCTGATTGCGGAGGATGAAGGCGAAATGCGAGTCAGGGTTCTTGAACTGGCCGCTCGTTATCCATTTCTGAGAGATGCGCTTAAATAGTAATTGTTGTTCCCTCCGCCGCACCGCTCGCACACTTGGGGGCGGACGCTCCAGAGGGGATGCTACCCTTAAATTATCCTGAGGGCGAAGCTGTCCGCTCTCGACTTCCGCTCGAAATGAAGGAGCAGCAGGTGGAGCGTCCTGTTTCCGAGCCAAACAAATTCGAGTGGCAGGCTATCGTGCAGGAAGCAACCTTGGAGTTGGATCCCGAAAAGCTCCGAGCCAAGATTGCCGAGGCCGAGTCCATAATATTCCGAAGACTTCAAATTCTTGGCGAAGACGGCGGTGCGAACGCGGAAAGAAATGCCTTGCATGACGCCTCGAATACATTGCTCTCTCTGAAGAGAGAAGTTTTGAAGTTTCCAGACTGGAGGCCATGAGATTCGCTCATGCAGTGTTCAGTAATTCCCGGGCTTTGCTGATCAGAGTTTGCATGTTTTCTGCCTTCGAAAATACCGCCGTAACTCCTGCTCCCATCGCTTCCAATTCCAATACTCTGTCGGTGTGGAGAGAGCACAAAATCACTGGCACGTTCGGCATGATCTGGTGAAGGATCCGCGCAGCCTCCAACCCATTCATCACGGGCATAGACACGTCCAGTACGATGAGGTCGGGACAAAGCGCTTTAGCTTTTTCCACTCCGTCGCGCCCATCTACGCCCTCACCACAGACTACCCAGTCCCTGTCGAATTCGAGGATGTTACGAAAGATCTTGCGGATGGCGGGGTTATCATCGACGACCATGATCCTTTTCGCCACGGTGCCGTAATCCTCGAATGACCGATAGGTACGTGCAATCGGGTGTAGGCTGTAACCGGCTGCGATCCCGATACGGCAACGGATGAAGTGGCGCCCCACCGGTAGTAGCCTGCTTCAAAGAATCTCCTTGAGTGACGGCCTCAGTGGATTACTGTATTGAATAAGGGCTTTCCTGACCCTATGTTCGGAGTTGCTCCCATTTCCTTCAAATCCCAATTTTGATCAGTTTGCGTAGCTGTCCCATCCGACGCGTTGGGACAACAAGGCTCAGGAGAGGTCATGACCGAAAAAGTGAGCACGACTCGACCAGGTACGGTTCAGAAAATCATCAAATCCTCCTATTCAGGGCAGCCGGAAAAAGCCGAAATTGCCGTGCAAGGAGCGGATGACCTCTATAAAGAGATTCGCATAGAAAATGCGCTGATCGACAAGAATGGCGAAGAAGTGAGCCTTAAAAAGGGCGCGCAGGTTGAAGTGAAGATCGAAGCTGATCCGAAGGAAACTGTGCCCAAACAATGAACTGGACCTTCTGGTCCATTAGGGAGAATTTCTATTGAGCGACGTTAGTTTGGGGCATAACCAACAAGGCAGGCTCGCTCGCTTTCTCGGTTCCCCCTCCCGCCGGCAAGCTATCCAAAGCTTGTTTTTCAACGCCGCGCTTTCCCTCGGGACTTGCTGGGATCTCTTGAAAGCGCAATGGGCGAATGACGGGAATGGGTTTGGGAGCCTGCATTTCTGAACGACCTAACAACAAAGATGAAGATTCCGAACGCGGCGTGATTTCTGTTAAGGAAGGTGTTTTGTGTCCTGACTGCGCATGAACCGCCGAACTCGATAACATCGCAGCAGCAATAGTCAATCCTAGGGTCGCTCTACGCATAATTAAGCCTTAAATGCACATTTCCCTCATTCTCGGCCTGCAGTTGGAAGGATGTCCATACAGAGTCTCCGGTAGCTACCACAAAACAAGCCGAGGGTAGCCCCCGGGAGATCGTTTCACGTTTTAGCTTTAGCTGTCGTTGGCGGCTTGATTTGAGAGCAAGCTGACGGGGAAGTTTTCGAAAAGTTCTTCCAGTTTAATGTCACCGGTTTCGCGGAGTCTTATCTGTTCACCGTTAAGGGTGTTGGTCCACTGCCTTGGACTTTCCTTGGGGAATGAGACGCTGGTGTCTTTCCAGCCTCGAGCGGCCAATGAGCCGGAATCCCGCCCTCTAAGGCCAACTGTGAATCGTGGAGCAACAACCACCGCCCAGTCCCCCCGGTACCTGCGACCGAACGCGATGACACCGTCCCGATGCGCGCCCGTCACCTGCAGGGGTAAATAAACACCCTTCAAAAGCAGCGAACCGTTGCCTTGCCTGAATTGCAACCCGCGTTGAGTCACGTGCATCTTGATTCGGCCATTTCGCCAGCAACGCAGCAAATCAGGCGGCGATTCCTCTTTGCGGTTTTGAGAGCCGAGAAGTTTTCCCAGAGTTTTGAAGTCGACGGCTTGACGGTTGTCAGGGTCGACCAGACGCAAATCCCACAATTCCGAACCCTGGTAAAAGTCTGCCACGCCGGGGGATGCGACCTTAACCACAAGCTGTGAAAGACTGTTAAGAGCACCGTGGTAGGCAACCCTGTCGGCGAAGCGCCGCAGGTCGTTTAAAAATCTGTTATCCGGCGTATCCCGGAGGGTGTTTTCGATGAAGTCCACAAGAGCGTTTTCGTGATCGAGATTCGGAACTGTCCAGCGGGTATGGACCATTGCCTCACGTACCGCTTTGACCATGAAATCCTGAATGCGTCGGGTATAACAGGCGCACACTGGCTCGCCGACTGGCCACGACCCAATCAGCGTCTGGTACAGGAGGGTCTCTTCGTTTCTCTCCGGAACGCGAACACCGTTCACCTCACGGCACTTCGGTTCGTTCCATTGACGCCAGTTGTTCAAGCAGCGCTTCCATTCATTCGGTATTTCTGAAAGCACACTGATCCTGGTTCTCACATCCTCCGCTCGTTTGGCATCATGCGTCATGGTCGCGTTCATTCCAAACGGCCACTTTTGATGCCTCTTCTGCAAGAATGCATGAAACCCTGCCAAGGAGACATCGGCACACTGCGGGGTAGATCCGACTTCGTTCAGCGAGACCAGACGGTTGTACACATAGAGGGCGGAATCTTCCACGCCCTTAGCCGTAATCGGACCCGTGAACTGCTGCCAAGCCATCACGAAAGCGAGGCGCGACTCCCGCTGCTCTGGGAGCAAGTGAGGTCTGGGTAGCAACAGAAGCACTTCCCGCAAAAACGCGAAGCAGGCGGGATCAATTTTCGTGTTCCTCTGGTGTGCTTCCCGGAGTGCTCTTTCGATGGGCAACCTGTCTTGAGTTTTAACTTCAAAGCCACGGATGTAGGATCTGTAATGCGGGAGGCAGGCGGTAGCTTCCACGAGCGCACGCGTAAGTTCGTGACGGGGAAGCTCTCGCGCGTATCGATCTTGAGCCGCTAAAATTCCAAGATAGCGGCCGAGCGTACGCATCTCGACTGCCAGCAGGCTGTCCATCACCTGCTTCTTCTTTCGGTACGCCAAGTCTGAGAAATTGATTCTCTCGTTGATGAAATCTGCGTAGATGCCCTCAAGCTCGGGCAGGTTTTTTGCGTCAACAAACAGGCCGTTTACGGCGTTGAGAAAATCGTAGCCTGTCGTTCCGTGCACCGGCCACTCGGTTGGCAGGCCTTCGCCTTCGGAAAGAATCTTTTCGACCACAAGATAAAGATCTCTGCCGCGGGAACCGGCTTCGGGATGCGCCCGCTCCTGCAAGCGTCTAAGATAACCAAGTGGGTCGCGCAGGCCATCGATGTGATCCACTCGCAAGCCGTTGACCATGCCTTTGCTGGCCAGTCGCAAGGCAATGGCATGAACCGCTTCAAAGGTTATGGGATCTTCAACCCGCAAGCCCACGAGATCACTGATGGTAAAGAAGCGACGGTAGTTGATCTCCTGATTCGCTGTTTGCCAGAACGCGAGCACATAGGCCTGGTCCGACAAGAGTTGGTCCAGCAGGAGAAAGGACGCGGCAACGCCCTTCCGGCCATTAAACAGCCGTACGTTTCCGTTGAGAAAACGCCTTACTTCCCCCGAGGTTGTGTAGAGCTGCCACAATCGTTCCTTCACCGCTTCGCGGTGTTGACGTCTTTCGCCGGCCGCCTCGGTTGGTGTTCCTCCCGGTGACGGAATCTGGCGTATGGCTGCCTGAATTCCCTCGAATTCCTGCCAGGTCGGGGCATCGGTCCCGGTGATTCTTGCTAGTCGGTCCTGGCGATAGTTGAGCAGCCGATTGTAGGAACGGGTAGCAATAGGCAATGTAAAGTCGAAGTAATGCAGAAAGAATCCTTCTCGCGTGTAGGTGAGCCGCAGCTCTCGTTCTTCGAGCGTCTGGGCATACGTCTTCCCCAAGATGGGCAGCAATACGCGATTCTCAAGAGCTCGGCTCGGAGGATGCCAGTCGACTTCAAAATGTGAAGCGAACGCCGAGCGCGGGCCGTCCTCTAACACGTCCATCCACCACGGGTTTTCACTGCTGGCTGCCATGTGATTCGGCACGATATCCAGAATGAGTCCCATCCCATGGATTTGCAGTTCCGCTACTAAGGCGTCGAATTCTTCGTCGGTTCCGAGTTCAGGATTCAAGTGAGAAGGGTCCGCCACATCGTATCCGTGCAAGCTGCCGCGGCGTGCCTGCAGGAGGGGCGAGGCATACACATCGGTTATGCCGAGTTTGTGTAAATAAGGCACCAGGGCTTTGGCATCGTTGAATCGAAGTTGATGGCTGAACTGCAGCCTATAGGTCGAAACTGGAATCCTGAGTTCACTCATGTTTTTGGTCGCAGAGGCCCACCGAGTCGACGTCTGCTGCCTCTTGCGCGGTGGTTCTTTCTGCAAACACGCAAAAGCTACGAGGTTGAAGTGTCAGTTTGAGTTCCGAGGACTGGGAGATTTCAATTGGCACGTCGCTGCCGGGCCCTGCCCATCTGGTCTCAGCCGAATCTACAATCTTGTTCCAAGAACCAATCGGGGCCGGGAGTGAGTATGGCGCTGGCTGGTCCCCGAAGTTGAAGATCATCACTGACTCCTGTCCTTTGCTGGAGCGGAGCACAGTCAGGCATTTTCCGGCGACTGAGCATTCGATATTCGCAGCGTCCAAACCTTCAAATGCTGAATGACCCTTGCGCAAGCGCAGGACTGCTTTGTAAAAGTCCAACAGGATCGCGTGGTTACTCTTCGTCGAGAGCGAGTGATTGAGCTTTGACCTTAGAAACGTAGAATGATTCTGCGGGTCAGGTACTTCTTGATCTCCATGGAACCCCGCAAACTCTGCTCTGCGTCCGTCACGGACGGCTTTACCCAACCCGTGGTCGGAATGGTCGGTGAAATAGAGGAACGGTGCCGTTTCGCCGTACTCCTCTCCCATGAAAAGCAATGGAATGAAGGGCGAGAGCAATACAGTTCCAGCGGAGAGCTTTTGCGCTTCGAATCCAAGCAGTTGGCTGTTTCGTTCTCCCCAGCCTCGATTCCCGACTTGATCATGGTTTTGAGAAAAAACGATCAACTGGGAACGCTTCAGATCGGTGGGCGGGGCACCGTGACGCTGCCTACGGAATGCTGAGTACTGCCCTGAATAGACGTATCCCTGCTGAAATGCGCTCTGCAGGTGAGTCAGAGATCCGAAGTCGCAGTAGTACCGCGTTCGTTCGCCTGTTTGGAGAGCATGGAGAGCATGGTGGAAATCGTCATTCCACTGGGCGTGTAGCCCGTAACCTCCGTCCTTAGGCTCTCTCACATAAGCTGGGTCATTGAGGTCAGATTCGGCAATCAAGTAAACCTGTCGTGCGCAACGGCGCGCAACATCTGCAACGGCCTTGCTTAACAATGACAAAAAGGGTCTTGCATTCCGATCAAAAATGCCGTGGATCGCATCCAAGCGAAGCGCGTCCACATGAAACTCTTCTAACCAGTAGAGGGCATTCTCCAGGAAATACCGGACGACCTGGTCACTCTGCGGGCCGTCGAAGTTGATAGCTTGGCCCCAAGGTGTCTTGTATCGATCCGTGAAGTATGGTCCGAACTCGCCCAGGAAATTTCCTTCCGGACCCAGGTGGTTGTACACGACGTCGAGCACTACCGCGAGCCCTTCGCTGTGGCAAGCATTTATGAACTTCTGCAGCCCTTGTGGCCCCCCGTAGCTGTTCTGAACAGCAAAGGGAAAAACGCCATCGTACCCCCAGTTTCTGGTCCCGGAAAACTGCGCCACCGGCATGATCTCAATTGCGGTGACGCCCAGTGCCTTCAGGTAGCCAATTCGTTCGCGCAGTTCGTCGAAAGTGCCGGAAGGGGTATAGACACCAGTGTGAAGCTCAAACAGAACATAGTCTTTCAATTCAATACCGCGCCACTCGTGGTCGTCCCAGGAAAAAGCCGACGTATCGACGATGCTCGAGGGACCAAAAACGCCTTCGGGTTGAAAACGGGAAGCGGGATCTCCGCGCTCAGGTTTGTTGTCGAGACTGATGAAGTAGCGCGAATCGAGCCCGATGTCAGGGGCACGACCACTGAAGTATCCCTGTCCGATTGGATGGAGTTTGAACGACCGATTCTCTCGAACCAACTGCACCTCTACCTCCTCCGCAAAGGGGGCCCAGATCGTGAAGTCACAGAACCCATCACGCCATGTCGCACCCAACGGGTTGCGAGGCATGCCGGCCAGGTCCGTTGAAACGGCACTTTGATCCTGAGTCTGAGATTGGACCGTTGCCACAGTCAGCTGAGCCTCCGCTTGATTTTGGGGTTCGTTGTGAATGCCAAATTCACAGACAAAAGTGCTTCGCTCGAAGCCGCAAGATCTGACTCACATCCACCATGGAGAGGCTCCTTCATGAGAGCGGGTGCGGCGAATATTAGGCATCCAGTCAAAACCTTAGTGATCTTCAAACAAGTATGTATAAAACCGTAGGCGGATTGCCTGCATCCCACTTCTTTACCAAAATCATAGAGCCGATCACAGCCAGGAGAGCGATATGGCGATTGAAGCGTCTCGTCGGGCAGCCGATCCGTTTGAATTCAAATCCGCAGCTCATCTTCTTTTTATCGAGAAGGAGCGGGCCTGCAACATCGGAGAACTCGCCCGTGCTCTGCGCAGTTGTCCCGAGGAATCGATCTTTCAACACACATTCCGTACGCTGGAAGAACACCATTTCATTAAAGAAGGCTTCTCGAACGACTTTGCCCATTGGGCTTATGTCGAGTTGGGTGAGGTCGGGCTTGGAGAGAGGCTGGCAAGTCTTGATGTGCGCGAATTTACCTCGCTTGCGACCCTGCGTTCGCGCCTTACAGAAATCGTAGAGGACTACGGGGAACAAAATCCCAAATCACAGCAGCGCGAGGCGGGAGCTCCGTTCTATTTCTGTTCTTCCAGAACAATCGTTCTACCTCCGCAGCGCCAAGCGTCAACCTTGCCGGAATTTATCGAAGGCCTCCGAGCCGTCAGCCTTCACTCAATCCATTATCACTTCATCGAAGCCAGGTTGCGACGGAAGCTGGAGTCCAATGATTTCTCGATCTGGCTGAGCCGCGACCTGGGCATTTCAAAGGAGGCGAAGCGGCTAGATCAGATTGATATCTATACATCCACCCTCGAAGGCGTTCGACGAAAGATCATACAAATCCTGCACAGCGCAGTTCAGCAAGCCTAAGTTATTAGCAAGGAGGGGATCGAATGCACGACCCGAATCGTTTGGCTTCAGCGCAGGCGTCAGGAGCAGAAACCATGACCGAGGCGCCGACGCAGTCCGCGTCCCCTGCTGTGCCAGCACGGCGTAAACCCAAGATCTCCGATACACCACCTCCAGCTCCGCCAGCGCCCAAGCTTGCCGACTACGAACCGATCATCGGCAAGTCGCAACTCGATGAACTACGCTTTGTATCGCAGCCGTTGCAGGGCAAGCGCGTGAAGATGGTGAACTCCACTGCCGTGGGCGGTGGAGTTGCGGAGATGCTCAACCGGTTGGTGCCGCTCTTGGATGAGCTCGGAGTGAAAACGGGGTGGGAGGTCATTACTGGCGGCAATGACTTCTTTGAGGTAACCAAGGGATTTCACAACGCACTACACGGAGCAGCGTTCACTTTGACCCAGCAAGCGCGTGACGTGTTCATGTCGCATACCGAACAGAATCGGCAACGAATGAGGTTTGACGAGGATTTCGTGGTGATCCACGATCCACAGCCGGCAGGCCTGATCGAGTCCAAAAACCTGGGCCCGTCGAAATGGGTCTGGCGGTGCCATATTGACTTGTCGCACCCAAACGAAGATGTCTGGAAATTCCTGCAGCCGATGGTAGAGCGTTATGATGCCGCAGTTTTTTCATCGCCGGCGTTTGCCCGTCAACTTGCGATTCCGCAAGCTCTCTTCTATCCGTGCATCGATCCGCTGTCGGAAAAAAATAAAGAATTGGATGACAGCTATGTGCAGGCGGTTTGCGATAACTTCGGCGTCGATCGTTCGCGGCCTATTGTGACTCAGATCTCCCGCTTTGATCGGTTAAAGGATCCACTGGGCGTGATCCAGGCGTACAAAATGGCCAAGAAATACGTCGATTTCCAACTGGTGCTAGCGGGCGGGGGTGCTTCGGACGATCCCGAAGGGGCCGTGGTCCTGAAGGAAGTCCAAGATGCAGCCTCTGAGGATCCCGATGTCATCATCCTCGAACTTCCTCCCTGGTCCGCGCTCGAGATTAACGCTCTCCAGCGAGCATCAACAATCGTGATCCAGAAATCGCTGAAAGAGGGATTTGGGTTGACCGTTACCGAGGCACTCTGGAAATCCAAACCCACGATCGCGAGTGCAGTGGGCGGAATTCCGACCCAAATTATCGATAAGCATACCGGAGTGCTGGTCCATTCGGTGGAAGGCTGCGCTTATCAGATCCGCTACCTACTCACCCATCCCGAATTCGGAGCACAGCTTGGTAAAAATGGCCGTGAGCACGTGAGAGAAAACTTTCTGATGACTACAAACGCCCGTCGGTGGGTGCTGCTATTACGCATCTTGTCGGGCTTGAAGTGATGTTCCAAGTTAAAGTAAGCGAAAACACGAAGGTCGTACAGAAAGCACGGTATGGATGCGAATGAAGAGTGGATAGCATAATTGCGTCCACATCCCGTACCACTGTTTAACGTTGTGGCATCCCCGCGCGGGACAAAAATATGCCGATGCCGCTGTTTCTCATCGGCGCAGACAACATTTATCACCCCAAAGTAGTCCAATCGGGTGATGCGATTTGCATGCAGTGGGTCAAGCATCGGGTAGCTATCCCTGCTTACACTGCGTTCAGATTTCTCGATGTAAGGGTGCATGATGTCACAGAGGATCGATGTCTTTCTGCTCACTGAAAACCGCCTCCTGCGTGAAGCCCTCATGCGGATCTTCGGCGAAAAATCCGACCTATCCCTTGTAGGGGCTGCGCCCTTTTCTCCCCAACTTGTCAAAGAAGTTGCCGTCACTCGCGCTCGAGTACTTTTGTCCGATGCCGGACTGAACTTGTTCACCGATTTGCAGCTAATTCCTGAGCTGCGTAAACAACTCCCGGAGTTGAGGGTTCTGCTGATCGGGATGGAGTCTGATCCTTCAACGTTTTTACGGGCGGTGCGGGCTGGAGTTCTTGGATACATCCTCAAGGATGCGTCGTCCGTGGACGTGGCTGCCGCCGTTCGCTCCGTCGCCAAAAATGAAGCGGTATGTCCCCCGACCCTTTGCCGAGTCCTTTTCGAACACGTAGCTGCTCCGCAAATGGACGCTACGTGCCTTTTGGCTCGACATCCTTTTGGGCTAACACGTCGGGAACAACAGCTCGTGGAAATGATGGGCCGAGGCTTGACCAACAAAGAGATCGCAGCCCAACTTAACCTCTCGGACCAGACTGTGAAAAACCACGTTCACCGCGTATTACAGAAGGTAGGGGCCGGCGACCGATTGGAAGCGGCTGAAATATGCCGATCAGGCGTGTACGCCGCCTGATTGCGCCCCGCAGTAATGCACCTATCAGAAAGTTGCTGGCGGTTCGGGCAAGACTATTCCCGCCTCCCACAAAGGTAGTATCGCGTATCGAGATTTCTACAGTGCTTGCTCGATGGCCCCTTCTGGGGTGACTTACTACAGTGTAAAGGGACATAAAGGAGTCTACTGTGAAATCCACGCTCGTTGCAGTTCGAAACATCGTTGGAACCGCCGGTCTCGTGTTCGCAGCCTACGTGCTTGCGGGTTCTATGCCAGACATTCGTCGTTACATCAGAATCACAAGAATGTAGAGCTCTCGGGGCGGGGGGGGCGATGATTCGAAAGCTGGCGTCGGGTGGCTACCGCCTGTACTCACGCAAGAAGGATCCGAAGACCGGAAAACGCCGAAACCTAGGAACATTTCGAACGAGGAATGCCGCCGAGAAGCATGAGCGCGCGGTGCAATACTTCAAGCGATCTTAAACCCGGATTTTCATCGGGCTCGTGTCTGGAGAAGTCGCTGTTTGTCGTGCGCAACTGGCGGATCTGCCATGAAAGATTGCACCGCGACCCCAAAGCCCGAGAGTCAGGTCTCCCCGACCACCTCCAAGCCTCGGCGTCTCCCAGGTGGGCAGGCCGCACTTTTCAAAGAAGTCTTACTTCTGCTTGAGACAAGGAAGTGCTCGTACGCGGTTGCGGGAGCGTTCGCGCTTCGCCACCACACGGGAATATGTCGCTATACAAAAGATCTCGACATTTTTCTTACCGCCGAGACTGCCTCAGAGATTTTGCCTGTCTTCGGAAAGAGCGGCTTCCGATACGAAGTTTGTGATCCGTTTTGGCTCGCTAAGGTCCACAGGGACCGCTACTTTGTCGATTTCATTACTGGCATGAGTAACGGCGTCCTTGTGGTCGATGATTCTTGGATCGATCGTGCTTGCCCAGCAGAGATCTGTGGGGTCTCATCTAGAGTACTGGCGCCAGAGGAGACGTTGGCGTCGAAGCTCTTTGTAACTCGGCGCGAGCGTTTTGACGGTGCCGACATCGCTCATCTCATTTTCGCAGCACAAGGAAAACTGGACTGGGGGCGGATCCTGCAACTCGCAGGTGAGCATTGGGAACTCGTGCTTTGGTCTCTGCTTCTATTCAAATATGTCTATCCAGCCCATACAAAGTACGTGCCACTTACATTGTGGGACGATCTAATGGGGCGCTTGGCTGCAGACCTGAGGCGTTCCGATTCCACGGCGCGATTTCGGGGCACTTTGATCGACGATGCGATGTTTGCGATTGATGTTGAGGAGTGGGGCTTGGACAATCTCGTGTTCGAGCAACGCGCCCGTCGTTCAAAGATTAATCCGGGCACAGGCAGCCGCCCACATTCTAAAGTGCGCCTGATTTGATGAATGAGAGTTGCGGCCACAGCTGATCTGCATTTCTCGCCTGCCAACCAAGCCGCCCTGCGCGACCAACTGAGTAATGTGCGCGACCAGGCGGATGTCCTGGTGCTCGCTGGCGATCTCACGAATTACGGTCAACCATCGGAAATGGAACCTCTCATCAATGCACTCGTTCGCCTGCGGGTCCCTACGATTGCAGTGCTTGGAAACCACGACTACGAGAGTGGCCAGGAACAAGAGCTCATGAAGATGATGTCAGCGGCAGGGATTAAGGTGCTGGACGGCAGTGCTTACGAACGTGACGGCGTTGGGTTTGCCGGGACGAAGGGTTTCGTCGGGGGTTTCGGTCGTGGGGTTCTGACCGCTTTTGGAGAGCCTGAGATCAAGGCTTTCGTGCATGCTTCGATCGAAGAGTCATTAAAACTCGAACGTGGATTGTCGCAATTGCGCACGCCCAAGAGAGTTGTGGTTTTGCACTATTCTCCGATTGCGGCGACCGTGCAAGGAGAAAACCCGGAGATTCTGGCCTTCATGGGAACCTCTCGACTCGCGGAAGTGATTGACCGTCACGGCGCTGATTTGGTCGTGCACGGTCACGCGCATCACGGAACATTGGAAGGCCAAACGTTGGCTGGTGTTCCTGTGCGAAACGTAGCCATCACCCTCCTTCAGACTCGTCAGCCCGCTGCCGCATTCAGAGTATTTGACGTCTGAGAGGTGTTTGAGCCAAAAACAAAAAAGCGGAGCAAATTCAATCGCTCCGCTCCCTAAAGATTAATCTATCGCTGGACCTGAATCTCGTTTACCACTTGCTGGACATTCGGGGTATTTTTTGCCAGTTCCTGGGCTGCTTGCCGTTGATCGGAGCTCTTTACAGAGCCCTTCAAGGTCAACACGCCGTTCTTGGCGTCGTAGCGAATGTGTTCCTTGTCCAAACCCTTGGAGATAAGAACTGCTTTGTAGTTGCTTTCGATTCCGTCGTCGACGTTCGACTCGATCTTGCGAGCGTCTCGCTCGTTACCGACCGGCTCCACACTGATTTCGTTGGCGACAATTCTCGGACCAGCGTTCGCTTGAGCAACACTTGCAGCGCGATTCTTTGCATCCTCAGTATGTAAGGTGCCACCGAGTGTGATGGTGTTTTTTGCGTCATCCTCGGCCACGCTGACGTCCTTCAGGTCAGCTTGTTCAAGGGCCGCCTTGACGTTCGCTTTGTAGTCGGTGCTTGCCCTGTTTGTTGAAGTGCACGCAACGCCGATCGAAATGGCTGCAACCAGTGCCAGAAGTGTGATATTGCGCTTGCCGTTGAGAAGTCCAGTTTCAAAAGTCATGTACGCCCCCTTTTTCATAGGTCGGGAAATTCAACGCGCACACTCATGCGCATCCGAGCCTTTCCAAACGATGGTAGAAGTGGTCGAACTGGAGGTCGATCAGTCAAACACTCTAGTTTTCGGGGCTGGGTACCCGTGACACGTTTACAGTAATGCCGGTAGGTGAGAGGTGGAACTGCAGGACGCTCCAACTGACGTGGGGTCAACGAGCATCCCTGACGCTTCCTCAGGCAGGGGTTTTCACGGAGGAAATTTGAGAATCTAGCAATTTGAGTTTAGGGTCATGTCCTATCGCCGCGAAAATTTCAGACATGATGCGCTCGTCAATTTCCGCGGACTTTTCGGCGACGACAGGATATCGAACACTCACTTCGGTTGCCGATGTCGTAAAGCGAGCGTGCGCCCTGGCTTTAAGCTCGGTACTGGGAATAGAGGTGACGCTGAGTTCCATCTGCCTGCGCTGCCCTTCAAGAGAGTCCTTGTAATCGCTAAAGGCCCGATCGATCGCTTGCTGCAGTCGCTCGCGGATTTGCCGGTAGTCACTATCAGAACTGAAACGCAAGGTCACTTCGCGCCATGCAAAAGTCGTCCCAGGTATCTGTTTGAACAATCCGCCGGTCGCCTGGAAGACCACTGAATTCGAGAAGGCGACGATTCGTCCAGTCGGTTCCGAGTCCGCGACTCCCCCGCTCAATTCCATCAGATGAAAGCGTACCAGCCCGATGTCGACAACTTCCCCCGTGACTGAACCAACTTGTACGCGGTCTCCGATTCGGATCCCGTACTTACCGATCAAGAAGAAGTAGCCGACAATCGAGACGATTACGTTCTGAAGCGCGACCGCCACTCCAGCGGTGATCAACCCGGCGAACGTAGCGACCGCTCCCAGTTCAGTGACGAAAGCAAAAAGGAGCACGATCCCGACACCGCACCAGAGGATGACCTTGCGCATCAGCATGAACTGATAACGCCGTCGTGTGTCATGAACGTAGCGGAAGATTGCGCGCCGCCAGAACTCACCAATCAAGAAAACCGCTCCCAGTGCGACAACCAATCCGAAAACTCTTAGCAGTAGTCCCTTCAGGCGCTCTTTAAATTCAATCGTGACCTCTCCCTGCCAATTCGTTACGCTTCTTTTGTAGAGGTCAAGAAGAATGGATTGCTTTCCCAGCGACGAAAGCAACCCTGAAACCTGTTTGAACTGGACCGTAAGTTTGTCGAGCGCTTCTTTTTCCTGCGCGAGGCCGCTTTGATCGCTGGTGTCTGCCTGTTTCGTCAGTTGGTCTCCCGCTTGTATGAGTTGCCTGAGTTGGGCAACAAGGGGTGCTCGCAATTGAGTCGAGGTTTGTTCTAGATCGCGGGTTGCTCGCAAGCTGCTGGATAGCAGGCTGCGCTTGCTGGACAGTCGGAAAAGATCCGCTGCGAGAGCCCACATACCTGTGGGTATCGCCCTAGTACCTGCTGCGTTCGTTCTGCTGGGGGAGGTCGTTTCTGCAGGTGTCACAGCTTCGCTTGCAGAAGAGCCGCTGATCGCAGACGGCACTGCGTGTGCCAGTTCGTCAATCTGCGAGCGTAAGGTGGTGCCTCCACCTTTCGACGTGCCCCCCACAAATTCCAATATGCTGTGAAGAGCTTGCTGACGGGCTTGGAAAAGTCCGAGTTCACTCTGTAATTCTTCGAGTTGTGTCTGGAGCTGCTGTCTTTTGGCGGGTGGCGTCGTCGCCAATTTGTCCTTCAGCTCCTGCAATTCAGCTTGAGTCTGCTGTACCAGCGAATCTGCAGTCGCCGAGGTCCGGCTTAGGTTTTCATATCTCGATCCCATGTCGCTCGGGTTCGGAGCGGAGCCTTTTGCGTCTTTGGCCAGCTGTTGCTCTTGTTGTCGGGCAAAATCGAATGCCAACTTGACGATTTGGTCTGCCATTCGGCGGTTGTCGGCCGAGAAGCCCAGATCACCGGGTTCGGTGGCGATTCGTTGTTCCTGTTGTGTCTGGCGATACCAATCAATCGATTCGCCCAGGAACTGAATAACTTGAGCCGACGTCGGTTGACCCGGAGGTGGTGCCTGCGGAGTAACTTGTCCGAAGGTCTGGGGCGAAATCAGCAGACAGAAAGCTGCGGCAACCGGCAGCGACGATCGAAAGGAACCCCTGACTTTGTGGCAAACACGGCCGCGAGAAAAACTTGGGTGGAGAGTCACATCAAATACACTATCGCCTCGAAAGATTGTGATCAACCCAACCGTCAGTAGAGTTTAAAGCTGACTTCGACGCTGATCTGCACTGCGACCGCGCGGCCATCTTTCGTTGCGGGATCAAACCGCCATTGTTTGACCGCTTCAATTGCCTTTTGGTCCAAACCCATTCCCAGTCCACGCTGAACGCGGATGTCTCGCGGGTTGCCATCGGCTCCGACGATCATCGAAAGCACACAGGTTCCCTCGTGCTTTGCCCGACGAGCTTCCTCGGTGTACTGAGGGTCGGGCGTTTCAATCGGTTTGGGGGCTAACACACCTCCGCCCACACGAAACACACCACCCCCAATGCCGCCCCCGCGGCCTTCACCGATCCCGGGTCCGGTGCCCTTTCCCACGCCACCCCCAGAGCCTGATCCGATGCCGCCACCGCTGCCGGTTCCATTTGAGAATGCAGGGCTGGGCATGGCGGGAGCCGCGGGATCGCCAAGATGTGGCGCAGTTGCCGATGCGATCGCGACCTTTGGCGGGGCAACAACGGTTGGCTCGACCGCCAGCTTGGGATGTTCGTTCCGAACCACAAGGGCCGGCGGGGTAATTTGTTGCATGCTGACCTTTGGCAATCGTCCCTGAGGCGCTTGAATTTTGCTTCGATCACCCCCGCCCCCCCCGCCACCTGCTTCCTGGCGTGCTGGAGGCAACATGTAAACGTCTTTCGAGGGAGCGATCAGCGTTACGTGCTCAAGTGGTGGCTTTGCTGTTTGAACATGTTTGTCGAGTGAAGGCAGCGTCAAGACAGCCGAGATGGCGATGACATGGAGGAGAAATGAGACATAGCCACTGCGCTTCCGAGAAGCTTTTATTCCCCAGGAGCCACCCGGTATCCCCGCGCCGAAGGACGGCCCACGCGGCACGGGCCGCCGCAAGGGAGTCGGGAAAGATTTGATCGGAACCTGGAGGTAATCGTAGCGCCTTGTCAACTGCTCCATCGAAGTAGCCTCTTTGGGAGTGTAGGAAAGATCAGCTGAATGCTGGATAGAGTACAGACTGTAGACCCAGCTTCCAGTATCGGTAAGGTGTTGGCCGGAGGAAAGGGTTTGCTACCAGATGCCCTTGTCATTGCCCGTAAATCGGAAGGACACAAATGCAGCGGTCGCAAGAATCGGAAGGATGGCTAGGCGCGCCACCGCTCGAATATTTCGGCTGCGCCCATTCTCTGCGAGTTGCAGCATGTAGAGGTTCGCCGCCTCCGGCATGAGGGGCACACGCACGAATTTGCGATCGACATATGTGCGATCAGAAACGAATTTGGTTGCCGCAGTAACCAGAGGCGGGAGAGAGACAGATCCTCCACCAAAACGCACACCATGTTCGCAGACGATGGTCAACAGCGTAGCCACGCCCGGCCACACAGAACTCTCGGACGCGAGATCTTTCAGTTTCTCGAAGTTTATGGCGTTACGTCTTACCGCGCCAAAAATGTTAACGATATCCGTCAGACGAATGTAGTAGTGGCGATACATTCGCTGCAGCGTGGCGATGATAATCCTGTCCTCTTGGGTCGGAATCGGGAGAGTATAGTCGCCGAATCGCGCTTTCACTCGCCTCGACAACACACCCTCGGCAAGTCTTTCCTGCTCGCCCGTTTGTCCTAGACAACCAATGTGGATTTCTACCAACTCGCCGAGCCCGGGCACAGTGAAGTTGAATTTATGGGCCAGGCGATCTCCCCAGCTCTGGGTTTGGCGAACGGCGCCGAAATCCTTTTCAAGCGCTGCGCATATCTCGTGATCGTCGCCAGACGCCAGCAGGTCTACGTCACTTCCAGTATCTGGCCAATGATCGAGCGTCTTCATGGCTAGTACTACATAACCCTTCCTGTGAAGGGAGCGCAAAATTTTGTCCAACATGGCAAGCAGGTTTTGAGAACGGTCGCGTTCTGTCTGCAGCCTCGACCGCAACACTTGGGATGCGCCCTGGCGAGCGGCAACAAAGTAAGGTTCCAGGATTTCGAGTGAGCGACGCAGCACGCGCTGGTTCGTCGACCGATCCAATAGATTTTCGACGGCCGGGGTAGGGAGGCGACGGACATGCGCGAGGGTATCTTCGAATTTCTCCTGATTGCCGCCCACTTGGGACGCCAGGAGAATTGTGCCCAGTATCTCAAGCGTCTGCTGATTCTCAGAATCACTTTTTGGCATGGATGCTTTTGTCCTCGGCCTTCGGTGGAGAACGGTCGCAACGAGCGAGACCATTCTCGATGGCTGTACCTTCTTCGTAATCGTTCCAAGTTGCGATCATCACAAAAGGCATCGGGTGATCGGCGTCGTTGTTTTCCGCAAAGACCCGAAGCGTGTCTTGTAGCGTCTTGCCGCAGCGCTGGTCGATACGGCGATTAAGGCTCCAGGATGCTTTTGAGTCATCGAAGCCAGGCCAGACAGTCCCAACTGTAATCTGATCGCTTCCCTTGGAGCGCATCTTCTTGTAGAAGTTTTGCAGATAGTCTTCTCCCCATTCGCTTCCGTCGGTCGCCCACCCTTTCGGCCCGGGATGCACCCATGCGTATTGGCCGTCAAAGGCAGACGAATACTGTGGCGGAGGATTGTCCTTGTAGATAAGGAGTGGCGGGGACTCCCAATGACTCACCATGTCCCGGACTTGTTTCCAGTCCGTGTTGCCTCTTTTTGGGAAGATAAAGACTACCGGGCGGCCTTTGTATAGAAGGTAGGCGTCCCGCCCGGACGCTTGCGGTCCGATGTATTTCGAGTATGCAGTCGAGAAGGCGTCTAGAGCATCCTCGGTCGCGTGGCCGTCGTCTTCTTCCGTTTCGTCGTACATCAGCGCTACGTGAAAGTGTTCCTGGCTCGCCATCTGCTGGATGAGGGCGTAGCTGCGATCGAGAAAGGGGTGCCGCGCGCCATACCAGTCGACAGCAAATGCGTAGATGCCAAGACCCTTCGCTTCCTGAATCTGCTTGCGAATTACCGCAGGGTCGTTGCTGTTGTAGCCGACTTGAACATGATCGGTGTCGCCGAACCACGGCTGAAAGGCAGCGATTACCTTGGGTTTTTGATCGCCGCGTGATAAATCTCGAAAGGTAAGGTCGCGAGAACGGTGGTCACACGAGTTCGGCGCAACCGCGACAGCGATCAGCAGCGAGAGCAAGGTATGTTGATAGAGTCTCATCGGTCAAGGTTGATGAATGCATAACGCTCTTTCGAAAGAGACGATGTCGCAATCAGAAAACGTTATCCCCCACTGATTGCAGATACCTTACGTACCATCGGTCGCTGCCCGGAGTCATGAGGACCAGATACTTGTGCGTCGATGTAGACGTGGAAATGAGTTTGTCGCCATCAAACACTCGAACTTCCAATTGAGCCTGATCTTCGAGTTGCATTTCCCCACCGTCCAGGGAGTAGAAGACCGCCTTAACTTTGTGTCCACCATCGGAGTACTGGGTGCGGAGTTTCGAGGTCTTTTGTTCCGCGACACGGAGCGCGAGTCGACGTTTTGCCTCGCCCACGAAATAGTCGTCCAGCAGATCGGTGCGGTTGGCATCCATGCAAACCGCGAGATCTTGCCAGGCCTGCGCATAGTCGTGCGCCACTGCCGCTCCGGTACGTTCCTCGATTGGTCGCGGCGCCAGAGAATCGGCGGAGAGAGTCACTCGTGGTAACGCGGACGCCGCGAAAACTACGACCGTCAGACAGAAAATTGCGACACTGACGATGCCGACAAGCATCAGCAAGAACCAACCGACATGGCGAGGCCGGGCAATCACTGTCGACCTCCCCAAGCAATTTCGTTTCCCACAACCACTCCGCAGGCGACAGAGATTCGAGCGGGGCCTGAAACGGAGAATTGAGCGACCGCGCGATCTTTCTTGATCGGCGTATCAACGGTGCTCTTCCCGGCGCCGTCTATCTTTGTGAACGAGACGATCGTACCGTCGGGGAGCGGATTGCCTTTGCAGTCGCGAATCGGATCGGTTTGCAGAGTGATCGTTGTGCCGGCAGGAACCGCTGTCATTCGCAATCCACAGGCTTCCGATGCAACTTGCTGGATTACCCTTGGCTCAGTGGTGTCGTCAAGTTTCGCATTTACCTCAAGTGTTCCTTGGCTCGCTCGCGAGTCCATTTGAAAGGAAGCAATTCCAAGAACCGTAGGGACAGTTTTTTCGATTGGTTTCTCCCCAGCGGGTGAGATTCGAAACGTTACGTCTGCCGGTGCGAGAACCACGTTACTGTGTTGGTCAAAAGCGATGGCAGTGGCGTTCACTGCGTTGCGTGTCGAGACCGGGACCCTGGAAGGGTGGAGCAAGAAGCCCAGGCGCTTAGCTGGAGCCGGTCGCACCTCTAGATTCTTCGTTGCGCAACTCCCCCCAGCACACACCACGACTTGATAGATTCCCGACGACGAAACATCATCGCCCGAAATCGAAGCGTCTTTGCCAAACTCGATTTCGCGTCTCAGAGCGCGGCTCGGTCCTAGAAGGTAGAGCGTACCTCTACCTTGGCCCCTAACTGAGATGGCAAATGGGCTACCGGCGGATACAGTGGCTGGGACGCGCAGAGCCGGTTCTTGCGCGCTCAAGAAGGTGGATAGAGTCGCGAGGAACAATCCGTAAGACCACCATTGGGGAGTACGCAGGGGCATCATGCACTCGGGGCAGTGTAGTGATTCACGGCAACGTGGTAGTCATGCATGCGGTTGGCGACATCTGCGGGAATGTCTACCGCGAAGGGAACCGGAGCCTGGGGTTGCAATGCCTGGTCGACGTACCCGTCCGAGACCCAAATGGCCTTGCCGCTCGTATCGTAGAAGACCGCCAGAACCTGGGCAATGTTCACAATTTGACCGCTCTGATTGACCAATGAGCCTTTTAAGATCGATCTCCCGAGGGCATCTTTGCTGACGGACTGGTTCTCAACCGAGATCACTGGGTCAGCGCTTGCTGGGATGAGTAAGGGGTGAGCGTCGATCCTGACACTCTTCACTTGGCTCAGTCGGGCGCCGGGAAAGTCAATTCGGTAAGGCGAGACTTGCTTGGGCAGCAAACTATGAGAGATCGCATCAAAACTGTCTTGCTGCGCAAGCACCGAACCATCTGACTTTAGAAGAGCGGCACTGATATTGAGGTACGCTGGAACCGTATCCTCGTTTTCGACTTCTCCCACGACTACAACACTGTCGGGGCGCTCCACGGCGTTCATCGAGAGGATTCGCACTTGGGGAGAATCAACGGTGGCGGTGCCCCAATCATCGGATCTTCTTCCCACAACATCCCAGCGCAGATAGTTAACAGGGAGAACGTGCAACGGAACCTTAGCGAAGTTCGGCCTGGGCCAAACGACTTTCCATGCATCTCCACTGCGCACGACCTGAAGATCCCGTACCTCCGCCAGGGAGCCGACGGCACTGGACCAGTTCAAGCGCACGCGAAGCATCGCTTGGCCAGCACTCGCATGAACTGGCCAGATGTCGAAGCTTTGAAGATTCGAGTAGGTTCGCAAGCTCCCGTCGGCGCCTGCAATCTCGCGAACGAAATCCGCCTGCTGCAAGTCATTGGAGTGGTCGAGCCCGCGGTAGGCTCGATCCCAATCACGTGCTTGAATGCTCGCCATGAGCGCTCGGACGGCTTCGTCGGGAGTGCGGCCGCTGCGTTCAGCTTGAATTTTCAGGCCACCAGCTTGCAGCCAGCCAGCCGCCAGTAGAGCAGCAGTCAGGACCACGATCAGTATTGCGAGCCCACGTTTCACGAGCGCACCTCGTCGGCGTAGGTCCTTTCCTCTACATACGATGGCAACGTTACAACGCGAGCTTGCTTAAATGCCTTCTCCGGCAGCAGCAATGCGAAGAGAATCGCGAGAATGCTGCTACCGATCGGCAATGTACCCCACAGCAAGCCTTCCCAAGGAGTCGGCATCGTGTCGGAAGTGACTTTACGAGCGGGAGGCACGTCGTCTTTTGACCAAGCTGTGATGGCACCTGAGTCATACGTTTCAATCTGACGCCATCCTGCGAAGACGAGAAGTGGATTGTAGTACGGGTCGTGAACAAAAATGAATTTCAATCCATAGCGGTTGGCGTGCTGCAACATCTCTCGCAGAGAATCCATTCCCGCGGCGCCGAAGAACTTTGCGCTTGTGAGCTGAGCGGAACCATAGCGCGTCATCTCAGGCAACAGCCGAGCCGAATTGTACTCGCCGTCGACGCTGGTCGCGGTTGAGTACGTAGCGACCTTAGACATCGAGTTACCGAATCCCAAGGTCAGGTACCGGTATTGATCGTGACCGTCACGGTTGAGGAAATTCACGACCGCATCAACGTTCAGGCCGCCGCTGGTGTGGAAGGGACTCCAATTGAGCCACCCGAGGGCTAGGGACATAGTGAATACCGCTGCCGCGGCAAGGGCGAACGCACCGACGTCGCGGAATCGCTTGACCATGTCTTCCGCGACAGCTCCCACAATAGGCAAGGCCAACAACGTCGCCCAAAGCGTGAAACGCTCAAACGTCAAAATCTCGAAAGCTCGGCCAAAGAGCAGTCGTGGCAGAGGCGTCGTGCCACCCAGACCCAACAGGAAAGCGATCCAGAACGCGATCAGCAAGATCCTGAGCCGCGGCACTGACGCACCTTTGATAACGACGAAAGGCAGCGCAAGGATCATCGCTCCATAGGGAACGACGAAATAATTCACGCCGTGAACCCAGTTCATCAGATAGTTCAAGCGGCTCCCGTGGGGAATCGGCATCTGTTCGATCGGGTGTCGGATGATCGCTATCCAGTAGGGAAGAAGAACAATCCCAACGCCGACAATCGTTAAGAGAACGAACACCAGCCCTCGGCCCAGAACGGCAGATCCGCTTTTCTCTTCAGATCGCGCATCGGACCAGGCAAGCCAGAGCACGGGCGCCGCGAACAGAACCGATCCAAACAAGAGTGTGACGTGGTGGGCAGAGGCTGCCGCAAGCCCGAGCACAAGCCCCTTGAGCAATGCCCGCCACGAGCCCAAACGGGACCACTCATAAAAATAGGGAAGCGCCAACAGGTAGAGCGGGGCGGAGAGCGTTGTCGGCAGTTGGCCGGCCGAATAAACGAGAAAGGAGACTGTGCCGGCAAAGACGGAAAGAAGTGCGGCTAAACTCGCTGCCCCATCGTCAACCCAAAGCCGAGCGAAACGCCAGGTGCCGACCGCAATCAGAATCACCGCAATCAACTGCACCAACATGAACGCTTCTGTGAGCCCGACAACGTGCGCAAGCAAGGCGATCCATTGATGAGTTAAGGGCGGATAGGTTGTCTGCGAGAATCCCGCGAACCACTTCTCATTCCACGGATTGAACCAGTGCTGCGCGTAGTGGGAGCCGAAGAAAATATGCAGATTGCAGTCGTAAGAAGTTGTGGCGGGGAGTTCCATCAGAAGCAGGGGCCCGTGAATCACGATCGCAACGAGCACAATCATCGACAACGGGATCGGCCGCTGCAGATAGCTTCTGGTTGTTGTCAATGCCTACGGCTCCTTGGAAAGCGGTAAAACCGATCATTGGATTCGGGAGCATCTCCGTAGGGTTGGATCAAAAACCGCTGAGACTTCGATAGATCTCCGTGATTCGCCTGATATCCGGTCCAACCGCCGCCGACAGTCCGGGCATCAGAGAGACGCTGGACGCCAATCTTCAGGAGGTTGCAAACGCGGGCCCTTGGTTTACCTGCCTCACAAGTCGCGGAGATTTGTGTGCCTTGCGATGCTTCTATTCATCGGCGGCACAACTTCGCTGTGGGCGCAGACTTTCGAGGTCGGGTCTCCGGACAATAGCCAACCCAATCACCAGCATCAAAAAGCACAACCACATCAACCATCGTCCGACTCAGGAATGGGCTGGGGATCGAGTATTGAGGTAGCACGAGAAGCACGCGCCGCGCGCGAAGCCTTGCAACGAAATGAGAACAGGTCGGCAGCCGCGCACGCTGCACGTGCTGCCAAGGCCGCACCGCAGAATCCTGATCTCTGGTTCCTCTATGCGTACGCGGCCCGATTGGCGGGAGACTATCAAGCCTCGGTTAATGCATACACTCGAGGCTTGCAGGCGCGCCCTTCATCGATAGAGGGCCTTTCCGGTCTCGCGCAAACCTACGCGAAGATGGGGCGCTCAAAAGAAGCAGAGGAAATGCTTAAGCGCGTTCTTGCCGCGAATCCCTCGAGCGACGCCGATCTGCGGCTGGCGGGTGAGTTGACGCTCAACACTGATCCGAAGTTGGCTCTGGCTTACCTAAGCCGAGCCGATGCCATCCGCCCCTCGGCCAGAACCGAGCTGTTGATGGCACGTGCTTACCAGCGCGCTGGAGACCAGAATAAAGCCAAGGAGCTACTTGAGCGCGCCCGCAACCGCGCGCCACGTGATTCAGAGGTGGTGCGGTCCGTAGCCGCCTACTACCGAGACACAGGTCAGTATGACCTGGCGATCAGTACTCTAAAAAGCCTGCCGTCCGAAGCGCCCTCTTATCTGTCTGAACTGGGCTACACATATGAACTCTCAGGCAAACGCGCTGAAGCTGCCGATATATTTCTAAAAGCAGCGAACGCCGCGCCCAGTGAAGTCGAACTACAGCTGACGGCTGCGCAGGCCCAGGTAAACGCAAAGCGTGCGAGTCGCGCCGAACCCTTGCTGCAGCGAGTTGAGGCTTCAGCTCCGAGCCATTATCGCCTTCACGCAATCCGCGGTTCGATCGCCCGCAGCGCTCATGACAATGGCATCGCCATTCGCGAATACCAGACGGCTGTGAGCGCGATGCCAGCGTCGGTGCCCGAAGGTATGTTGTATCCGATCGCTCTGCGCTTGGAACTTGCTCAGTTATATCGCGAAGCGGGGCGGGCCGAGGAATCGGACAGCCAAGCGGAGACTGCCCGGTCAGCGCTCAGCCAGTTAGATATTCAAGGGCAGGAGAGGCCGGAGTTTCTTCGATTAAAAGCCGCGAGTGCCATCGATTCCGGTGACTATGCGGAAGCAGAAGCTGATTTTCACGAGGCACTCCAGTTGCAACCTTCGAACGTGAATGTGCTGCTGAACTACGGCAATCTTCTGCGAAGCACAAAGAGGGGTGCAGATGCCGCGAAGATGTACGTGAAGGTGCTGGATGTCGACCCCCAGAATGCTCCAGCTCTCGAGTCCCTAGGGTATCTGGCGCGAGAATCGGGCGACCCACAAGCTGCCGCTGAATACTTCAACAAGCTGAACCGCGTGGATCCCAATGACTACGTGGGCTACCTTGCAATGGGTGACCTGGCAACGGACACGCGGGATTTCAAAGCGGCACAGGCTAATTACGAGCATGCCTACGCCTTGGCCAAGGACAATCCTCTGATCATTGCGCGGGCGATGAACGCAGCGCTCGAAGATCATCAAATACCAACCGCGAAGTACTGGCTAGACCGCGCAAGCGAAACGCAGAGGACGAACCCGGAGGTCATGCGTGAGCATGAACGCTATCTGACTATCACGGGGAACTATCAGGAGTCCGCAAAACTGGGATACCAGGTAATTCAGAAATTGCCGCGTGATCCGGAAGCACCCGTTTATTTGGCTTACGATCTGCTTTTCATGAATCGTTATGACGAAGCGATGGAGATTGTTCGTCGTTTCCAGCCAGTTCTTCCCAAGGATAAGGACCTGCCGCTGATCGCAGGATACGTGCTTGCCCACGAAGGTCAGAAACAAGAGGCCGTCAAGGCATTTTCGCGGGCCCTTCAGAACGATCCCAACATGGCGACTGGCTACATGAACCGGGGCTACGTGTGGAACGACATGCGTATGGCGACCAACGCAGAACAGGACTTTCGCAAGGCGCTGATTTTGCGCCCTGACTATGGTGAAGCGCATTTAGGATTGGCATACTCACTGTTGCAGTTGCGCCGGCCGCAAGCGGCCCTCAAGGAAGCCGATCTGGCCGAGAAATCACTCGGCGAATCGGGAACAATTCATCTTGCCAGAGCTGAAGCCTACCGGCAGAGATCGATGTTCGAGAAGGCGGAAGGTGAATATCAGCAGGCCCTCAAGACGCAGACCGGTGATGCCAACATCTACATGGCGCTTGCCGAAACCCAAGTTCGGCTCCGCGACTATCAGGCGTCCATCACTTCTCTTCAAAAAGCACTCACGATCTCTCCCAACAACCACCTGGCTAGCGCTCAAATGGCAACGTCGTACGCCACACTCGGCAATGCACCGAGTGCTCTTCAGGCAGTTGGAAAGGCTGAAAGCGGCGAAGGGAACACTGACTACCGTACCCTACTTGCCACCGCGGGAGCGCTGCAAATTCTGGGGCAGCGCGATCAGGCGATGGAGCGCTATTCGCGTGCGCTGGACCTCTCAAATGCCGATCGCCTGCACGTCAGACTGGCTTTGGGAAGATTTTTCGCTCAACAGCACAAGGCTGCAGACGCCCAACAGCAAGTGTCTCTGGGGTTCGCGGAAGCTCGTGTTTCGGATCCAGACATCGTCACGGCTGAGGATTATCTGGAGGCCGCCGACATCCTGATGTCGATCAACCAGTTTCCGCTCGCGCAGCAGTTGTTCGCGCGTGCACAGTCCCTGGGAGCCGAGGACGTCACGGTTGCGGTGGGGATCGCGAATGCGTCTCTAGCGATGGGCAATACGAGTGACGCTGAGGCAGCACTTGCCAGCGTTCAATCGACCGATGATATTGAGGCCAAGCAAAACTACGCGTACCTCGTTGCCCGTGGAAACGTCTACCGTCAGCGTGGTGACAGCTATCATGCGCTCTCGGCTTTCGCCCAGGCAAACGAGATTGATCCAGAAGATCCGTCCGCGCGCAATGCGGAGTTTGAACTTTCGGAGGACGAAGGGCGCCAGATTACACAGAACCTCGCAGTGGGGTCCCAATTTCACGTAGCGCCAATCTTTGAAGACACTAATATTTATCAGCTGGATGCACGGCTTCGTGGGTTCCAAAACGGCGGCCTTCTGTTGCCTCCTCCTCGCCATTCCGTCGAAACATTTGCAGACGCGCGCTATCACCTGCATATTGGCGGTCTGCCAACCATCAGTGGTTTTGTCGGAGAGCGCAACGCAAACGGAACCATTTCGATTCCGAGCCAGCTTCTGATTCAGAAAAGGAATACGCTCGACACGATCTTCAACTTCGGCGTAACGCCCGTTTTGCGATTGGGGAATCTGAGGTTCAGTGTGACACCAGGACTTCAGTTCACACTTCGAAGAGACACGCTCGCTCCGGTCGACATGAATCAGAATCTGTTCCGGCAATTTTTGTACGTCTCCAGCAGTCCGATCGGAAATTGGCTTTCATTTTCAGGTAACGTCATTCGCGAAGCGGGGCCATTCACGCAACAGACGCTACACTCCAGAGACTTTTCTGGAACGCTGGAATTTCGGTTAGGGAGGCCTTGGGGGAAGACCGCGTTCTTGACGGGCTACACAGGACGCGATCTGCTCTTCCGTCCCTCCATCCACGAATACTTCACCACCAGCACGTACGCGGGGGTGGAACGGCGTTTCGGAGAAAGCCTCAGAGTCACAGCCATTGGCGAATATCTTCGAGCTTGGAGAGTCGAAGGCACTGAATTTGCCATCGCACAGACAATTCGTCCCAACTTTACGGTGGACGCCAAAATAAACAAGCACTGGTCGATCAATGCAGGAGGCCTATGGTCTAGAGGCGAAGGCTTTCACTCGTACGATAGCGTCGACAGCCGCTTCCTGGTGTCGTACGTTCGCGAGACGCGCGCGAAACGGACGGATGGCGTGCAAAGCGCCTCGGTTTCTTACCCGATGCGGTTTTCCTTCGGTGTTCAGCAGCAGACTTTCTACGATTTTCCAGGGCACAGCCACACCTCCATCGTCCCGGTAGTTTCTTTTACGTTGTTCTAAGAACGCTCACGCAGCCGAAGCTGGAGCGAAGAAAGTTAAGTAAAGCATTATCGACTCGACGGGCCCGATGGAACAAGTCGCCAACACAACGATCAGCAACCTGGTTTCTCCTCCTGAGCCTGATCGAAGCACATTGAGAAGCCGCATGCTGCGTGGCAGCGCCATTCTGCTATTCAGTACGGGACTCGTCAGCGCCACGAACCTGCTTTACAACATTGCAATTGCACGCGGACTTGGTGCGGCCGGTTTCGGGCATGCGACGGCGATCTACACCCTGCTGATGTTGCTTTCGGCGGTTACTCTGGCCTACCAGTTAGTCTGCTCCAAACTTGTGGCCAAGTCCCCGAACCTGGAAGGCAAAGCCGCAATCTACAAAGACCTTCTCCGGCGATCCTGGCAAACGGGGCTTCTACTGGGGACTCTCATTGCGATTGGGAGTCGGGGAATCGCCGCTTATTTACACCTGCCATCGGCACACGACATCGTTCTCCTGGGTGTTGGAACTGCCATCTACGTGCCTCTCGGCGTGCGGCGAGGAATGGTCTTGGGATTGTACGACTTTACCCGCCTTGCCGTTAACTTCGTTGTCGAAGCGATCGTAAAGATCGTCGGCGCAGTAGTTTTACTTCACTATGGTTTCGGTGTTAGCGGAGTGATTGCAGCCGTTGTGGGATCCATCGCGGTCGCATATCTGGCCGCTGTTCCTGGGGTCTCCCTCAATACCATTGCAAATCACCAGAGCCGAGCCTCTTTTCGGGAAGGAATGCAGGCGATTGTGTTCTTTTGCGGTCAGGTAATCATCAGCAATCTGGATATCCTTTTCGTTAAACATTACTTCATCGCTGATGTTGCGGGGCAATATGCCGCAGTCGCCCTGGTGGGGCGAGTTGTTTACATGTTTTCGTGGTCGGTCATCAGCAGCATGTTCCCGGTTTCAGCAGCGTCCACCAAGCGCACGTCAAGTCGCACAGTTCTGAAGACCGCGCTCTGGGTGGTGGCCAGCATGACAGCAATGTTCACGCTAGCGGCCTGGATTGCCCCTGCGTCCTTATGGCGCGCCGTGTTAGGCGCGAACTTTCTGAATGCGAGCCACGTGTCCTTCTCGTCGTTATTGGCTTCGTACAGTGCGATGACCAGCATCTACTCGCTGGCCGTTGTTCTGTTGGCGTACGAGATGTCTCGCAAGATTGCCAACGCAACCTGGGTCCAATTGGCTTTCAGCGCCCTGCTGCCGGCTGGAATCGCGTTATTCCATGACTCGCTGCAGCAAGTGATCATGGTTCAGTTGCTGCTCATGCTGGGGCTCTTGCTGGCGGTGAGCCTCCCATTCATTCCGGAGATCGTCTCTGAAGAAAACGATTCATTCTTTGCAGGGACTCTTCCGGGATTCTCGAAAGTACGACGTGCTCACGAATCTGAGGTGATTGCTGAATTCTTGCGAGCAGAGTTTTACCAGCCGGAATTCGATCGTTACCGCGAAGAGTTCAGCAGCGTGGTCGCGAATGCGGACCTCATGGACGCGCGTCAGAATGCGATTCGAAAAGCCCTGTTGTTTCGACGTCGAGGAAGGCTGTGGCGTGAATTGCCTGATGATACGCAATGGTGGGAGATCGAGCTTCAGCCGGCGGATCTGCCCAGAATACGCGCATTTCCGCGGAAGCAATGGCGCAGGTTCGCTGAGGGTGATTTCTATCTAACACGTATGGTGGCTCGAATCAGAACGACGGTGGAGTCGCGGGAACGCGATTGGTTTTCTGAGAAAGTTCGTTCGGTGGCTGCAGATCTGCAAGGCAACCGAGTGCCTAATGCGGTTCTACTCATTGGCGTGGATGAACGCAGCCCCCTGACCATTATCGAGGGCAACCATCGGATGGCGGCCGCGATGTTGGTAACACCCGAAACCGTCAGTCACCAGTTTCGCTTCTACTGCGGTCTCTCGCCGAGGATGACACGATGTTGTTGGTATCAGACCGACGTTCGCAGCTTGACGCGGTATGCCAGCAACATTGTTCGCTATCTGTTCCACGACAGGGATTTCTTTATTGAAAGGCGGTTGCGCAACAAGGCTGGTGAACCTTCAGGGGATTGAAAATGTTCGCGGGCAAGGTTACTGCTGCGCGGAGCCCGGCTCTATCCTCGTGGCTTCATATTTCGTTCCGTCGAACTCAGCGTGGACAACGACGTCCGCCCCCTGCTTGAGGCGGAGCCTCTCATTTGGCGGAAGGGAGCGAAGGCCGACTTCAAAGGAATTTTCTCCAGACTGCTCGTAAAGGGTGAGATGCGAATCGCGAAGATCAATTACCGCGATGCGCCCCGTGAATACGAAGGCACTGCCGGGTCGTGCCATAACGTTGATCTTCTCAGCGACGCTGGGTCCGTCAGAAACTCCCTGAAAATTTATCTGGACGAGTGACCCTGCGACCAGTTGGGACGCGTTCATCCCTTGATCCCCAGAGCGAATTTCGGTCCGCGGCGTCACGCGCAAATTCAGGGGCTGCGCGGAGATGATATCGCGCACTTTGAGTAGTCTGCGATCGGGGTCGTAACTTAGAACCTGTCCCTCGGTTTCTCCCAAAATCGAACCAGCGCCTTCAATGTGGAGCGTCTTGGCGAAAACTCTTCCGTCTTTCTGGATCGAGTCCACATAGACGCGCGTTCCGGTACGTACCTCCCGAAGTTCAGCAAGGGCGGCACCGCGCATGACTCTTGTGCGTACGTCGAAGTCGATAGTGAAGTCGCCTCCTCCGAACGCACGCAGGACGATCCGGTCATGGATAGGGTCAACCTTCCGCACAGTTCCGCCGATCAGGCTTGCCGGGGCTGCTGCCGGTAGAGGCGCAACGTCAGGCAAGTCTGAGCGTTTTGAATTCACGACCTCAATCCCCGTCGTCGCCGGGGCCGTGGTTATTTGCGGTGTGGCAGGGGGTATACACCCCACCAAAATCGCGAGAGACACGCTCAGCTTGAGACACATTCGGGGTTCGGATGCTGGGATCAGGCTCAAGGGTTGGCCTGAAAAAGCGAATGTTTCAACCAAACTGTGGCCGACCAAAAAGCATCGAAGCTGCGGTTATCTATGGATGCTGCCAACACATCGAGATGGCTTTTGCGAGTCGGTATCACTGCTCTCCTGGTAGGAATGGCGTCGCGCGTGAGTGCAGGAGACTTCAGGATCAGCATTCCGAAACACAGTCGGCTGACGCCCGTGCAACAGCTGAATCGCGAAGGCGTAAAGGATGCCAAGAAGGGCCGTCTTGCCAAGGCGAAGGAAAGATTTGTCAAAGCTTACCTGTTGGACCCGAATGATCCGTTCACGCTGAATAACCTCGGCTACGTGGCCGAATTGGAAGGCGATGTCGACCGAGCCTTGCGATACTACCAGCTCGCAGCTGGAGTACAGACCGAAGCCGTGATCGACGAAGCCACGATCTCAGGGCTGAAAGGGCAACCTGTAGTTGCAGCGTTCCAATCTTCGAAAACTTCCGCCTATCAAACCAACAAGGCAAATTTCCAGGCGATGGCGCTGATCGAAAAAGGGCGAATCTTTGAGGCAGAGCTGGCCTTGAAACGCGCTGTTCAAGCCGATCCCCAGAATCCATTTCTGCTTGACAGTCTCGGCTACGTGATGGAATCGGAAGGTGACCTGAAGGCAGCTCTCCAATATTACACAGCAGCCGAGGCACTCCATTCCGATGAGCGTGTATTTTTAACTCCTGTAAAGAAATGGCGCGGGAAACCGATCAGTGAAGTTGCCGGCCGTAGTGCGAGCGCGGTCCGAGATGCCCAGGCGAAAGGCGAGGACACGGAGACCCGCGTTTCACGGTTGAACCTCCAGGGAGTGTCAGCTCTCAATCACGCTAATGCCGCTGACGCCCAGAAGTACTTTGCCGATGCTTACCAGCTCGATCCCTCAAATTCCTTCACGCTTAATAATATCGGCTACATCGATGAACTGGCTGGGGACCGGGAAAGCGCACAGATGTATTACGACGCGGCCCGCACAGCTCAACAATCGAGTGAGCGAGTGACGTATTCGACTCGCTCCGAAGCGGAAGGGCGGCGGATTGGATCGCTGGCGCAGACCAATGAAGGCGACGTGGACGCAACCTTGAAGGCGATCCAGCAAAGGAAGAGACAGGCCAAACAGCCAATTCGATTGATGGTTCGCGGCGGAAACGCCATCGAGCCAGTCGGCGACTCCAAGCCGCAGGCGCCGATCAGCGTACCAACCCCAGCGTTGCCACCGGCCAGATTGCCCGAACGCGACGTTGCACCCGAGAGCGCCGTACCGCAGGTTGATCAAACGAGTTCGCCATCTGCTCCGCCTTCAACATCTCAACCTGCACCGGCGCAGCAACCGCCCTCCCCCCAGGCGGATCAGTGAAGCACTGGCCCCGTGCCGCAAGCTCTGCTCGTCGTTATGAGACCGTATCAAGGAGTCGTGTCATGAGCAATAAGCGCCTGTTCCCGAGACTGTTGACTCTGTTTCCTCTCGGAGTCTTGGTGTCTTTCATGATTGGATGCCAAGGATTGGCAAAGGCACCGGCAGGTGGAACGACCAGCGGGAATAGTCTGCAAACATCAGTCAACCACATCATTTTCCTCGCACAGGAAAATCGATCCTTCGATCACTATTTTGGGGCCATGAGGCAGTATTGGGCTGATTACGGTTACGCTGACCAGGCTTTCAATGGTCTGCCGCAGTTTCCCAGCTCCTCTCCATCGGGGCCTGCGCCAACAAATCCGGGTTGTGATCCAGCCTTCGCATTTCCCGGTAGCGATTGCACCATCGATGCGCAAGGTCCCACCGTGACCTCGTATCACTTGAAGACACAGTGCGTGGAGAATCCCAGTCCGTCATGGAATGAAAGCCACGTCGACTTAAGCTTCAGCGATCCCACCAGGGCGCCCTCAGGCAGCAACTCAGCATCTTTTTTGAATGGATTTGTCTATACGGCCGCACACGATGCACGCACGATTCAGCCTCCCTTCAATGATGTCACTGGCCAAAGGAGCATGGGCTACTACGACGGCAGCGATCTGAACTACTACTACTTCATGGCCTCAAACTTCGCGACCTCTGATTCGTGGTTCTCGCCTGTGATGACTCGAACTCCTCCCAACCGGATGTACCTTATTGCGGGAACCTCGCAAGGCCACGCGTACGAACTGCGTGCCAACAGTACGCTGCTCACCGCCCCAATCATTTTCCAGCGCCTGCAAGAGAAAGGCATTACGTGGAAGATATATGTCCATCCAGGTGCGAACGGATGTTCCACGGCCACGTGTCTTTATCAGCTAAGCTATATTCAGAACTTCACCTACGGACCAACCATCCTGAGCCAGTTTCCGCAAAATATTGTTCCCGATTCACAATTCCTCACTGATGCACAGAATGGAACTCTTCCACAAGTAGCGATGATCGAGCCTCCGTCGGAAGTGGGGCTGGATGAGCACCCGGCGGACTACGATGCCAATCCACCCTGCTGCAGCGTGCAGGCGGGGGCCAACTACGTATCATCTCTCGTGGGCGCGCTTATGAGTGGTCCGTCCTGGAAGGATTCAATCTTTGTATTGACGTTCGACGAGTTTGGCGGCTTCTATGACCACGTACCGCCACAGCCAGCCGTCAGTCCCGATGGGATCAAACCCAACGATTTGCTACCCGGGGATGTTTGCACTTCGGTGACTGGTCCGACTTGTGACTTTACCTTCACTGGCTATCGTATTCCGATGATCGTGATTTCACCCTTCACGAAGAAGCACTATGTGTCGCATACAACGGCCGACAACACTGCGATTCTCAGGCTGATCGAAAAGCGGTTCAGCATCGACCCTTTGAGCAACCGGGATGCCGCGCAAATGGATATGACGGAATTCTTTGAATTCGGCAATCCGGCTTGGGTGACACCCCCGTCGCCGCCGGCGCAGACTATGAGTGGTCCGTGTTATCTGGATTCACTTCCTTGAATTGCGGGCGTAGCAGGAAAATACGGGCAAAACGAATGAAGAAGGAGAGCGGCCCGCCAACTTAACGGCTTCGTGCGCTCAGGTCCTTTTCGATTTGCCGCATCATCCAGCGCCTTCCAGGTATGCCATTGCGGGCGCGACGCAGGCGCGAGTAGCTCTTGAGCATGCGGACGCGCTGGTGCATGTCGAATGAGCGAGTGTATTCGCGAATGATTTGCGGCATGCTCATCTGTAGAGCCGCGCTGAAATTGCCCTGAGCCATGACTCGCAGTCGTTCAGGATTACGAAACATCGCAACCAGCTGGTCGGCCATGCTATCGACACTATTCGCCGAGAAGAATTCCATGGAGACCTGCTCTTGCTGGGCCAACTCTACGAAGTCTTCGATGTCCGGCGCCAGGATCGGCAATCCATATTGACATGCAAGGTGAGCCACACCGCTTGATCCGGCTGAAGATGTATAAGGCAGCACAGTCAGGCTCGCCGTACGAAACAAATCTGCCAGGTCGTTTTCCGGGACGTAGCCCAAGAAACGTATCCGCCGATTGTGTCGGACATCTCTCGCGACGCTATGAACATAGCCCGGGGTCTTTGGATGGTCGCCTCCTGCAATCACCAACTCCGAGGGCGGCAATTGCGGCACTACTCGTTCGTACGCGGCGACCAGCGCCTCAAGCCGCTTATAGGTGCCCCATTTGCCGAACGCGAGGATCCGATGGATAGGGTCCCCGCGCAACGCAAAGTTCGGTGGTTCTGGCCGGCTGGCAAAGATTCCGTGATGTCGGATGTTGACCCGACCGCGCTGATACTTCTCACGCAGTGTCTTGTGATACGCGGGTAGCAAAACCGACACAGAGTTCGCAGACAACAGGAAATGCGTAGCCACGCGGCCAGCTAGTTTATACAGCACCGGCGATTTCACGCCCGCGTCAGACAGGTTCACCGTTTCAAACAACTGGTGCAACGTGACATGGGTGTAGCACGAGCAGAGCCGGGTCAGCGCAGGCGTGGTGAGGCCGAAGAAAGCCGGGAGAGGTTTCCCCCCAAAACTGGCGAAGCCCAAGTTGTACCAGACGACGTCTGGCTTCAGACGGTTAATCGTGCGAAGCAAAGAGACGGGATTCCCCAGACGATTGAATCCCCAGCATCGGATTACGGAGAATCCCGGAATTTCTTCGCCCGGTTCCGCCAGATCATCTCCAAGGACCGTCAACTCCAGCCCCGGGTGCTGGCGGAGTTGTTCAGCGATATGGAATCCATACTCGTTTAAACCGTGCCTGCTGGGAGGGAAGGCCGTGACCAGGGCGATTTTCATTGAGGGCTCGGTTTCAAGATCAGATCGCGGGATAACTTGCCGAGAAGTTGAAGGAAATGAAGTGCCACTGCAGTACCAGCTTTGCTTTTGCCGGCGTGTCGTAAGCCGAACTGAAAGGGAATTTCCTTCGCGGATTGAATGCGTCCGCGCACCAGAATTTCTAACAGCAGCTTGAAACCCTTGCTCTCGAATTCGAGCCCGTCAATGGCATCTCTGCGAACGATAAAAAAGCCGGACATCGGATCCTTAACACGAATCCCCTTTCGTTGAAAGGGAAGAGTCGCCAAAGTACTCATACGTGAGATCGCAACGCGAATCGGATTCCACCCCTTGACACCATCCTTAGCGGCATACCGGCTTGCGATTGCGATGTCACTGCCGTCTGCCATCGCTCCAAGCAAGCCAGGCAGAAGGCTCGGTGGATGCTGAAGATCTGCATCGATCACTCCGAGCAGGTTTGCGTCGGTGTGGACCCAGCCATGGATTACGGCGCCGGCCAGTCCCTTTTCTTCCTTTCTTGACAGAAGTCTTACGTGGGGATCTCTTTGCGCGTAGTTGAGGACGATGTCGGCAGTTGTATCGGTGCTGTTATCGTCGACGACGACGATCTCGTAGGGGAGACCGAGTGGCCGCAGGCTGTCGCTCACTTCGTTGAGAAGACGCTCAATATTTCCCGCTTCATTCAATGTCGGTACCACCAGCGCAAGCTTTTCGTTCATATCACTGCTCATCGTCGAGTAACTCCAACTTCGAGGTACGCTTGAGATGATGACAACCTTTCCTTAAGTTGTTCTGTCTTTGAAGTTCCGTACAGGTTAAGAAAAAACTACGGTGAACTACTGAGCGATGCTTGATTCTGGCGATTGATTGACGCTGTTATCGCACGATCGAACGGATTGATCTACAGCGCTTTCGAGAATCCGTCGGTGCACCTCGTCGATTGAACCTGGAGAAATGATTTGCATACGGGGCACGAAACTTCTCAGCGCCAAAAATTCCTGCCGATACTCATGAAGAAAGGCTAGCGGATATTCGCGCTTGCGCTGAAAGGCGTCGTGTGGCGATGCATCCAACACGAATGCCACATCCGGAGACGGAGCGAGCGTAAAGACTGCCTTGATGTATGTGCGCGCTAGCCAATTACGAGACTTTATGTGGACGAGCTGATCGTAACTCCACCGGTCCAGAATGATGAAGTGCGCACCCGATCGCATCTGCCGCCCTACGACAACGCGAAGATGGAACGCGTCGAGAAGATAAAATGCCGATCGGATGAGCGTCAGATACCAGGCACGAACGTTTTTGTCATTCCGAAGATCAGCTCCTTCAGACCGGTTGCTATTAGCGAGCAGGCGCAAACTCACTCCAGCTCGAAATCGCGAAAGGATGGCGGCATCGTCCCAGAACGCTACCTGCGCGACTTTCCAGCCGCGCGAGGAAAGAGCATCGCGCAAAGCGCCTATCTGCGTGCTCTTGCCGGCGCCGTCGATGCCCGAGAAAGAAATTAGTCGTCCCGCTTGAGTCGAATTCATCAATCTGGGATAGTCCTAGGGCGCGCCCGGTGGTTTTGAGGGGCTCCCTTTTGACAATGCAAAAGCGGAGCCGACTGCAACACAGGCTCCGGCCACCAAGCCAACTTTTATCAATAGTGACCGCCGCTGGCGTTGCTTAGCGGGAGCGATCGCGGCGCCTACCGTTCGGGAGGCAGGCGCGCCTCTCACAGTGGGAGCCTTTGCGCCAGCTGCCCCCGAAGGCACCGAACCAGAGTTTTGCGGTTGTGTTGAAGAGCTCTCTGCGCTCTGCTGATTTGACTGCGCAGGCGTTGGAGCATCCGGTAGTTCACCACCAACCGGAGAGGTTGAAGAATCGCTATTCGCTGCACTCGGGTTGGGTGCAGCAGTTGTGGTTGTTTCATTGGAAGAAGCCTGCGTCGTCGGCTGAGACGAATCTGTGGATGGTTGTTGACTCTGAGGGAGCGGCTCAGCGGAAACTGCAAGAGTTGTCGACAACAGGAAAACCAACAACAGATTGGGAACGCGGCCAAGTCTGGTTGTCATTTATTGATCCTTTACGTTGCTCTACGCTGCAATCTGTGTCGTCCCCATATCTGAGATGGGCGACATCGCAGACAACGGATGGTCGCTCATCGCTTCCGAAACGGACAGGAAAAGGTCGAGCACAGATGTAAGCTGAGTCAGTTCCAAAATGACGGCTGTCTCCGGGTTTGCCGCCACGGATACCCGGCCGTCGACATGCTCCACTTCTTCCACGCACTCAAGAAGGAGGTCGATCGTGTCTGCCTTCATCCCCCCGCACGAAGTCAGATCGACAATCAGACGCGGACGGTAGGATTCCCCTACGAGTTCTTTGACTTCATCCAGGAAAAGCCCGCGGTGCAATTTGCTCTGCCGCTCAGGCAACTGCTTCACGATTGTGGGTCCCTTGCCTGTCATACACGGTTCCCCCGGTTGTTATCACTTCTTCTCGCTGACAGGTCGACACCGCCGAGATCCACCGTCACTTTGCGATCGAGGTGCTCAAAACGTGTCCCATCCACGACGGCGTTCCGAACATTCAACCCTGGCGCAATGTAAGTGTTGGGCAGGATGCTCGCGCATTCGAGCGAAGTGCCCAGATCGATCTCACAGTTCTCTTCTACCGACGAATATCCGCTGACAGTCACACCGGCGTTCAGCCTGGAATTCGCCCCGACATAACAAGGTCCTCGAAACTTTACGGAAGGATGAACGACGGCGGTTGGATCAATCCACACGTTGTCGGATGTCGGCAGGCCAGATGGGCGGATGTCACAGCGGCCTTCCAGGGCGTCTTGCACTAACTTGCGGTACGCGACGGTCGAGGACAAACGTGTGACGTATCCCATGAAGTCATAGCGGGACGGGCGCGGCTTCTCGCCAATCGTTGAGGGCAGTTCGCGCAACACTGCTCGGCGGTCGAGGAGGCTGATACCCAAGGGACCTTCCGGATCGAAAACTCGCGTGATCGTATGGCGTCCGCCTTGGTGGAACTGAACCAGATCGGTGAGATCGACTTCGGCATAAGAACCCATGACAATCACGAGGATCTGGTCGATGCCCTCTTTTGCCCAATCAACCATCTTTTGAACTCGGTCCGGCACCGATACGCCACGATCGACTACCGAGACCATATTCACTTGCAGACTGCGTACGCGGTCGACCCAACGCTCAAGTACAGTCTTGCCTACAACGGGCCATGCGGAACACCAAGACCTGGCTTCTTCGTTTCCAACTGCGTGCAACGTTGCGCCCTGCGTCACGACTAATGCCCCCAGTTCCACGGACTCCCCTCCCCGGTTTTACGCGCTTGACCTGGCCGATCCTTCGTGGCCCAAAACAAAGTTCAAGCTCAAATCCACACTTGGTGTGGTTTTCGAAAAGCGAACTGCAGAAGCAGCAGGCTGCGCTTTTGAAGACTTGCGCATTTGCCTCGTGAAATGACGACGCGAAACGAGACACTCGCGAATTTTTTGCTTAGCCTTGTGCAACTGTGATTTTGAGTTTCCAACCGAGCAGCGAAGGAGCTTGGCGATTTCGCGATGCCCGTATCCTCCAATCTCATGCAGCTCAAAAATCGTGCGATACCCTGAGGGGAGTGCTTCCAGTGCGCGTGCCAGCGCAATGCGATCCAGCGAGTGATGCAGGCGATCATCCTTTCGCCCGATCTCCCGATGGCAAATTTCATGGTCCAGCGGCGCGCCTTCGAGTGTCGCTTTCGAAGACGAGTAACGGCGGAAGTGCATGAGAGCGGTATTAACCGCCACCCGGTGAAGCCAGGTGGAGAGAGCAGACTCCCCCCGAAAAGTCGAAAGCTTTCGGAAAGCCTGAATGAAGGCTTCTTGAGTGAGGTCGTCAGCGTCTGCGGGATTGTTCGTCATGCGAAGACAGACGGCATATACACGGCCGCGATGCAACTGAAAAAGAGTTGCGAAAGCCTCCGCCTCGCCGTTCAGTGCCCGTTGAACGAGTGAGGGTTCGGACTCACAACCTGTAGCTCGATCCGAGGATTTGCTGCTGTCAGCGATTCTCACGTATTACATCTCCGTGAACGTACCCTACTTCGTCTTCGCTTTGAGCATCTATCGGGCTGGCGCCGTATACGCGTAGATGCTTTCCTGTAAGTGGTTTACGTCAAAGCATCCCAGGGGAGATGTACACGTGAAGAGCCTGAAAGCTACAGCACTTTCCGGATGGTGAGAAATTTCGTGGAGTCTAATATCGCGCGTGGTGAACCTCTAATGACCCTTCCAGAGACCTTTCCTTTACGGGCGCGAGCCAGTCACGTCACTGGTAGACGGCTCGCGTCTCCCGCCTCTCTCTGGATTTAAGGGGCTACTACCGGAGTAGCAGAGTGTTTTCCGAAGGTTTTAGAACCTTCGTGTACGTCGATGGTGCGGCGTAACCTTGAGCTTTTCCTGAATCCCCGCCTAGAATCGCGAAAATCCTAAAAGACCGCAACCGTTTGCTCGCCTTCGCTCCGCTCAAGCAAAGACAGCCTGCGTTGTAGATTTGCTTCGCCCAAGAAGCCGACTGAGGTTTGTTCGATGAAGATGACCGCGATTTTCTTGGTGCTGGGAACGACCTTCCCCGCGCTTGCGCAAGTTTCTGTGACCGCACCCGCCAATAACAGTCAAGTTGCAACCAGCGTCCAATTTGTCGCTTCAGCTCGCACAGCCTGCGCGAAGGGTGTTTCTGGCATGGGAATTTATACGGCTCCCAATGTGCTTGCCTATGTGGTCGCCGGTTCCTCTCTCAATACCGAACTCGTACTGGCTCCGGGTACCTACCAAACAGTCGTGCAAGAGTGGGACAACTGTGGTGGCGTGGCCAAGGCGAACATCTCGATCGTCGTAAAAGACAACGCGCCCGAAGTTCAGGTGTTGGCTCCTTCCAACAATGCCACCGTTGCGACGCAGGTCCAGTACACCGCAACCGCCAGGACATCGTGCGCCAACGGTGTTTCGGCGATGGGCGTCTACACCGCGCCCGGAGTGCTCGCACACGTTGTACAAGGTTCCAGCCTCAACAAAGTCTTAAGCTTGAGTCCAGGCACGTATCAAACAGTGGTTCAGGAGTGGGATAACTGCGGTGGCTCGGCATCGACGCCTGTCACGATCAAGGTAGCGGGGGTTTCCTCTGGCGGAAGTGTGCAGGTGTCGGCACCGACAAATAACGCGAACGTTGCTTCCACCGTGCAATATGTCGCGTCCGCGACGTCGTCGTGCGGCGCGGGAGTAGCTGCCATGGGAATTTACACGGCGCCAGGAGTCCTTGCGTACAAAGTGAATGGGGGCAAATTGAACACCCTCCTGACCCTGAATCCCGGGACATATCACACCGTTGTGCAGGAGTGGGATCATTGCGGAGGCTCCGCAACCACGCCGGTTGTGGTCAACGTGGGTGGTGGCGGGACCGTCGGAAAGACCACTCAGTTTTCGAACCTCCAGCAGATGTCAGGTTGGACGGGATATGCTCTTCTGCCACCGCTCTATAACATCTGCGACTCTTGCCGCCCGAGCGGTCCGCAAACGACTTGGTCAATGACTCAAGGGATCTCCTCGCCTTCACTATCGGGAAAGGCGGCTCGGATGGACATCGGGGGGCAAACCGTCTACTCCGACGGACTTTGGAACAACCATTTGGTCGGTGACTTCTCATCACGCGGATTGCCCGACAATGACCGTTCCATTGTCCCCGCGGTTCACAATTTCACCTACGATGTTTACTTCTACCTCGACGACGTAAGCGTTTCCCAAGCGTTGGAATTCGATATCAATCAGTTCGTCAACGGACAATCGTTCATCTGGGGACACGAATGTCGAGTTGCTGGGGGCCACGAGTGGGATATTTGGGATAACCCTGGGCAGAAATGGCGCGCAACCGGAATTCCGTGCAATCCGGTCAGCAATTCGTGGAACCATTTGGTCCTGCAGGCGCAAAGAACCTCGGACAACCACTTGCTGTTCAAGTCGATCACTCTCAACGGCCAGACCGGCACCCTGAACTATTACGAGAAGCCCACCCCGACCAACTGGTATGGCATCACCATCAACTATCAACAGGACGGGAACTACAAGCAACAGCCCTACTCTGTCTGGCTCGACAAACTGACGTTTACATATTGGTAAAGATAACCGCTGTTTCCACCTACGAAGTGGTGCCGAGAACTCGACACGGACCGGCGAAAACTAGTCCTCAAAATTGAATCTGGACCTCAGAAAAACCAGGCTTCTAGGCCATTCACCTTAATTTAACGATGGCGGTCTAGGTGTTTCATTCGAGGCCCATCCGTAATCTACGGTATTAGCAAAATATCAACTACTGTTTTCCCTGCAGGCTTCCACTCCCTTCAAGGACGTAGTTGATGAAGCGCTTCTTGGTGCTGTTGCCGCTCGTTGTGTCGATGATGGGCTGCGGTATGAATTCCGTGAATCGCGCCGCGCCTGACCTTCAGCCTGTAGCCAAATCAACCTCAATAAAGACTTATGACATGCTCGCCTGGATGACGATGCAATCCGATCTCAGCAGTGGGCATCACATGGCCGGTTCTGCGAACCCTCTGTATACCAGCCGAGTTGCGAACCGGCTCTATTGGACCAAGACTGCCGCCGGCTTCCCTTGGGATATCCAACTCTTTGATAGCAAATACGTTTATCTTTGGGTGACCGAACTCGATTGGCAGAATCCGCGCACTTTCAAGGTATTCCATAGCCCCACACTGGGGAAGTACAACCTGCCTCTGGTGCCGAGGCTCGCCACCGCCGGCTATCCAGGTTCGACGGTGAAGATCAGTGACTCCAGGTATGAGATCCATAGCGACTGCAATACTTTCACGACAAAGAATCTTGGCCACGTCATCAACGAAGTGTGGGGGCCGTACAAAGAAAGTCTCGGTGGACAACTTCCCAATGATCTCGAAACCCTGGTGATCAGCTACCGATACAGCTGCGACGCAAACTATTCAAATTGCGCGAACAAAGAGGAATTTCACGTGGCCAAACCTTACGGCTTGGTGAAGTGGCAGCATCAGAGCCTGGGGGCGGACGGGGCCTATAAGACTCCCGACAACGTCACTTATTTCAACAGGATAGTATCGGGGCAGACTTCGCCGGTCACGTCCTGCTTCTAAACGACAGATTCGTCAAAATCGCGAAACGCAACGCTCGGGGAACGGTCGACCGACCGTTCTCCTTCATCATACGGTATTTTCTGTAGGGCAGCTTCTTGCTCTGGGTGCTGAACAACCTTGAGGTGCTGAGTTCCATCCACTGTTCGGGAAGGAACTCGATGATGAGTCTGGAATCCGCGAACGGAGTGCTCCAAAAGGTGGGATCGGCGAGGCTGATGGCAAGGTCGCTGAAAGTGGCCGGCCTCATTCTCGCAATCTCCTGCACCTTGCTGTCTAGCGAGGCTGTGGCTCAAATTCACGAAATTCAACAGCCCACTTCGACCGCAAATCCGGCAAACGACACTCAGCCACCTCAGCATCTTAGTCCCTCCGCGAGTCAACCCTCTGTAAAAACCGAAGAGGCTTCCCCTCAAAACAGTGGCGCGGCTCAAAGCGGAGAGTCGGCAGTTCAGGGAGATGCCGGCCAGTTTGTTTTTCGGAAGCAGGTTGAGGAAGTCGTTCTTCACGCTACGGTAGTGGACCAGCAAAACAACCTCGTGCCTGATCTCGGCAGAAGTGGTTTTCAGGTCTACGAGGATGGAAAACTTCAGCAGATCACATCCTTTCACCAGGAGCACATTCCGGTGGCGCTCGGAATTCTCATCGACAATTCAGGGTCGATGTTGCCAAAGCGTGCAGCTGTGAATCACGCAGCACTGAACCTGATTCACTCTACAAATCCCCAGGACGAGATATTCGTCGTTAATTTCGGCGAGGAATACTACCTCGATCAGGATTTTACAAACGATGAGAACAGGCTTAAGGCTGCGCTGGAACATATTGAGACTCGCGGCAGCACTGCTTTGTATGACGCCGTGGTGGCCTCAGCGGCACACATGAGGCAGGAAACAAACCTGCAGAAACGCGCTCTCCTGGTTGTCACCGACGGCGGCGACAATGCAAGTCAGGAGACACTGGAAGAGGCGGTGCAGGCGCTGCAGCAAAAAGACGGCCCTGTGGTCTACGTCATCGCATTGACCACTCCGGCCAAACGCACTACGTCGACTATGCGTGCACTCGAAGCGCTCAGCCAGAAAACAGGCGGTACGGCATACTTCCCGACCGACGCTCAGGAGGTCGATTCAATTACCCGCGCGATCGCGTCCGCGATCCGCAGCCAGTACGTAATTGGATACAAATCATCGAGCACTGCAAAAGGTCGCACCTTCCACGGCATCGAAGTCCAGGCCTATGATCCCGGACGCAGGAAACTGCGTGTACAAACGAGAAACGGCTACTACAGCGACTCGAAGGGAGGCACTTCCTGAGAAGTTCGCACCCATTCGTAGCTCCGTAGTAGCCGAGAGAAACGCTTCTTGGGAATTTAGCTGGCCCGTGGCATGGGCTTGTCAGTCTTCATGAAGTCCGCACCAGCTTCACCGGCAGACGCTATGTCCTGCGCGCCCGTGCGCTCGAGCACATCTTTGGCTTTTCTAGTCCAGTCGGAATTGTCGCTGTGAACTGACAACAGTATTCCCCCACCTTTGATTCGTCCTTCGTATCTCTTGGCCTCGTATTCGGGGATCCCGAGACCGATTAAAGCTCCGGTGATTCCACCGACGGTTCCTCCGACTCCAACGCCAGCAAGAGCTGCCATGATTGGGCCTGCTGCGACGAATGGGCCGATCCCAGGGATCGCCAGCGCTCCGATGCCGGCAAGCCACCCCAGGGCTCCCCCGACAACCGCCCCTGTACCTGCGCCCGCTGAAGCGCCTTCCGGTGCTTTGGTACCTTTTTCGTGGGCAAAATCTTTCGTTCCGACATTCTCAGGAAACAGGACAGAAATGTCGGTGCTACGAAATCCCGCCGCTCGAAGCGCGTCCACCGCACTTTCTACGCTGGCGTAAGCAGGATAAATGCCGAAAACTGCTGTATTCTTCCCCGCCATGTGCTTCTCCTTGGAAGTCTTGACTCAGACTCTCGACTTTGGAGTCACGCTATAGGACACGAACCGAGTGGAGAATCGAGTCTTCGCTGTAAATCGTCCCGAAGAAGAAAGCGGGAAGTTAAAGCGACAAGTTCGCGTTATAGCAACGGCCTACTTGCATGCGCAAGAAGTCGACATCGTGAGGGAGCAAACTTCCACTTCCAGAAGCACTTATTTCGCTCTGTTGTGAGGCAGCGCGCCTTGCCGTACAGCAAATACTGTAGAGCACATCGTCGCTATACGTGTTAGATGTTTGGTCGAGGCTCTCCCGTCTCTGACGCTGTGAGGAGTCCTGTCCCCCTTAGTCCGAAACTTGGCACATTCGTCGATTTTCGACGGTCTGGGACTGTTTTTATCGGATCGGGTAAGCGACATGAAGAGAAGCACCCAAAGCCTAGCCACGGCAACCGCAGAAGTTGAAGCTAATCAAAATCCCAACCCAAAAAACAGCAACGGTGCATCCGCGGCGAGCGATGGTCCAAGCCTGGCCGTGATTCTCTCGAGCCTTCAAACCATGCGGGATGGCGATTTCTCCGTTCGGTTGCCCGGATCCTGGACAGGACTCGAGGGAAAGATAGCCGACACCTTCAACGAAATCGTGGCAGCCAACGAACAAATGGCACAGGAACTGAAACGTGTCGGTAAGGCCGTCGGTAAGGAAGGTAGAACGCGGGAACGCACTCGCTTTCATGAGTCACGAGGTGCCTGGGGAGAAATTGAAGTTTCAGTAAATACGCTGGTTGAAGATCTGCTTCGTCCCACCGCAGAGGTCACTCGTGCCATTGCAGCAGTCGCCCAGGGGAACCTGACGCAGACGGTGCGTCTGGATGTGGATGGACGGCCCCTTGAAGGCGAGTTCTTGCGTTCAGCCAACATCGTCAACACGATGATTCAGCAGCTCGGAATTTTCACCGCCGAGGTGACTCGCGTTGCCAGGGAAGTCGGCACCGACGGGAAACTGGGTGGTCAGGCACAGGTCCCGGGAGTTGCTGGTACCTGGAAGGACTTAACAGACTCGGTCAACTTGATGGCGAATAACTTGACCGGCCAGGTGCGCAACATCGCCGAAGTCGCAACGGCTGTTGCGAGCGGAGACCTTTCGCGCAAGATCACGGTCGATGTTCGCGGTGAGATTCTGCAGTTGAAGGAAGCCATCAACACGATGGTGGATCAGTTGCGATCGTTTGCCTCTGAAGTGACGCGCGTGGCGCGCGAAGTCGGCACCGACGGCAAACTGGGTGGTCAAGCTGTTGTTCCGGGCGTGGCCGGAACATGGAAGGACCTCACCGACTCCGTCAATGCCATGGCGGGCAATCTTACGGCTCAGGTAAGAAATATCGCGGAAGTGACTACGGCTGTGGCGCGCGGTGACCTTTCGCGCAAAATTACGGTCGACGTAAAGGGCGAAATTCTCGAACTCAAGAACACCATCAACACCATGGTCGACCAACTGAATGCTTTCGCTGGCGAAGTAACGCGCGTCGCCCGCGAAGTGGGTACCGAAGGAAAGCTCGGAGGCCAAGCGCAGGTACCCGGCGTCGCCGGAACATGGAAAGATCTTACAGACAACGTGAACTTGATGGCCAGCAACCTGACGGGGCAGGTTCGAAATATCGCTGACGTTGCGACGGCAATTGCTAGCGGCGACCTCTCCAAAAAAATCACAGTCGACGTGCGTGGTGAAATTCTGCAGCTGAAGGAAACACTGAACACGATGGTCGACCAGTTGAATCGGTTCGCTGGCGAAGTCACCCGCGTGGCCCGCGAAGTGGGAACGGAAGGGCGTCTGGGCGGGCAGGCCAACGTGCCTGGCGTCGCAGGGACGTGGAAAGATCTGACGGACTCTGTCAATTCCATGGCCGGCAACCTGACCGGTCAGGTGCGAAACATTGCGGAAGTGACGACAGCTGTTGCTCGCGGCGACTTGTCGCGCAAGATCACCGTCGATGTGAAAGGCGAAATCCTCGAACTGAAAAACACCATTAACACGATGGTCGATCAGCTCAACGGCTTCGCCGGTGAAGTGACGCGTGTCGCCCGCGAAGTCGGTACTGAAGGAAAGCTGGGCGGACAGGCGCAGGTTCCTGGTGTGGCCGGCACTTGGAAGGATTTGACGGACAACGTAAACCTCATGGCCAGCAACCTGACTGGTCAAGTGCGAAATATCGCCGAAGTAGCAACCGCCGTCGCCCGTGGTGACCTCTCGCGCAAGATCACGGTCGACGTGAAGGGTGAAATTCTCGAACTCAAGGACACCATTAACACGATGGTGGACCAGTTGCGATCGTTCGCTTCCGAGGTTACGCGCGTGGCCCGCGAAGTGGGCACCGATGGACGTCTTGGCGGACAAGCGCAAGTGCCAGGTGTGGCCGGAACATGGAAAGATCTCACCGATTCGGTGAACTCGATGGCGAGCAACTTGACCGATCAGGTGAGAAATATTGCTGAGGTCTCTACGGCAATCGCTAATGGAGATCTATCAAAGAAAATTACCGTTGACGTTCGAGGTGAGATTCTCCTCCTCAAAGACACCATCAACACCATGGTTGACCAGCTGAATGCATTCGCCGGCGAAGTAACTCGTGTTGCCCGTGAAGTAGGTTCAGAAGGCCGGCTGGGTGGACAGGCGAATGTGCCGGGAGTAGCAGGCACATGGAAGGACCTGACTGATTCAGTAAATTCCATGGCTGGCAACCTTACCGGCCAGGTAAGAAACATTGCTGAGGTAACAACAGCCGTTGCCCGAGGCGATCTGTCGCGCAAGATTACGGTCGACGTCAAGGGCGAGATTCTCGAGTTGAAGAACACCATCAACACGATGGTCGATCAGCTGAACGGCTTCGCC
>DASRDJ010000382.1:0-13345 GCA_035652655.1 Terriglobales bacterium
CAAAATGAGAACTGAGAACCGAGAACTGAATCAAGAACCGAGGTGGAGTCATGGCATTACTTGAGCGCGTTTCGACATTAGTCCGTGCCAACCTGAACGACCTGATCGATAAGGCCGAAGAACCCGAGAAGATGATCAAGCAGGTCATCCTCGACATGCAGAACCAATTGCTGCAGGTGAAGACGCAGGTGGCCATCGCCATTGCCGACCAGCACTTGCTCGAGAAAAAACAGAAAGAGAACGAAGACAAAGTTGCCGAATGGATGCGCAAGGCCGAACTCGCTGTCGACAAGAAGCAGGACGACCTGGCGCGTGCCGCGCTGTTGCGCGTCGAGAGCTATCGCGACATGTCGGGCAGCTTCGGGCAGCAGGTGGCTGATCAGAAGGCGCAGGTGGAAAACTTGAAGACGGCATTGCGCCAGCTCGATCAGAAGCTGGCCGAAGCGCAGGCCAAGGCCGATCTGCTGATCGCGCAGCATCGCCGCGCTCGCGCCGTCGGAAAAGCCAGCGACGCCCGCATCAACATCGGAGACGGATCGAAGGCCGCAGCATTCGATCGTATGAAGCATAAAGTGGTGCGGGCCGAAGCCGTCAGCCAGGCCAAGTCCGAGATCGCGACTGACAACGTCGAAGATCGACTGGCTGCACTCGAGAAAGAAGATCGCATCGAGCATCTGTTGGGCGAGCTGAAAGCGAAGCGCGGGGCGTGATGCCAGAAGCGTCGAGACGACATCATCTGAGCATCGGTCAGCGGATCGGGTTGTTTGGCTGCGGGTTGTTCGCTGTCGTGATGGGAGTAGCTTTGTTTACTCGCGGCATGGCGATGGCCAATGCATACTTCGCGTTGCTCCGCTCGCCTGCTCTTATCCTCGCCGGATCGGTACTGATGGGGCTGGGTGCATTTCCAGATTGGTTTGCCACGAAGTTAAGATCCCGACGCGGCCGGAAGGTCAGACAATTCAAGACGTGGTAAGTGGGCACGGGAATGCGATCGTTTGTTGCGACTCAAAGCTTTCGCGGGTGAGGGCGCCGCGCTACATTGACAAAGTTTTGTATCAGGGCGCGGCTTGAGCGGCGCAGTGCGATTTACCTTCTTCCTGCCCCTCCGGGGCTGCTCTTTGTCTTTTCCTTCTCGCTCTCTAAAGCGATGAGGAGTGATCACTCCCGCTGCGGGTACGGTTCACGCATGCTATGAGCCCTGTATGACTCAGTAGCGGGTGAGTCGGCCTACGCCGCGTCAGATGTCCGGCTTGGTCTCCCTGGGGTCCAAGTTACACGGTAAGGGTCCGCGCGGTTCTGCCTAGGACACACGGAACAGCGCCATCTCTGGCCTGATTTTAGAATAGCAATTTGGGTGGGGTGATTGTGACACGTTGAGGAAGTTTATATTCGGCGTTGATTGATGGAGATGTATGGGATTTGTGACGTAGGTGGGGCTTGACAGGTGATGGGGGTCACGGGATTCTCAGTTCTCAGTTCTCAGTTCCCCAGCACACAGGTGGAAGGTCTCACTTTTTTGTAACGCCGGCATCTTGCCGGCAGTCCGGCGGGCGTCCCGCCCGCCGCGAGTTCAGCAAACAAATAAATCCTCCGCCAGTGCGGCGAGTCCAAATTGGCGAGGGCGAGACGCCCTCGCCACTGCCGGCGGGACGCCGGCGCTACGGTCCAGGGAATTCAAGGGGCGGAGGTCCACGTTACAATGAAGTGGGGTGACGGTTGCGCAAGATCTTCCACTTCGATTCTCCTGCTGATCCTTACGTCGCTGATGCGGCCGTGCTGTGCTGCTTCGACGCGCGCATCAGCCAGGTGGTGCGGAAGTTTCTGCGCAAGCAGTCGATCGAGCGGCCCGACATGATTATCGTCGCCGGGGGAGCGAAGACTTTGGCTTCGCCCCGCAATGATTTCGAGCAGGACTTCATCCTGGAGCAGGTGCGCATGTCGATTCGCCTGCATCAGACCAAGCGCGTACTGGTGATGAGCCACTCCGATTGCGCGACGTATGGCGGCCTGGCGCATTTCAAGGGCGATCGGGCGGCGGAGGCCGAGCATCATCGGGGAGAGTTGCATCGGGCGGCGCAGTTGTTGACGTCGAATTTTCCGGATATTTCGGTCGAACCGTATTTCGTGAAATTCGACGGGATATGGGAAGTGTTGCCCGAGAGTGCACGACGGCACGAAGCAGTGGCGAAGGGTCGCGCCAGCTAAGCTCGCGGGCTCACGACCGCATCGCCGGAGTGTCGCCCCTCAGGGGCTTGCTCAAGGAAGGGCGCCTTACCCAGTGCTTACGCACTTGGCTAATTTATGCCGCCGCTTCGCGGCTTTGTCCAGAGTTCCGATCACTGCAATCCGACACGCTGCGACAGGCTCCGGAAGCGGGCATCGTTGCGCAAGACGTCGAAGTCGGGTTCGGCGTTCAGGGTGGCCATCGACGAGCAGCGATGTTGAAAGCAGTCTTCGAGAAGAGACAGCGCTTTGTCTTTCTGAGCAATCTGGGCGTAGCAGCGCGCGGCTTCCACCAACGCACCGCCTTTCTTGAAGTCCTCAGCGTTCCGGCGCAACAATCCCTGGAAGCCTTCCTTGCGGAACTGTTGCGCGATCGCGTCTGAATTCTTCGGGCTGACTACCTGCCGAAGCGCGACGGCTTCGCGGAACATCTGCTTGTGGCGAAGCGAACCTTCCAGCCAAAACAAAGCAACGCCGAAGGAAGGGTCGAGAGCGAGCGTCTTGCGCGCCTGGGCGATGGCTTCGTCGTAGCGGCGGGCCCAGTACAAGCCGCGTGCCAGGTTCGCGTTGATGATCAGAGAGAAGGGTTCCAGTTGAAGTGCACGCTGGTGCTGTTCGAGAGCCTGTTCGTGGCGGCCGAGAAGCGATAGATATCCGCCGTACCAATTGCGGCCGAGCGCGTCGTCGGGATTCAAAGCCAACGCGCGCTGAAATTCTTTCTCGGCATTCGCCCAATCCCAGTCGTACCAGGTGTAGGCGGTGGCCAGGGCATAGTGTGCGCTGGCGAGATTGTCGTTGAGGCGCAGAGCTTTTTGCGCGGCGGCTTTGCCCTGCATGAGTGCTTCCTGCGGATTGAAGACTCCGTAGGCGCCGGCGACCAGATAGGTGTCGGCGAGTCCGGAATAGGCAGGCGCAAAATTGGGATCGACGGCGATAGCCTGCTGGAAATGATCGATGGCCTGCTGCCATCCGCGGGACGAATATTGATAGAAGTAGTAGCGGCCCTTCAGATAGAGGCCGTAGGCTTGCGGATTGACGGCCTGCGCTGACTCGAGCGGACGAATCACGATGGCGACCTTGTGCGCGATGTCGGTGGCCACGCGGTTTTGCAGGTCGAGCGCCTCGCTCAGGTTCTGCTCGTAGGCTTCGGCCCACAGGTGCATGTCGGTGGATACCTGGATCAGCTGCGCGGTGATCCGCATGCGATTTCCGGAACGCGTGACCGTGCCTTCGATGATGGCGTCGGCATCGAGCGCGCGGCCGATTTCCGCAATGCTTTGCTTCGTTCCCTTGTAGCGGAGGATCGATGCGCGGGAGACGACCCGAGTGCTCCCGATGTTGGCAAGGTTGGTGATCAGTTCGTCGGTGAGGCCATCCGCGAAATATTCCTGGTCACGATCGCCTGAGAGACTCTCGAGCGGGATCACAGCGATCGAGGAAATACGTGGCGGACCCGGATGTAGTCGGCCCACAATGCGGGTGCGGATGCTTCCAAAGTTCGCGGCGACGGCCGCGGACAGCACCAGGGCGGCGGCCGGGATGGCGAGCCACCAGCGACTGCGGGAACGCGTCTGAGGCGGGATGAGTACTGGCGACGGAATCGGGCGCTCGTCGTCTTTGAGTTGTCCTACGAACCGGTAGCCCTTCCGGGGAAGAGTCTCGACGTAGCGGGGATGCTCGGCGGAGTCGCCCAGGGTCTCGCGCAGATGGTTGACCGCCTTGTTGAGGCCCCGGTCGAAATCCACAAAGGTGTTTTGCTCCCACAGACGCCCAATCAGGTGCTCGCGGGAAACCAGTTCCCCTGGCTGTTCGAGCAACGCCAGTAGTAGTTGCAGGGGTTGCTCGCGCAGGGCGAGTTTTGTCCCATTGCGAACGAGTTCGCCGGTGCGCGCGTCGAGGGTGTAGTCGTCAAAACGGAAGATTCGCGATGCAGGGACAGGATTGCCCATGGCACGGACCCAAGGTCGGTTGCGCAGGAGTCTACCATCCCTTCTGGCTTGCCGGAACTGAGCACTTCTCATCGGTTAACTCATTCATAAGGCTGGGAGATTGACGGCGGCATGCGGCGAACACGGGGATGGTGACCGGCGCCCGCGTTTCGTTTCCCGGAAGGCTTCGCACGGCGAGAACCGGAATTCCATACACATGGAAGACGCGGGGAATTGACCTGATCGGCGGCTCAACGAAGAGTGCTGGGAAACCTCTGCGGATGCGCGTGCGTGTGCCGCGTCTGCCGAAGGAGTCAGCGATCCCGCTTGATCAAGGAGTGTTATGGCGTTGAACCGGCAGTCGAAGTTTGTTTTGTTGTGGATTTTTCTGTGCGGCGTGGCGTTGATGGCCGCGCCTGCGGCGACGGCCGATCAAGGTCGCGATGACCACGGGCGTCCGGGCAAGGACAAGACCCTATATGTGTGGGCGAGCGACCAGGCGCGCGTCGCCCCTGACTTCCTGGCCGTGATCAACTTCGACGAAGACTCCGATGACTACGGCAAGGTCCTACGCACGGTACCGATCCCGGTGCCAGGGAATACGAACAACGAGTCGCATCACTGCCATCTCTCAGCCGATAAGAATGTGCTGGCTTGCGGGGGACTGCTGAGCCTGTTGAGCGGGCAAAACAGCATCTTCTTCTTTGACGTGTCGAATGCACGGCATCCGAAGTTCATGTTTTCAGCGAACGCGTCGCAGTCGAGCATCACGGATGATTTTCTTCCGCTGGAGCACGGCGGGTTCCTGGTTACGCAGATGGGGTCGGCGATGGGCGGGGCGCCCGGGCGGCTGGCGGAGTTTGACCGGCACCTGAAACTGGTGGAGGAGTGGCCGGTCAATCCACCGATGGACGGGTTCAACCCGCACGGCATTTCGGCGCGTCCGGATCTGAATCTGATGGTCACTTCGGATTTTATTCTTCCGGCGAGCACGCTGAACATTGTGCCGGGTGACCCGGTGCTGCGCGGGGCGATCCGGGTGTGGGACTTCGAGAGCCGGGAGATTCTGCGCACCATTCCGATTCCGAGCGCGGTCGGCACCATGGACGTGAAGATGATCCCGCATGATCCGCAGGGGCGGGCGTTCACGGCGGGTATGTTCGATGGATTGGTGTACCTGGTAGACCCGATCGGTGGAACGTCGCAGGCGGTGTTCGACTGCGACAACCTTGTCCCGCATGTGGAAGTCCCCGTGTCAGGCGGAATGACGCAACTGCTAGCGATTAATTCGAAGGGCGACCGATTGCTGTTCGCTTCATTCATGACGGGGCAGGTGGGAATGCTGGATATCAGCAATCCGGAGATTCCAGTGCAGGCTGGGCTCGTCGACCTCGGGACAGATGCAGGCCCGCACTCGCTGACTCTGACCGACGATGACGAACGGCTTGTGGTCGGCGACTACTTCCTGAACGAGGACAACTTCGGCAAGATTCACTTTGAAGGCGACCATCACGTGCACGTGGTGAAGGTCTTCAAGGATCGCATGCGCCTTGATCGTCGGTTCGACGTGAACTTCAACACGGCGTTTGCGACCGGACCGGCGCGGCCGCATGGGCTGGCCGTGAAATAGAGGCGGCTCGTGCAAACACGCGATGATTCGGCTCACCTTGTCCTATGTTCTTTCTTCCCGGGGGCCGCATGAAGGAAGATGGTCTGTCCGACCGCCAGTCGACCGATGCGCGTGACCGTGCCGTATACGCCCGCGGTGTTCTCGTGCACACGGACGACGGCCTTCAGCATCTCTGGCGCTGGACGTGCTGCGTCGGGATCCAGGTTCAGCATCGAGCAGCGGATGTCGCGCAGCGTGACGGTGACGGCAGGGGCATCATCTCCCTCGCCGAATGAGAGCACGCTGCCCACCCAGTTGTCTTCCTGGAAGGGAACTGCTCCCAGGGAACGAACCAGCACATTCGGGCGAAAGCGGCGCACGTCCGGGGTCTGCGCTGCAAGTCGACTGATCTCGTGCACCGTATCGAGCGCGATCACCGAGATGCTGGCTTCATCGAAGATGCCGTGCTTCAACTGCATCATCTGCACGGGAGCCCCGTACCGGCGTGCGACCTCGGCGTCCAACGCCTCACTGAAAACGGGCAATGCTTCGCCATCGGGCGTGCGAATGTGCGTTGGAAGTATTCCCTGCGCGCCGTCTTCACGGTGTGGAGCAAACCGGAGCAGGTCGGGAAGCTTGCTGGCACTGAGCCACGGAAACTCGCTGTGGTCGTCAAGCCTGCGGAATGCCATGCGCCTGTCGCCCTCCAGGCCGTGCCAACCCAGATTGGCTTCCTCGAGAGGTTCGCCGCCCATCGACTTCACGGGATAGCGGAAGAGTGCCTCCACCTGTCCGATTTCTATGAGCATGCTCGGTCCGAGTGCGCCCGATAGACTAGTTCCGGCGCAGACACCGTTCCACTCAGCCGCGTGGGATTCATGGTCAGCAGGCTACTCGGGCAGGGGATGGGCTTACAATCTTTGCGCAGTCAACGGTTGAATCAGGCGACTAATCTGAGCTTCTTAGCAGGTCAAGCTTCTTCCCCCTTTGCTGTTCACGTTCACTTTCCCTGACTGGCGGGCGGAACGATCCCGTTCATCCGCAGATATTCCACCATCTGGCCGTAGTGATCGAAGGCGTGAGCCACTCCGAAGGTGGCCAGGCGCAGACGGGTTGATTTGCTGTGCTCCGGCGTCTGCAGCATGTTTTCAGTGGTCATTGTGGCCGTCGCTCTGTGGCCCAGGGCGAAGGAATCTTTCAGGAACGCCAGAATCTCGGCTTTCGTCTTGATGTCCTCTGGGCCGTTGCCGTCCTTGAGGTTAGAGGGAAGCTTGTCACCGGTGAGGCCTGACCAGATGAAATAGTTGGAGGCCGCGATGTGCTTGACCTGCGCGGCAAACGTGCGAACACCTTTGTAGTTGGCGCCCGGAAGGTTCAGGCTCTCCGGCGAGAAGTTGAACTTATCTTCGGGCATGGCCTCGGCGGCCTCGAGGACTTGTTTTTCGACCGCACTGATCTCGCGGTCGAGGGCGGAGGCGAGAGTGGGAGTAGGCTGTGCGGCTTGCGGGTCGTCGGCTTTTGTGGATTGTCCGAGGGCGCTGAGGGCGAGGATGAGCGTGGCTGCGAAGATTCGGAGTGAGTTCATACGAGTAGCCTCCAGTGGGGCAGAGTTTAGACGGAGGATCGGTCAGGATGTTTGGGTAAATTGCAGAATCGGACACAGCGGCAAAAGCCGCGATCCCGAGGCAGTTACGGCATGCCTGAAGGCGCGTCCTGATACGAACCTCCTGCAAGTGTGTCGGGGATGGCTACCGAAACCGGGGATCGCAGACCCGCAACCCTACTCACTCGCACAGAACGTGATTGAATGGGCGCGCCGCGCCGTAGGGGAAGCAGCGGAATTGTGACATCAGTTTGCGTTTCTTCGCCCGCTGGTCACAGACTTCCGGACGGGTTCTCCGCATACTGATCGTGCTGCAATGCATGCGGAGGTGCTTGGATGGACGTCACACGAACCGAATTCCTGAAATGTTGTGCTGCCGGTGTTTGCGGCTGTGGCGCGCTGGTCTCGGCTGCGCGCGCCCAGGCCGAAACAACAACTTTGAACATCGAACAACTGCAGGGCCAGCTTGAGGCGTCACGCGTTCGTTATGCCAAGCTAATCAGCATTCTGGAGAAGAATCTCGATGGGGCCACGCTCCGGCACATCTTCGACACCCTGGGCCGCGAGTGCGCCCGCCAGTTCCGCAGCCGTACTTTCGACAGATATAAAGGGGATCTACGGGGCTTCCTGAAGTCCGTGGAAGGCCCCGATGGTTGGGCTGTAAAGACCGAGTACGACGAAAAGGGCGGCATCATCCGGGTATTCGACCGCGGCCCGCACTGCAGTTGCCCGCTCGTGAAAGAAGGTCTGACGTCGGGGGCGCAATGCGATTGCACACTAGGTTGGCAGCGGGAAACTTACTCTGCCATTCTCGGACAACCGGTGGATGCCGCGGTCGAGGAATCGATACTGCGTGGTGGCAAGAGATGCGTCTTTTGCATGACGGTGCTGACTTAGAGGCGATTAAAATGGGATTCCGTAATCGTAGCCTCATACCAAGTTAAGGCGCTGCGGCGTGCTGATGGGCTAATTCCGTTTTATAGGCTTGTTCGCGGTCATCCACAAATTCCTGGTAGCCCTTCGGATCGATGAAGGGGTTTGCGTTTCCGGTCATGCGCGGATATTTCGATTCCAAATCGTAGTAGCTGCCGTGAGCGCCCAGGAACACGTCGCAGTGTAGAGAACGCAGTACGTCGAACGTCTTCTGGTAATCGCTGGCGATCTGCGGATACGTGGCGTTGCCTACCAGCTTGTATCCTTCGTTGACGGTAGTGCCGCCCACTATGACTACGTCATAGCTTTTGCCGGCTTCGTTGACCCTCATCGTCCACGTGGTACAGCCTTTGGTATGGCCCGGCGTGAGATGGGCCATGAGCACCGTGTCGCCTAGGCTTACGGTGTCGCCGTCGTGCAGAACGCGATCGACTTTCGCGGCCGGATAGAGCATTCCCGGAGTGTGGCTGTAGAAGAAGTCTTTCTTGCCTCCCGACTCGACCACCGGAACGTCGGCGTCCATGACCATGTACTTCGCACCGGTCAATTTCTTGATGCGCGCTGCGCCTGCGTCGTGGTCATAGTGCGCATGACTGATCAGGAGAACCTTGATGTCGCTGAAGCGAAAGCCGAGGCTCTCGACGCTCTGCTGGATCCTGGGAACGGAATCTTCCAGGCCGGCGTTGATCAGGATGTGCCCATGAGGAGTCGTGACCAAATAGATGCCCAGACTTTTGCCGCCCACGAAATAGATGTTGCCGATCACATGATGAGGTGGAAATGGCGCAAGAAAATCCGATCCCGACGTCGAGGTTTGCGGCGCGGACTGCGCCCCGGCGAGCATCAGCATGACAACTACGAAGCGCGTTCTCATGCTTTGAAGTGTAGAAGAACGCACGATGCTTCCAAGCGTGAACTCAGAGATTTCATGCGTTTGAGAATTTTGACCGGGGGTGGGGCAATGAGTGCAACTGCGATGTTTCCAGAGTTTTACCAGCATTTTTCCCGACACTAAGAGTTGCTTCATGGGATGACTATTTTGAGTCGCTCACCATTTTCGCGGCTAGAGAAGTTTTCACACGTCGAGATACGGCAAGCCGACTACGAACTCCTCTTCAAATGGGCCGTCCCATGCGGCTTTTCATCCATCTTGATGTTGACAGCCTAAAGTCCCCATGTTAGCTTCCTTCAACACATAGTGGTATATCGCCCGGCCGAAATAGGCCGGCTCCTCACGGCCCCATTCACACCGGCCCCGGCAACATCGGTAACCCAGGAAAAGTCAACCAGCTAGAGCGTACCTGCTTTGTGAAGGAATGCTGGCGACTACTACCAGTGTTGTAGCTATCGCAGAAACAGATCGAGACAGTTGAATAGGTATTCATGACTAACTTGGCATCATGGATCGCCTAGTCTATTTGTCTGCTCAGTTACCCCTCTGGAGTTCAGGGCTGAGAACATCTCTGTTCGTCCAACCATAGAGTTGGACTCTGTAACGTTGCATATGCCAACAACACTATTTCGCGTGTTTTCGATTTTCACTCTCACATCCTCTAAGGAGGGATGCGCCATGACGACTCCCAGAACACGTCTCATCTTATTGATTGCGATTGCCGCAGTCACGATTTGTGGAACCTCTAACGCTCAAACTTTGATAGGCAGCGCTGGAGCTGGTTGGCAAACCTGGACGGTCACGCCCATCAGTTCTGACCAGCCCGACCTGAATGACAGCGGTGCGCCTTGGTGGGACCTTCAGTGGGCGGCTGCCGGCAGTTATGGAAATAGCTCGGGTGCAGACAAAAACCCGGGATTCTGCATGACCGCGACCGGCGATTGCGTGGGCATTGGCAGCGGGGCACTCGCTCCCGGGACGCTGCCATTTTGGGCGATGCCCTACGACTCAGTAAACGACACGGGCGGCGCCCGCGACAACAAGGTTTATTTCCGGAGCTCCGGTACGAGATTGAGGGCTACTCTGTATCTCAATGCGACTGCGAATCCGAATGAGGTCAACGACTTTGGGTGGTTTGAGACCAATTCAACCGGCACGCTTTCTGGGACCAAGCACCTGCTATTCAGCGGGACTGCAGTCACCAAGGATCAGATCCCTACCCCCACGGGTACCAGCGTTGTCTTCACGCCAACCAGATATTTTGGTTACTACTACAGCGACGTCAGCGAACCGGCTTGCCCCGACGGTACGGATACCTATCTCAATAGCGTAGACACGCCATGTGTGGATCCCAACGCGGTACTGCACGGCTGTTACGCGTTTTCGATTTTTGGGTTCAATGATCAAAAATGCGTTGACGCCACCGGTGGCCAGGGGGATCACGACTTCGTAGTGTTCAAGGATGGTACGCCTACGCGTCCCAATTACTGGATCGCGGGCGAAGATCCTGCGGATTGCGCGAATGCCGACGGTGATTGCAACCTTACGATCGTCAAGGTGATTCCTGTGGTCTCAAACTAGGTCCCGAACACAGTTCCGGCGGGCGGCGGCTTGGAAGTTATTCACAACTTTCCAAGCCAGCCCGCCTTCTTGCTTCGAAGAGTTCGCTTCTTTGGAAGGATTGACCCCGTTAGACATTTCGAGTTCAGTCTTGTTCGGCTTCTTTCGGAGCGGCGACTGTTGAATTCCAAATGGAATGGATACCTCGCGAAAACACACGATTACGCTCATTGACCCGGGTGTTGAATGGTCTTTTCCCCGAGCCGCATTCCTAGCCTGCCTTTTGTGCCTTCCGCCACTTGGCCCAGCGTGCCTTCTGGGCGGCGACAATGCGCTTGCGAGCCGCTGGCGACATCGCTCGCTTTCGGGAAGCGATTGACACGACCTTCCGTCCCTTGACCTTTGCCCAGCGAGCGCGTTGGGCAGCAGCTATCCGGGCGCGACCCGCAGCCGACATTCTGCCTCTTCGGGTTGATTCGTTACCGTTCAGTGCTGAGATTGCGTTGTTAAGGTTTGCAAGTTGAGATGCGATACGAGAGCGTTCCTGCTCCAGTTGTTGGAGTACTGAGCTGAGATTGGTCATGGAAGCCGATTGTACTAGAGAGGGGACTCACAATTCAGGGGTTAATGAGTCGAATCGCGATTCATCACCAATTGACCAGCCTCATAATCTGGTTTGCCGACTTCCCGGGAGTTGACTCGAAATCGACGGGTCGGCCAGAGGGCACGCAGTCCGGTGAATCTTTTTCGTTGGTCTCCCCGTATAGCTCAGTATCCAAGCCTCCGGAAGATTCCCCCCTCATAAGGGGAGAAGGAATCCCGGTACCTGGGTGGGAGCGCAACTAAGAACCCTGCATTGCTTTTCCGCGGGAGGTTGACATGCACGACACAAAGGAGCGGTTGTCTGTACTGTGGATATTCGCGCTATTGAACTACCTGTATGCGGACGTCTTTGCCCTGTTCGCTATTGCTGGCTCGCGAAATTCATTCGAGCCTCTCTCCCCATGGGCCCTGATGGGTTCAGCGGTCTTGATGGAAATCCCCATCGCCATGATTCTGGCGTGTCGACTGCTTCCGTTTAGAGCAAACCGGCTAGCGAATATGATCGCGGGTGGCGTTGTGACCCTTGTAAACGGCTTCCTGACCTTCGTTCCGCCTCTGGCCGGATGGGGCAGGCCGCCCGCTTTTGCCGAGTACTTGTTCTTCGCAACGATTGAGACAGTGTGCACCTCAGTCATCATCTGGCAGGCGTGGACTTGGTCAGGCGTGAAGCCAGCACTTAGTTCGGAGCGCGTCGTCGGGAACCCGGGACGCGCAATACAAGACCAGGGCACTCCCATCTAACAAGGAAAATATCCAATGAAACAGAACATCCTGTTAGTCATCGCCTCTGTGCTCTCGATCCTCTTCATGACGTTTCACCTGACGGACGATATCGTCCGCGGGATGGAGCCAGGAAAGCTTTTAGACCTCATTGCGGTGCCAATCCTGGTCGTCTGGCTGTACGGAACGCTGGTGCTGGTCGAAAGGCGATCGGGGTACGTCATCATCCTCCTCGGGTCGCTCCTTGGGTTGGTCGTCCCTGTCATCCACATGAAGGGGGCGGGAGTTGGCGGCACGCTGGCCAAGTCCAGCGGAGCCTTCTTCTTTATCTGGACACTCATCGCTCTCGGCGTGACCGCGCTCTTCTCCGTCATCCTCTCGGCGCGCGCGTTATGGGAACATCTGCCACGGCAAACCCACGTGCAGGACAAACAAGGGGCCCGTGCATGAAGCGCTGCTGGCGGAGATTTACCAAGTCCAATCCGCGATTGGTCAGATGACGGGCAAACAGGAAGTTAATGTCAACTGACGCAAACAGATGGGATGAGAAGGCCGGTCTCCGGACGGGATGCGGGGTACGCTCCCAAGTTATCGACGTGCTCAAGGCACAGATAAAAAGGAGACCGGAAATGAAGAAGGTTAGCACCGCGGCGACGAAGCAGAGCAGGAATATTTCTCGGCAGAGACTGACCATCGGACTGGATCTGGGGGATCGCAACAGCTGGTACTGCGTGCTCGACGAATCCGGCCAGATACAACTGGAACAGCGAGTGCGGACGAATGCCAAAGCATTGCAAGAAGTCTTCGGCGCCCTGCCACGCAGTCGAATCGCGCTGGAAATCGGGACACATTCGCCCTGGATCAGCCGTCTGTTGAGCGGGTTGGGGCACGAGGTGATCGTGGCGAAAGCGCGCAAGGTGCGACTGATCGGGGAGAGTCGAAAGAAAGATGATCGCCTGGATGCACAGACACTGGCGCGGCTGGCCAGGATCGATCCCGAGTTGCTATATCCGGTAAAGCATCGCAGCGTGCAGGCACAAGCTGATCGCATGACGATTCGCGCGCGGGCCGGACTGGTGCGGGCACGAACGGGGCTGGTCAACACGGCCCGCGGACTGGCAAGTCTTACGGGGAGCGCTTGCGCGGATGCAACGTGCGCAATATGGATCCGGAGAAAGCGGAAGGGCTAAGTCCGGAGCTGCAACGGGCGCGGGAACCGTTGCTGGCGACGATCGAAGACCTGAGCGAACGCATTGTGGAGTACAACGACCGAA
>DASRDJ010000383.1:0-27764 GCA_035652655.1 Terriglobales bacterium
CCTTTGCTGCACAAAGATGTGCAGATCGAATCGATCAATCTGCAGCGACCGGCGGTGAACCTCATCAAGAATTCGGCTGGAAAGTGGAATTTCGCCTCGCTCGGACAGTCGCAGAAGACTGAGCCAGCTTCAAGCGGCGAACAGCAATTTTCGCTCGGTGAATTGATGATCACCGACGGGCAGATTTCGGTGCTCGACCAGGCAAAGAGCAAGACAGCATCTCTCTATGACCACATCGACGTCACGTTGAAGAACTTCTCTCCGAAGTCTGCGTTTACCGTCGATGCGGCCGTGCGACTCGCCGGCTCTTCGCAAGAAGCGAAGCTGCGAGGCGAAGGCGGGCCGATAGTAAGCGGAAATCCCGTCGTCACGCCCTTTCACGGTACGTTGAGCCTGAGGCAGATTGGGCTGGCCGACTTCGCGAAGTTCATGAATTCACCTGCTCTGGAAGGCACCGATGGCGTCATCAGCGGAGAGACAAGGATCACGAACCAGGGCGGGAAATTGAGCGCGCAAGGCCAGTCCGAGATTAAGAACGCCAAAGTGCGGGGCATGGAATTGGGATTTCCAATTACGGCGAAATACGACCTGACAGATGATCTCGCTGTAGACATGCTTAGTATCCAGAGCCTACTTCTCAAGCTAGGTTCGACTCCGTTGGACTTGAGCGGCACGGTAAATTCCAAACCCACTCCGGCGCTTCTCGATATCAAGGCCAAGGCGAACAACGTGTCCATCGCAGAGGCCGCGAAGCTAGCCGCTGCCTCGGGAACTGCCCTTTCGCAGGGGACAACGGCTACCGGCAACGTGAATCTCGACATTCAGGCGCGTGGACCGGCAGACAGGCCTGCGCTCAACGGCACGATCACAGGAAGCAACATTCAGCTGAGCGGCAAGAGCATCGCGCAACCGATCCAGATCCCGTCAGTCAACATGAACCTGACACCCTCCCAGGTGCAGTCGAACACATTCAGCGTGGTATCGGGCGGCACAACGCTGAACACTCAGTTCACGGTGCGCAACTACCAGTCGCCTGCACCCACTGTGGATGCAACCGTACGCGCGCCGAACGCGCAACTGCCCGCAATTCTCGCCATGGCCAAGGCCTATGGCGTTACTTCTCTCGACAAACTGAGCGGCGAAGGAACTTTGAACCTGAATATGAAAGCGGCAGGACCGGTGAAGTCCTTGAGTTCCGCCGAAATCATGCGTGCGCTCAACGGCACCGTGGACCTGAACTTCAACAATGTGAAGTATTCGGGCGCCAATATAAGCCATGAACTTTCCACGATCGCGGGATTTCTAAATCCAAATGCGGGATCGCAATCGGCTGGCGGAGTCACGAACATTTCGAAGGTGACCGGCAACATTCAAGTAAGGAATGGCCTGGCGCAGACGAACAACCTGAACGCCGTTCTCGATATCGGCAACGTCGCGGCGGTGGGCACCGCTAACCTGGTGGACGAGACGCTGAACCTGCGTGTCACGGCCGTACTCTCGCAGGCGGCCTCGCAGAAAGCTGGAGGAAACAGCGTAGGTGGCTTCATGCAGACGGCCTTAGCGAACAACCAAGGAGAACTGGTGGTGCCTGCTCTGGTCACAGGCACATTTTCGAATCCGAAGTTCTCACCCGACATGCAGCAGATTGCGCAAATGAAGCTGAAGGGACTGGTTCCGAACCTGCAAAACCCGGGCTCAGTCGCAGGCGCTCTGCAAGGACTGCTTGGGGGACCGAAGACCACCCCAAACGGAAACGGAGCTCAAACTCAACAGCAGCAGCAAGATCAACAGAATAATCCACTGCAGCAGGTTCTCGGAATTTTGGGAAAAAAGAAAAAACCGCAATAGTGGCGGTGCGGATCAGTAGGCTTTGTAGGTTCAAGGGCAGCAAGGAGCGCGTTCACAAAAAAATAGACGACACTCAACTGGCACGCGGCTTGAAGTGATACACGACGTCCTGCTTGGAAGGGATGGGCACGCCATCCCGAGTGGCGGGATGGAAGCGCCAGCTCTCGAGCGCTGCCAGCACTTTGCCGTCAATGGCCGGCCCCATGCTCTTTACAACTGCTTTGCTGACGATGGCCCCGCTCTCGTCAATCGTGATCTCAATCACCACGTTTCCTTCGGCAATCCCCAATAAGTCTTCCGCATTGACTCGGGGCTCGGAAGTGACGGCCGGCAGCGCCGGACGAACCTCCTCGCCGCCGGAGGCTCCATCTGAAAGCGAGCCGTAGGGTGAACCGGCGGTAGGTGAGGGAGCCGCGGCGATTTCGGTAGCGCCGACGTCGTCAGCCTTGGAATTCTCGCGGGAACGCTGCGGCTTCTGCCAGACAATGCGCTTCTTCGCAACCGCTTCTGTGGAGTTGGTTGCGAGGGGGGAAGTTCCTGAAGCCCAATACAGGTGTGTCACGTTCGATCCATGGACTCCGCCCAAAACCGAAGTAGGGGCCACAAAAATCGGCGTGCGTCCCCGTAGAATGACCATGAAAAGGACGACATGGATCGCGATCGAGTATGGGAGCGGTCGGCGGACGCGCCAATTCTCGCCCAAGGCTCGCGGCTCGAAGATGTCCCACTGATCGGACATGAGTTTTAGACGAACGACACAGGAAAGCGTCGCATGGGTAGGTACTCGAAATCCAGTGTCTTTTTAGGTTTTCTAGCCCCTCCGTAAACGGTCCTCGACGGCGAGGCCATTACTCGTAGGTCATTGACCCACAGGATGTACTAGCGATTTCGCTTTCACTGTGGTGTTTTGCTACGGTGAACCTAGTAAGTTCAAGTTTGGCGGGATGACCGCTCGAGGGATTCCCAGCGTAAGCACGAACTGACTGACACACTATCCTCGAGGGGGTTCCTCAATGTTATTTCTTGGCGTCTTTTTCCTTGGTCTATGGCTCGCTGGGCTGGTCACTTCCTACACAATGGGCGGATTCATCCATGTGCTAGCAATTCTGGCTACCATGGCGCTCCTTAGCTGCATGATCCGCGGAGGGAACTCCAAGCGTTTGGCCGAGTTGACGGCGTCCAACGACGTCTCCGGCGCGGCAAATCCGGAATAGTTCCCGGGTCGCGCCCGCCGCGACACCACTCTTCCATAGCTGCTGCCGGAACTTTCAGCTCCAACGCGGCAGGGACGAAACGCCAACCTTGGCGTTTCGTCCAAAAGGTTCGACGCATCCTCCCGACCGCGATTCGGAATTTCTCGGAACCAGCCCGCAATTCTAGGGTCAATTCCGTATAGCCCTCCTGATGACAAGCTGAAATTATCCAAGTCTGGCCTTCGTCTCCGCCCAGAAATCAAAAGAAGTCCGCTGCAGCCAAACGAATGCAATTTGCAAAAACTGTCCTGTGCGTGGACGACGATCCCGAAACCCTGAAGGTCCGGAAACTCTTGCTGGAAGACAGTGGGTATTCGGTGATGACCGCAACATCCGGGCAGGAGGCCTCACGAATACTTTCAGAAGAAAAGCGAATTGATCTGGTCCTTTTGGACTACTTGATGCCGGGAATGAATGGCGATGAACTAGCCGAGCGGTTACGAAAGCAGTATCCCGATTTGCCACTGATTGTGGTATCCGCCGTTGGTCAGCTTCCGGTTTCGCTCCTGGAATCGACCAATGCACGCGTCCAGAAAGGCCAAGACCCCGAGTTCCTGCTGAAGACCATTGCGGCGGTATTAGCCAATCCCGAAAAGAAGTTGCCGAGTGAGAGCCGGCCACCGAAGAAGGTCGTTCTTTGCGTGGAGGACGAGAAGGCGCAGTTGAAGATGCGCAAGATGCTGCTCGAGTCAGCGGGCTTCCAAGTAATCGAGGCGCAATCGGCACGCTTGGCTATGGAGGCCTTCCGGTCCTCGCACGTGGATGCCGTAGTGATGGACTACTGGCTTTCGGGACAGAACGGCACAGCGCTGGCGGAAGAAATGAAGACGATGCGCCCGCGAATTCCAATCGTCATGCTGTCAGGCTTTGCCTCACTTCCGGGCGAAGAGGCGATCGTCGATTCGTGGTTGCGCAAGGCGGAAGTAGAACCTGAAGATCTGATCCATGAGTTGACCAGACTCATCGCATTGCGCGCCACACCCCGTCAGGCCGAGAACACTTGACGATTACGGCTTCGAAGTCCCGATCGCCGATCTGCTTTGCCTCTTTACGCAAACGCGTCTTTTTGCAGTTTCTTATCCCCTTCCTCGCGAGCGCCGTATGGGCTCGAGCCGCACAAACCTACGGGCCTTCTCCCAACGAAAATCCAGTAAAGCAGCTGACGTTGCAGGAGTTGGGCGAAGTGGAAGTCACCACAGCGTCAAAGGCGCCCGAGCAGGTCTGGAAGACTGCAGCCGCGATCTACGTGATCACGCGGGAAGATATCGCGCGCTCGGGTGCAACCACCATTCCCGAGGTATTGCGTCTGGCGCCGGGCGTCGAAGTGGCGCGCATTGACAGCAACAAGTGGTCGATCGGGATTCGAGGATTCGGAAGTCGCCTTTCGCGTGACGTTCTGGTCTTGATTGACGGAAGAACTGTCTACACCACGTTACTGGCTGGGACGTACTGGGAAGTGCAGAACGTCATGCTGGAAGATGTGGATCGCATCGAAGTCATTCGCGGTCCTGGCGGCACGATCTGGGGCCCGAATGCCGTGAACGGTGTGATCAACGTCATCACCAGGAGTAGCAAGGACACGCATGGAGGTCTAGTCAGCGCAGGGGGCGGAAGCGTCGACCGCGGCTTTCTGAACGCTCGCTATGGCTCCGGGTCCGGTAACTTCCATTATCGGATCTACGCAATGGGCTTTGATCGCGGCCCCCAGTTTCATGCGAACGGCGACAACTACGACGAGTGGCGCGCGGCGCAAGGCGGATTCCGAATGGACTTCACGCGCGGCGACCACGACGCTTTCACCGTGCAAGGCGACATTTATGGTGAGGGTTCGGGTGAGAGCGTGACCGCCGTCACCTACACCCCGCCCTATTCTCAGACTCTGAATGGGACGGCTCGACTCGGTGGTGGGAATTTGGTGGCGCGCTGGCAGCACACGCAGGGTGAAGGCAGGGATTTTCAAGTCCAGTTCTTTTATGATCGCTCCAACCGCCACGAACCCAACTTCACGGACATCCGCGACACGTACGATCTGGATTTTCTCGATCGCTTCCGACTACCGGCGCGACAGCAGATTGCATGGGGCTTCGGAGCACGGCTCAGTTCTGGCCAGAATCCGACCGTGGTCTCCGGCCTGTTTTTCCTTCCCGAGAGCAGAACCGACGAACTCTTCACAGGATTTTTCGAAGACGAGATCGGCCTGGTACGCGACCGGCTCTCGCTCTCGGTGGGAACGAAACTGCTGAAGACGAATTACACCGGTCTGCAGTGGCAGCCCGGCGCCCGCCTGACGTACACGCCCTCTACGCGACAGACATTGTGGGCCGCGTTCACGCATGCCGTGCGCACGCCCTCTGCCGCGGAAAGAGCCTTTTATCTCACGGGATTTATCGGCCTTCAACCCGGCGGCTTACCCTTCTTCGCGCGCTTCAGCGCAAACCCGAATTTCGGTTCCGAAGAACTGAACAGCTACGAACTCGGTTACCGGCAATTGCTCAGCCAGAAGCTATTTTTTGATCTTGCCGCCTTTTATAACCACTACAACAACTTGTTCAGCGAAGACATCCTCGGCGCGCCTTTCGTGGAGGACTCCCCGGCTCCCATCCACCTGCTGTTGCCCGCTGAGTTTGGCAACGGACTCCATGGAACGACCAAGGGGGTAGAGATCTCGCCGGAGTGGCGGCCTCTTTCGTTTTGGCGGTTGCGATCGTCATACTCGTTCCTGCAAATGCGGATCAAGAAAAACCCGAACTCACTGGACATCGGCAGTGGGCCGTCCATCGAAGGCTCGAGCCCTCGACATCAGGTCACCGTGCAAACGGATATCGACTTCACGAAGGTACTTAACCTCAGTCTCGACTACCGATATGTCAGCGCTTTGGCAGCGCTCCATATTCCTTCTTATTCCACGGGCGATGTTCGGCTGGGATGGAAAGTTTTTCCGTCGATCGAACTATCGATCGTCGGGCAGAACCTGCTGCAACCACGTCATTTTGAATTTGCGAGCGACCCGGGACCGAACGTCGGAATCAAGCGAAGCGTTTACGGCAAAATAACCTGGCAACAGTGAACACCCGCACCGCACTTCTGAGTCTGGGCCCCCCGGCGCGATCCAGTGCGCTCGCAAAGGTTCCACGTTCCCGAATCATCTGGCGAACACTGTTGATTTTCAGCGCTTCCCTTTCTTGGGCTCAAGGGCCCCGCCCCACCGTACCGCAGGTCGAAGCGGCCTATCTCTACAATTTCGGGAAATTCGTCACTTGGCCTCCCGACCACACCACCGATGCAGACCAGTTCCGGATTTGCGTTCTGGGCAAGGATCCTTTTGGCAGTGTGCTCGACTCCACCGTAACAGGCGAGCGGATTGGCGGACGGCAGATTACCGTCCAGAGAATCACGCGCGTTCAACAAGCAGCGCCCTGCAACATTCTTTTTGTCAGTTCCTCCGAAGAAGACAACCTGCGCCCCGTTCTGGACGAAGCCAATCGGCTGCACATTCTTACCGTCAGCGACCTAAAGCGTTTCACCCAGCGCGGGGGCGTGATCGGACTGAGCGTGCAGGAAGAACGCGTGCGCTTCGAAGTCAACCGCAAGGCCGCGGAAAGATCTCATCTCCAACTTAGTTCCGAGCTTCTGAAAGTTGCGTTCAAGGTGATTGATAAAGACGAGGCCGGCAAGTAAATGGCGACGGTACAGACCAGTTCGATTTTGCGACGGCTCACGATCATGAACATGCTCGTGAGTTTTGTCGCGCTGGTGCTGGCGTGTGCCGGCTTCTTCGCCTATGACCAGATCACCTTCCGTCAAGACATGGTGCGCACACTGTCGGCCCAAGCGCAACTCATCAGCTCGGCAAGCGTCTCATCCATCGTTTTTGATGATCCGCAGACTGCCGCCATTACGCTGTCCGCCCTGAAAAGCGCGCGCAACATCAAGTCGGCAGCGATCTTTGATGCCGATCTTAATCCGCTGGCGCAGTATTCCCGGGATCCCCTGGATCAAGTTGCGACGGTCCCGCCCTTTCCGCCGAACCACCTCGAAGAACACTGGTTCCGCGACCGGCATTTGACCCTTGTTCGGCTGATCGTTTCGGAAGGAAAGACAATCGGTTACGTCTATTTGCGCGCAGACTTACGGGAAATCAATCACCGATTCAATCGCTATGCCTTGATCGCGTTCGGCGTCCTGGTCATTTCACTGCTGGCGGCCATTCTCGTGTCGTCGCGGTTTCGCGAGTCGGTCGCCCAGCCGATTGTGGAACTCGCCCAAACCGCGCAGAAAGTAACCCGTGACAAGGATTACAGCATTCGGATGGCGCAAGTGGAGCACAAGGATGAACTTGCGGTTCTGGTCGACTCGTTCAATGAGATGTTGAAGGAACTGCAGAAATCGCATGATGAGTTGGAACAACGCGTTCAAGAGCGCACGCGAGAACTGCTGGCCGCCAATCGCGAATTGGAAGTGTTTTCCTATAGCGTCTCACACGATTTGCGGGGTCCGCTGGATACTCTCAACGGGTTCTCTTACCTGCTCCTCAAGCAATATGGCGCAGGCCTCGACGAACAGGCACGCGACCTTATCGAGCACATCCGCTCAAGCGGTAAGCGCATGACAGAATTGATCGACGATCTCCTGAATCTGTCTCGCGTTACCACCAGCGCGATGCGTTCCGAAAGGGTGGACCTAGCAGCAATGGCACGCACTTTCATAGATGAGTTGTGCCGCACAGAGCCCGACCGGCACGTAGAGTTTGTCGCTCCCGAACACGAGGAGGCGCTCGGCGATCCGCATCTGCTGCGCATTGTGATTGAAAACCTGTTGCGGAATGCGTGGAAATACACGTCGCACCATCCTGCGGCCCGAATTGAGTTCGGCCGTCGAGAGGATGGCGGCCGGGCAATTTACTTCGTGAAGGATGATGGAAGCGGATTCGACGCCAAATCCGTAAGCCGGCTCTTCAAGCCCTTTCAACGGCTCCACTCGACTGACGAATTCCCTGGACACGGCATTGGTCTGGCAACCGTCAAGCGAGTCATCCAGAAACATGGTGGCGAGATCTGGGCAGAGGCCGACGTAGAGAAAGGCGCTTGCTTCTATTTCACGCTTGGGACCAACAAAATTACTCGTCCAAGTACGATTAACTGAGCGCTGGGAGGCCTTCCCTCGATGAAGAGATAGTCTAGAAATTCTCCCCTCAAATCGAGCGCAGGCTGTCGAGCGGCTCGGCGGATGCCGCGCGGGTCGCGGGAAGTGCGGACGCCAGCAGCACCATGAGCATCATGGTTCCAACCGCCGCGATATAAATGAGCGGATCCGTCGCACTCACCTCGAACAGGAACGAAGTAACAAGTCGTGACAGGGCCAGGGAACCCGCCACCCCGAGAACGCAGCCGGCGAATGCCAGCCTTGCGCCCGAGGTAAGTACAAGTTGGGCGATGCCTCTGCGCTGGGCGCCAAGGGCCATTCTGATCGCAATCTCCTGCGTGCGCAACGAAACGGAGAACGCGACCACCGCGTAAATTCCGGTGACGACCAAGAGCAGAGCACCCAGGGCGAACCCGGTGATGAGGTTAGTGTTGAAACGCCTGGGGGCTTCGATATTTGCGATCGCCTCGTCCATCGTCTGCACTTGTTCGAGGGCGAGCAGCGGATCGATCTCTGCGATGCTCGCCCGCAGAGTTTTCGTCATTTGCTCGGCGGGCAACGCGGAGCGCATGGTAATGAATCCGCTCGCTGCATCTGCCAACTTTTCGGATGGGGCAGGACTGGTTAGCAGGGTGGGTTGTTCTACAGGGCTATACCACTGATCGCCACTCGGCTCATCGCGCGAGCCCATCTTGGTATCGGCCACAACGCCAACAACCGTAGCCCACGGCAGCGTTTTTCTTGGGTTGCCGGCATGCAGCCGCTTGCCGATCGCAAGCTGTCCCGGCCAGCAACGATCGGCCATCGACTTGTTGACGATGATTACGGCCGGCGAGTTTGCACGGTCCTCTGCAGTGAAATAACGACCGTCGATCAGCGGAATCCGCATTGCGCCGAAGTAGTCACCATAGGTCGTCGCAAATATGGCAAATCGCAATTTCCAGGTAGCTGCGGTCTCACCCTCGACGGTGTAGGCAGACTGCGGAACAAGACCCGACGCAGGTAAGGTATTGCCGATGCCCACCGCAATGACACCGGGTTTAGTTGAAAGCTTGTCAAACACGGCATGGTTGAACGTTTGCGACGAGGCAGCCGTTGGATACGTCTGGAGAGGCAATCGGAAGTTGGCAGAAACTACGTGGTCGGCGCGAAAGCCCGGGTCAACGGCGCGCATTCTCTGGAAGCTGCGCAAAAAAGCAATGGAGGCGGTGACCAGCACCAAGGCAACGGCGATCTCACCGACGACCAGGATTGATCGCAGCCAGGTGTGGCTGGCGGTACCTGAGGCGCTCGGCCCTGCCACCTTGAGACTCTCGATCGGGTTGGCGCGCAAAGCTCCAAATGCGGGTGCAAGACTGCAGACGAGACCAGTCGCCACCGATAAGACCAGCGCGAAAGCAGCGACCCCTGCGTCGATGGCGATGGAGTCAACGCGTGGCATCGACTCGGGTAGCAAGTGCAAAGTCATTCGGATCACAATGGCCGCCAGCGCCAGACCAAACAGTCCACCACCGACACCGAGCAGCAAGCCCTCCGCTACACACTCGCGAACAACAGCACTGGAACTCGCGCCCAACGCGAGGCGCAAAGCATATTCACGCCTGCGACGGATGGCGCGGACCAACAACAGGCCAGCCACATTTGCGCAAGCAGCCAACAGAACGACGGATACGGCCAGCGAAAGAATGCGAAGTATCGGGCGGACTTCTCCGACGCCATACTCGAACAGTGGAATCACATCGCCGCGAATGTGAATCGCAGATTGGCTAGCTGGAAAGCCGCGCATGACCTGCTGTGCCACCCGGTCGGCATCCATCGCTGCCTGCTTGAGACCCACACCATCCTTAAGGCGAGCCACCATCTGATATCCCCAGAATCCGGCGTGCTCCTCAGCAAGTTCCTCGGGCGTGAAACTCATTGGAACCCAGAGTTGGACCTGGTCGAGGCGGCCGTCCTCCAGCGGAAACTCAAAGTCCCGGGGCATGACACCGATGATGGTGTAGGGCCTGCGATCCAGCGTGATGGATGTTCCGAGAACCCCGGGGTCGCGATGGTAACGCGTCAGCCACAAGGCATAACTGATGACTGCCAATGGTTCATGGGCATCCTCTTCCTGCTGCGTAAACACCCGGCCGAGGATCGGACGGATCCCCAGCGTCGAAAAGACACCAGTGGTAAGCCGGGCGGCCTTCACTTCTTCCGGAGTTTCGCCACCAGAGATCTCGTACGTGTTGGGGGTGTAGCCGCCCATCGACGAGAAGGCACTGCTTGCAACCGCATAGGTACCGATTTCTCGGGCAGTTACAGACGTGCCCAATCCGTCTCGCAGATGATCGCCCAGCAGAACAAGCCGGTCAGGATAACTGAACGGCAGCGGCCGAAGGAGAATGCCCTCTACCAGAGAGAAGATGGCGGTCGTGGCTCCGATTCCGAAAGCCAGCGTGAGAACCACGATGAGGCTGAAACCGGGCGCCTTGCGCAGCCGGCGAAATGCAAAGCGAAGATCTGTTGCGAGCACGTTCATGCGTTCTCCTCCACCAAGCAGGACTGCAAGGCGGTCATTCTCGAATACGCGGCAATTTCACACGCACCTGACAGCCGCTATTTCCATTGCGATTCGACAATTCAATCGATCCCCCGTGTGCCTCGGCAATCTGCCGCGAGAGCGCCAGTCCGATACCGCTGCCCGAGGGCTTCGTGGTGTAAAAGGGAACAAAAGCATTGCTCGGGTTGAGCAGCCCCGGCCCGTTATCGTGAATCACCAGTTCAACGTTGTTGCCCTCCGCCATCCAGCGCACGCCCACTTCTGGTGCGACAGGATCCTCATCGTGAGCTGAGCTACCAGAGTGCGTTTCCAGTGTCGCTTCAACGGCGTTGCGCACGAGGTTGATCAGCATCTGCTCAATCTGATCGGAATCCACCAGGAGAATCACATCAGCGCCCGTGCCGACCGTAACGGGGACGCGTGTCTCCAACATCGCCACGCGCTCAACCATCGGGCGCAGCTTGACGGGCTTCACTACGGGCGGCGGCATTTGCGCCAGTTTCCGGTACGCCTGCAGGAAACGATTGAGCGATGCCGTGCGCGCTTCGATAATCGCCAGGCCGCGTTCGAAATCGCGGCGCCGATCGGCGTCCATGTCAGCTTCTGCCAGCCTTGCGCCAAGGCTGCCGGCAATCGATTTGATGGGCGTCAGAGAATTATTCAATTCATGACCGAGCACCCGAATCAGGCGCTGCCACGCTGAACGCTCCTCCTCGCGCAACGCCCGGCTCACATCTGACAGCACCACCAGTGTGTGCGGCTGACCCTTCTCGCGAAATCGGCTGCGCCGCAAAACCCAGCGCACGTTCGACCCATTCACGGGTAAGGCCACCAGTCCCTCGTTAGGCATATCGAGGCACAATGCGAGTCCTGTTTCATCAGCGGTGCAACCCAGCAACCGCTCGGCAGCTTGCTGCATCAGCCTCTCGCCGGCTGGATTCACAAGCTTAATGACCCGGTCCGGACCGAATGCGAACAAGGGCGCGTCAATTTCTTCGACCACCCGCCTCAGAACCGCCGTCGCCTCAATCGCACGCAAGCGTTGGTCGGCGAGCAAGTCGGCAAGCGCATTAACCTCCAGCGAGAGTTCACCAAGCGCATCTTCGACGGCCGCTCCCCGCGCGCGAAACGAATAGTCCTCTTCCCGCAACGCCGCGACCACATTTGCCAGAGTCTGCAGAGGTCGGACCGTCTGCTCGTGCAGAGCAAGAGCAATAATGGCCCACACGATCAAAATGGTGAACAACAACGTAACTTTCGATGACGTGGACCAGGACTGCAGCCAGATGAGGAAAATGGCAACAGCAATTCCCGGCAATGCCACAAGGAACGAATAAAGCCAGACGCGATGCTCGTATTGCGAGCGTCGTTTGCCGGGCTTCTTGCCTGATGATGCCTTGCCGCTGGTCTGCGGACTAAAGGCCATGCTTCTCCATACGCCGGTACAGCGCGCCACGGCTTAAGCCGAGGGCCTCGGCGGCCTGGCTGATGTTTCCATGAAAGCGCTGCAGGGCCTTGCGGATCAGGACGGCTTCCACTGCCTCGAGACTCAACTCCTCGAGGTTCGCTGCTTGCGAGCGCTGGAGGTTCAGCCCCAATTCGGCCGGTTGAATTTCACGACCGCGACTCATGAGAACGGCGCGTTCCACGGTGTGATCCAGTTCACGAACGTTTCCCGGCCACGCGTAATGATTCAGAATCTGCAGCGCAAGCTTGTCGAAACCATCGATCTCACGCCGGTAGCGGGAGGCGTAGCGGCTCAGGAAGTGAAGTGCGAGCGCGGGAATATCCTCGCGGCGCTCGCGCAGAGGCGGTATGCGGATCTCGATCGTATTAAGGCGAAACAACAGGTCTTCGCGAAATTGACCTGACGCACAGGCCGCCTGCAGGTCGGCGTTGGTCGCTGAGATGACGCGAACGTCCACCTTGCGGGACCGCGAAGATCCGAGTCGCTCGATCTCGCCAGTCTCGAGCACGCGCAATAGCTTGGCCTGCTGCCGCACGGGCACGTTTCCAATTTCATCGAGAAAGATCGTGCCGCCGTCGGCAAGTTCGAAGCGGCCCATCCGATCAGCGCGGGCATCTGTAAACGCGCCTTTCACGTGCCCGAACAGCTCGCTTTCGAAGACTCCCTCCGCCAAGGCCCCCGTGTTCACTGCGACCAGCGGACGAGAGGCTCGTCGCGAAAGCATGTGCAGCGTCTGGGCCACAACTTCCTTGCCGCTGCCGTGCTCGCCAGTAATCAGAACATTGGCATCGGAAGGTCCGACTCGGGCAATCGCGTCGAGTACCGGCTGCATAGAAGCCGCAGTGGCGATGAATTCGGGACGTCCTTGCGCCTGCAAGAGTCGGTTCTCGGCTGCCAACCGCTCGGCCTGTTGTAGAACGCGATGCAGTTCGACTTGCGTACGCAGGATCGCAAGCAGCCGTTCGTTTTCCCAGGGCTTCTGAATGAAATCTCTCGCGCCCCGGCGCATGGCTTCGACGGCCAACTCCACGTTGCCCCATGCGGTCATAACAATCACAGGCAGGCTGCTGTCGATGGTGACAATCTCCGAAAGCAAGTCGAGACCTTCCTGACCGGACGTCGTATCACGCGTGTAGTTCAGGTCGATCAGGACTGCGTCGTAGAACTCCGAGCCCAATGCTTCGCGCACTTCGCCCGGAGACCGAGCGACATCGACGCGGTATCCCTCGGGTCGCAACAGAAGTTGCAGCGCCTCGAGGACGTGAGGCTGATCGTCAGCCGCCAGCACGCGTCCCGCACCGATCGAGCGCTGCTGATCCACAGCGGTAGCGGGTACATGAGGCTTGGCCGAAGTTGGCATAGGCTAAGGGGACGCCGCGGAAAGCGTTCCAGTCACGGCATCCTGAATCTGCACTCCATTATGTTCCAAAGTCGTGCCGGTCGCGCGGTCAAGTTCTACTTTCGCTTTCTGATAAGTAGTGGAGGCGGTGACCAGGTCCAACTCCGCCAGCGCCAAATCACGCTGCGCCGTCATGGTCTGATAGCTCGATCCGGAGCCAAGCTCCTGCTCTTTGCGGGTGATCTCGAACGTGCGCTGGGCCAGGTCGCGCGCTTTGCGAGCCGCCTCCACCCGCGCGCGGGTCTGCACCAGCGAGTACTGGGCATTGCGGACCTCGATGCGAATCTGTTTGCGCAGCTGTTCTTTGCGCAGTTCTGCCTGCCGGTATTCAAGCTCCGATCGATACTGGTCGGCCTTCGCAACACGATTGCGGAACGGGATATTCACATTGAAACCCAGGTAGTAGTCCGGTGAGGAATTGTTGAACGTGTTCTGCCAGGTACCCGAGAGGTCAGGGGGCACGCCGGCGGCGTTGCCCGGCGTGACCAGGCCTCCGAGGCCCGTGCCGCCATAAAAACCGACAAGTGACAGCGTCGGGAGTAGCGCATTGCGCGCTGCCTTGCCACTGATCTGGCGGTTGACCAAGTCAATGTCCGTTTCCAGCAATTCGGGACGATTCTTCTGGGCTTGTCCGATCAAGTCGAGGATGGGAGTGTTAGTGTTCGCGTCGTCACCGCCGGTCAGGCTCCGGTCCGTGGGAATCACTGGCATTTCTTCCAAAGTCGGATCGTCGAGACTCTTCGTGAGCGCGTTCTTCATCAGCGACTCCTGCAACTGCAAGGTCGTACGCGCGACGGTCAGGTCCTGGTCGCGTTTGGAAACCTCGGCCTCGGCCTTCATGACATCCAGCGCCGGAATCGCCTCAAGTTGCAATTGCTTCCGCGCGTTGTCGAGCGTCTGGTTGGCGAACTGCAAGGATTGCTCTTTCACGCGCGCTTCCTCATAGGCACCGACCAGGTCCCAATAGATGTTTTCGATTTGCGTAACGGTGGCAATGGCTTGATCTTTGAACGCGATGTCAGAAATCTTCTTGTTGTTGCGCGCAATGCGCAGATAGCGCAGGTTGGAAGCAAGCCCGAAGCCGGCGAGTAGTTGCTGCTGAAAGCTAAATCGAAAAGCCGAGTTCAAGGCAGGAGACAAAATGGTGAATGGGGAATTTGTGGTCTGCCGGCTGTTCTGGAATTCGAAGCCCAGCGTGGTGCCTGTCGGAAACGCCTGCGAGTAGCCAACATTGACTTGCGCTGTATTGAGCTGCAGAGAGGGAATACCGTAAATGCGCTGATTCGAGAGAGGCGAGGTCTGATGCTCGATGCCCAGATTCGCGTTGAGCGCCGGGTCGTACGAAGCGACCGGAGCACCCGCACCCAGCGTGGATTGCACAAGTCCGGACGCTCCAGCACCGGCGCCCCCTGCACCGCCAGTGGTTCCGCCCGCTCCGGCACCTGGTGCGCCCGCGCCGTATCCTCCCACGCCGCCCCCCGGTGTTCCCTGGACCACCCCGGTGTTGACGCCGCGGAAGAATCCGCCAGCCTTCGTTCGAAGGAGATCGGTATCCGCAATTGGAATGTTGTAGCGCGCAATGGCAAGATCGAGATTGTTCTCGAGAGCCAGCGCGATCGCGTCTTTCAGTGTCAGATACAGCTTGCCATCGCGCACCAACTGATCGATGCGAGATGAATTGGCGAGCGCAGGCGCGGGAACTTTGTCGGGCATGTAGGGTTTTAGTGGATTGTAGGAATGCGGCATCTGCAGGGTGACGTTCGTTCGCGACTGCGCCCGGGCGAAAATTGAAAATAGGATCGCAATCGCCAGAAAGGTCGCGAGCGTCCTGGTTGCCAAGAAAACCGGTCTCATCATCGCAACCCCGCGGCCGTCGGAGGCATGGGCGACACCGCCGTATCGCTCGCCAACCATCCGTCGTGCAGTTGCACCACGCGGTTTCCGTAGGCTGCATTCGCTTCCGAATGCGTGACCTGCACAATGGTCGTACCCTGCTGGTTCAGTTCGCGAAAGAGCTCCATAATTTCTTTGGCCTGCGAAGAATGCAGGTTGCCAGTAGGCTCGTCGGCCAACAAAAGAGCTGGCTTGTGCACCACAGCGCGCGCGACGCCAACTAACTGCTGCTGCCCTCCGGAAAGCTGGCTGGGAAACAAGTCTTTCTTGGCCACGATCTGGAACCGGTCCAGCGCATCAGCCAGCAAGCTTTGCCGCTGTCTAGCGGGAAAGTCTTTGTAGGAAAGGGGCAGGTCGATGTTTTCGCGCACGGTGAGATCATCGAGCAGGTGATAGCTCTGGAAGACCATGCCCACATTGCGCTTAGCGAGTTCGGCACGCTCTTTGCGCTTCATGGAGTGAACCGCCTGGTCCCGAAACCAATACTGTCCTGCCCATGCGTCGTCGAGCAGCGCGAGGACGTTCAGCAGAGACGACTTCCCCGCCCCGGATGGCCCCATGATCGTCACAAACTCTCCCGCCTCGATCGTGAGGTTAATGCGGCGCAGAACCCAGCTTTGCCCGGCTCCGGTTTTATAGGCGCGCTCGATATTGTTCAGTCGGATCATTTCCTATTCCTTCGCCACTTACTCGTTCCTCAGCGTTGTCATGGGTTCGACCAGCGTCGCGCGGCGGGCTGGCAAGAAACACGCGAACAAGCCGGCCAGCGTCATCGTGATGACCACTGCGATCAGAGTCACGGGGTCTGTGGCCGACACTCCGCTGAGCTGGCTGGCCACAAACCGCGTGAGGCCAAGACTTGCCGCCATGCCAATGAGCACGCCGATGGCAATGAGCACCAGGCCCTTTCTCAAAATCAATTTCAGGATTGCTTCCCGAGATGCCCCCAAAGCCAGGCGGATACCGATGTCGTGAGTTTTCAGCGATACGATGTAGGTCATCACGCTGAAAAGACCGATGATGGCTAGAAGAAATCCCAGCGAGGCGCACGCCGCGAACGCGATGGCAGCGAACCTCGGCTTGTCGTACAAGAACGCGTCGAGGAAATCGCTGAACGCAAATGTTCCTCCGCTGAGTTCCGATCCGACTAACACCACATCGGGATCCATGGAGTACAGAATCTGCCGCACATTGTTCGCGATCAGGTTCGGGGGTACCCGGGTCAGCATTGCGATCGAGCGGTCGCCAAAGCCCGAGAAAGAAAACGGCACGTATCCCCTGGGCGTGGACTTTGCGGGATCCGAAAACCTTGGATAGTTGTCGTTGAAGTCGACCCCGCGGGAGTCGTTGACTACGCCCACGATCTCAAAATAAGCGTCGTGCGGTGTCTCGGGAATTTCGTCGAATACGTTGAATTTAATCTGTTTGCCGATGGGGTCTTCGCCCGCGAAGAATCTCCGAGCCAGATTTTCACTGACGACCGTTACTCTGCGGGCTGATTGAATATCGCCCTCAGTCAATAGCCGGCCCCGCAGTAAATGCAGATTGAGAGTTGAAAAGTATCCTTCGCTGCACAGTTCGACCTGCGAATTCCACCGATCCTTATGAGCTTTTCCCGGGATGGTGACATCGCCGTCGGGCGCGAAAAATACCGGCATCCCGATCAGCTCAGTCTCACTGACGACACCCGGAATCGTGTGCAGTTGTGGAAGAAGGCGCTCGAAGAAGGCGACCTTCTCTTCCGCTTTCGTATAGCGCCCTTTGGGGAAATGGACATCAGCAGTAAAAATGTTCTTCGGCTGAACTCCCAGGTCCACGCGGGTGAGGGCGAAAAAGCTTCTTGCAATCAAGCCCGCGGCCGTCAGCAGGATCAATGAAAGGGCTACCTGTCCGACCACCAGGCCGGAGCGAAAGCGGCTGTGTTGGAACACCGCGCCGACGTTCACACCCGTGCTGGCCAATTTCCTTTGCAGGTCACCCCGGATGATGTGAAATGCAGGCGCCATGCCACACAACACGGTCGCGACCAGAGAAATGGCGATCGCGAATAGCAATACCGGACGGCTCAGCGCGACTTCCGATTCCATGGGCAGAATGGACTGCAGTGGGAGAAGCATGATTCCCTTCATGCCGACATAAGCCAGCAGGCAACCCAAGAAGCATCCGGACATGGCCAGCGCCAGACTCTCCGACAGAAGTTGCCGGACGAGGCGTCCGCGCCCTGCGCCCAGCGCGGCGCGCAATGCCATTTCCCGCGTGCGAGCGCTGGCGCGAGCGAGCAGCAAACCGGCAACGTTACTGCAAGCGATAAAAAGCAACAGACCGACGGCCGCGAATAGCAGAAAGAACGTCTGCTTGAAGTTCGCCATGATCAAATCGTTCAGCCACTTCGTGACCACACGAAACTTTTTGGGGTAATCATCCGGATGCTTGGGGGCCAGTTGCCGGAAGATCACATCGACATCGGCTGCGGCGGTTTCCAGCGTCACACCCCGCTTCAGGATCCCTGTGGCCCAGAAGTACAGCGGATCATCCACATCCCATTCGAACTTTCCACGGGCCGGCTCCGGACGAGTCCAGGAAACAGGCATGTACAAATCAGCCCCCACTGCCTGAAACCGTGGTGGCAAGACCCCGACAATCGTTCGACTCTTGCCGTTCAGCATCATTGCCTGGCCGAGTACATTTCTGTCCCCGTGGAATTCCTTGTTCCAGAAACGGTAATTGAGCAGCACGACGGGAGGCGCTCCAGACTCCACGTCCTGTTGGCCGAACCAGCGGCCAAGCAGAGGCGGCACACCCCAAAAGTCCTTCGCCTCCGGGGTCGCACCCACACCTTTCAGCATGGCGGCCGTATTTCCCTTGGTGTACTTCACGTACCAAAGGCCATAAGCCAGGATGTCCTCAAATGTGTGGTTGCCTTCGCGCAGCGCTTTGACATCACTTAGCGGAAACATGCCGCGGTTACCCTTGTCCCGGGTATCCATGACCATAATCGCGGTCAACCGCTCGGCGCTGCGATAGGGAAACGGGTACAGCACGCCGTTGTACACGATGCTGAAGATCACGGTGGAGGCGCCAATGCCAAGCGCGAGCGTGAGGATGGCGACCGTCGCGAAGCCCGGACTCTGGCGCAGCTGACGAAAGGCAAAGCGCATATCTCGGAATAATCCATCCATCGTTCTCACTCCTCTCGCTAGCTTTCCCTGGCGCACGGGCTTGGTCGACTCTGCCCAGGCCCGTGACGGCGATTCAAAAACGGCGCGGCGTTCGACCTTGGCAATGAAGCGATATCCCCGCCGTGGCAGGGTCTCGACAAACTTGGGCTCCGTTGCGGAATCTCCCAGTGCCTCCCGCAGGCGGTTCACAGCGGCGTTCAGGCCGTGATCAAAACTCACGAACGTGTCACTCGGCCACAAACGCGCACGAAGTTCGTCTCTCGTGATCAGGTCGCCTGCGCTTTCGAGCAACATCTCCAAAACGACGAAGGGATGCCCCACAAGTTTGATCCGGGTGCCGTCCCTCCAAAGTTCGTGGGTGTGCAAGTCCGCTTCGAATGGACCGAAGCGAATTCGCTCGGATCGTCTCCTCGGAACCGGGCCAGCCTCAGGCGCAGGCCGTTTCGTCCGTAATCTGCGCCACACATTCCGCAGCTGTTCGACTCCGCGCATCGCAATGCCGCCTCACTCGTAACGCAGGGCAACAATAGGATCGACTCTGGCAGCACGGAACGCGGGAATGACGCTCGCCAGCATCGCAACCATGGCCAGCACGGTCGCAACGGCGAGGAACGTCGTCGGATCGGTCGAGCTCACCCCGTAAATGAAACTCGACATGACCCGCCCCAGCGCCAGGGCACCGGCGGCTCCAATCGCTACTCCCAGGAATGTGGGCTTCATGCCCTCCACCACGATCATGCGGAACACATCGGCAAGAGTGGCGCCCAAAGCAAGGCGAATGCCGATTTCAGGGACGCGGCGCCGCACGCTGTACGAGAGAACGCTGTAGATCCCGATCGCCGCCAGCACAAGGGCCAGCCCGGCGAAGGCTCCGAGCAGAAGAAGATTGAAGCGCTGCTGGGAGAGCGAGTTGGCCACCAACTCCTCCATGGTCAGCACATCACGCACCGGAATTTCACGATCCACGTTCTGGACGACACTCGCCACTGGCGCGATCAGGCTCTTCGGATTGGAGGCCGATCGAACAACCAGTGTCATCGGGCCCGACTGGAATTCCCCCACGGCTGACGGTGCATCTTGCGCGAGCGGGTAGTAGAGCATCGCTGCAGGACGTTTCTGATCGAGACTGTCTCCCTTCACGTCGCCGATGACGCCCACAATTTCGCGCGGCGCTCCTTTGGAAAAGGTCAGCGCGATATGCTTGCCGAGCGGGTTCTCGTTTGGCCAGAACTGGTGAGCAAGGGATGCGCTGATCAGCGCCACGGGCGGTCTGCCGGCAATGTCGGAACTATTGAAATCTCGTCCCTTCAGAAGCGGAATGCGCAGCGAATCCACATATCCCGCACTGATGGCGCGAACGTCGACTTCGGGTTGCTCCGACATCGGCAGCGTCGGATAGCCCTCCACGGCGATCGGTTGATGCGAACCGCCGTCGCCAAGCGGCACGTTGTCGATAACTCCTACCGCCACCACACTCGGCAAGGTGCGCACGCTCTCGAGCACACGGTCGAAGAAGGCAACTTCCTGCTGAATGTTCGAAAATTTAGCCCGCGACACGGCAACCGTCTGTGTCAGCACCCCATTCGATTCGAATCCTGGATTCACCTCACGCAGGACCTTGAAACTTCGAATCAGCAGGCCGGCACCCACGAGAAGGATCAGCGAGAGCGAAACCTCAACCACAACCAGGATGTTGCGCGTGCGATTGCCGCCGGAATCCGTGTCGGTTCGCCCCAAACCCTGTTTCAGAGCCTCATTCACATTCGCGCGGCTGAGGTGAAGTGCCGGCAGGATTCCAGCAATGATTCCCGTACATACCGATACCAGAACTGTGAAAACCAGAACCTTCAGATCGAGTCCCACGTCAACCGAGTGCGGAACTTTATCCGCGAGGAATGCCATGATAAGCCGCACCCCAGAGTGAGCGTAGGCAAGTCCAAGAGCACCACCGATGAGAGCCAGCAGAACGCTCTCCACCAACACCTGGCGCACAACCCGGGCCGAAGAGGCGCCCAACGCGGTACGGATGGCGATCTCCTTTTGACGGCTGAACGTCTTCGCCAGCGAAAGATTCACGACGTTCACGCAGGCGATCAGCAGGATGAACCCCACAGCTCCCAGAAGTACCAGCAGTGCAGGACGAACATCACTGACAAGATCGTCGTGCAAAGGCACGACCACGGAACCCCAGCCTCGATCATCCTCAGGGTATTGCTGCTCCAGGCGATTCGAAATTGTGTTCATCTCTGCTTGCGCTTGCTTCTGTCCAACACCGTCCTTGAGGCGGCCGATCACCAGGTAATGATGTTCGCCGCGAATGGATTTTTCCTGGTCTGTCCAGGCCATCGGCGTCCACATCTGGGCAAAATCCGGCATGCGAAAATTGGCTGGCATGACACCCGCAACCAGGAAGCTGGCGCCATCCAACGTGATGTAGCGCCCCACAATGTCGCGGTTCGAGGCAAAGTGATCCTGCCAGAAACGGTGGCTGAGCAGAACGACGTTCCCATGCCCGGGCTGGTCCTCGTCAGAGGTGAACACCCGGCCGATTATCGGTTGCGTACCCAGCGTCGAGAAGAAATCCGCCGAAACCGAGGTGGCATCGACTTGCTCAGGCTTATCCCCACCTGCGAAAGTGAAAGGATGGTAGCTGAAGATCGCCATCTTCTCGAACACGTGATTCTGGCTGTGCCAGTCGATATAGTTCGCGGCGGAGACCGCGAAGCGCGTCATTCCCGGGAAACTCTTCTGCGGTGGCACATGCCACACCGCCATCAATTTATCCGCCTGGTGGAAAGGCAACGGCCGCAGAAGGATTCCATTGACCACGCTGAAGATCGCAGTATTCGCGCCAATACCCAGCGCGAGCGTGATGACTGCAACCGCAGCAAAACCGGGGCTCTTCCGCAATTGCCTTAGTCCGTAACGAACGTCTTGCCATAGTCCATTCATAAAGTCCTCACTCGTAACGTAGAGCGGCCATGGGATCGACGCCGGCGGCGCGGCGCGCAGGGATGTAGCAGGCCACAAAAGCCGCGGTCAGCAGTATGATCGCAACCGCGGCAATCGCCGGCAGGTCGAGCGAACCCACGCCATAGAGCAGTCCGCTGAGCGCCCGCCCGGCGGCGTACGCTCCCAGCAAGCCAACGGCGAGCCCGATTCCGGCTAGAACGAGACCTTCCCGCAGCACTAGTTGAATGACGTCTTCGTGGCGCGCGCCTAGCGCAATGCGAAGTCCGAGCTCATGCGTGCGCTGGGCCACGGCAAATGCCATCACGCCATAAATCCCAACTCCGGCGAGGACGAGGGCAAGCACGGCGAATCCACCGAAAAGAGCGGTACTGAAGCGGTCCGTGATTAAAGACTCATCGACAATGTCGTCCATCGTGCGAATTTGCTCGAGTGCGACTTCTGCGTTGATCGAGTGCACCGCGTTCGCGACCATCTTGCCCATGGCGCCCGGATCTTGCGCGGTGCGTACGACGATGTTGACTTCCGGCCACGGACTCTGCGCAAATGGAACCGCGATCTCCGGGTACCCCTCGCCACGAATGCCGCCGTTGCGGATATCGCGCGATACTCCAACGATCTGCCATCCCACGGCAGACTCGATCTTTCCCTGCCCAGGCACGAGACGTTCGATTAGCAGCCGCTGGTGAAGTGGATCCACGCCAGCCAGGTACTTTTTCGCGAAGGCTTCGTTGACGATCGCAACGCGCGTACTGTTTTCGGAGTCTCGTTCAGTGAACTCCCGGCCTGCCGTCAAGGGAATAGCGAGCGTCTTGTAGTAGCTGGGTGTTGCCATCAGAAACATTGCGGCCGGACGCTGCGCGGGATCCGTCACAGTCTGCCCAGCGACGCTGAAGGGCATTCCGATTCCGGTTCCCCGGAGTGGCATTCCATTCTCGGCTTCCACATTGATCACGCCGGGAAGGGTTTGAACTCGATCGAGCACTTGCCGGTAAAAACTGAGAATGTGCGCGGGTTGCCTTGGTTCTTCCCGCGGCGCGGTGAGTCCGAAGGTCAGAAGATGATCTGGCTGAATTCCTAGATCGACTCGTGACAATTTCCAGAGGCTATGCAAGGCCAGCCCGGCTGCAGAGAGCAATGTCAATGCGAGTGCGAACTCAGATACGACCAGAACCTTTCGCAGTCGATTACGCGAAGCGCCAGGACCGGAGCGTCCCCCTTCTTTCAATGTTTCGTTTGGATCGACCTTTGCCGCGTGCCATGCGGGGGCGCATCCGAAGAGCACGCCTGCCAATGTCGTAGCTGCCACGGTGAAGAACAGCACGGGCATATTCAGGGTGATCTCCGCCTCAGAGGGAAGCTGATCGGGAGGCAGTTTCAAAACCAGGATGCGAATCAATAGCGATGCAAGACCGATGCCGAGCAACCCGCCGATTCCAGCCAACACAAGGCTTTCAGTCAGAAACTGCCCGAAGACGTCCCAGCGCGTTGCGCCCAGCGAGGTTCGCACCGCCGCTTCTTTCAGGCGAGTCGTGCCCTTCGCGAGTACCAAATTCGCCACATTGGCGCAGGCGATTAGCAAGACTAGTCCAACCGCTGCCATCAAGAGCCAGAGAATCTGTTGGCTTTCGCGCGGGAAGAAATCATTGTGAAGCGCTTCCACACTCGCGCCCCATCCGTGATTCGAAGTTGGATGCTCCTTAGCCATCTGGCTCGTGACCAGATCCATATTCGATTGTGCCTGGGCGATCGACACCCCCGGCTTCAGGCGGCCTATCACCAGCAGCCAGTGCGTATCGTGGGAAACTTGTTCGGGACGAAAGGCGAGCGGCACCTGAAACTGCGCTTCCAATCGGTCTGCCTGCCCAGGCGGTGTGACTCCAACCACGGTGTAGGGTTGGCCATCCAACTTCATTTGCTTGCCGACGATCTCGCGATCACCCCCAAGGCGCTCCCATAGACGATGCGTAAGAATGACGACGTGGTCCTTACCGAGTTCCCCTTCTTCCGGCAAGAAATCGCGCCCCAGGAACATATCGGTCCCTACCAAACGGTAGGCGCCGGGTGTAGATGCACGGCCAACAATCCTCTCAGGCTCACCGCTTGTCGCGAAATTGAAGGCGGCACCGGTCCATGCGACCAGCTCCTGGAAGACTGTGCTGTTGCGCTTCCAGTCGAGAAAATCGCCCGCCGAAACGACGTTGTTGTTGCCCTGGATCTTCGACCACACCATCACCAGCTGATCAGGATTTTTATACGGCAGAGGGGCCAGCAAGACGGCATAGATGACGCTGAAGATCGCAGAGTTGGCGCCGATTCCAAGAGCCAACGTGATCACAGCCACCGCGCTGAAGCCGGGATTCTTCCGTAACAGGCGGAGACAGTAGCGAGCGTTCTGGAGCAGGGTCTTCATCGTTCAGCACCTGGCATAGCCGGTTGTCGAGGAAACGGTGATCGAAGAGTTCGTTTAAGCGCTTGCCTCTTGCATCAGCTTCTTCAGTTCCTCTTCGGCAACCACCTTGCCGTCGAACAGATGCACCTCGCGCTGCGCATGCCTGGCAAAGCGCGGATCATGCGTCACCATGCAGATGGTGGCTCCGTCGCGGTGCAGTTCCTGCAACAATTCCATCACCGCTTCGCCATTGCGCGAGTCCAGATTTCCCGTTGGCTCATCCGCCAGCAGAATGGATGGCTTGCCGCTGAGAGCGCGTGCCACCGCTACGCGTTGCTGCTGACCGCCAGACAGCTGTGATGGGTAGTGCCGTATACGATGCGCCATCCCCACGCGCTCCAGCGACTCCATCACGCGCTGCTTGCGTTGCGCGGCGGGCATCTTTTGCCGATACGTCAGTGGCAGCTCGACGTTCTCATACACAGTCAGATCGCCGATCAAATTGAAACTCTGAAAAATGAATCCGATCTCCTGGTTGCGGATGCGCGAGCGTTCGCCGAAGTCAAGGTTCTCGACCGTTCGGCCATTCAGTGTGTAGCGTCCTCCCGTGGGCGTGTCGAGCAGACCGATAATCGACAGCAAGGTCGATTTTCCGCAGCCCGACGGCCCCGACATGGCGACATACTCCCCCTTGTTCACTGACAAGTGAACCCCCGACAAGGCATGCGTCTCGATCTCGTCGGTGTAAAAGACTTTGGTGAGGCCTTCAATTTGAATCAGCGGCTGTGCTGTGTCCTTCATCTGTCTCCTCTTATCTTGCTAGTCGAGCCGAACCCGCTCGTTGGTGTCCCAGCGCGACATGTCTGAAAGAATGACGCTGTCGCCCTCCTTAAGACCGTCCATCACCTGAATCGAATTCACCGATGCTCTACCCACCTTCACCGTAACCCGCGAAGCTTCCTTGCCGTCGGGACTCAACTTGAACAAGCTGATCGTGCTGTTCTCTTGCCCCACCGCCGGACGCCCCACATAGAGAATGTTGTCGAGCCTCTCCAGATCGATCGTGCCATCGACGCTCAGGTCCGGGCGCGCCCCCTTTGGCAACTCTCCTGTTAGTTTTACGTCAACCGTGACCGTTCCGTTCTGTACGGCTGGATCCACGCGCATGACGGTACCGCCGACGACTCCGTTGTGAGTATCGATCGAAGCGGGCTCTCCGATCTGCACATCGCGCGCCTGCGTCTCCGCGATCTTGAGCGTGGCCATCAGGTGATCCGGTTCAACGACTTTAGCCAGCATGGTTCCCGGAGAAACGTGCTGGCCGACTTGCAACGGCAAATCCACCAGCACGCCGTCGATGCCTGCACGTACCTTAAGTGCATCCAATTGCTTTTGCTTGAGTTGCGCAAGCGTTCGCATCTGATCGACCTTCGCTTGCTGCTGAGCCATCTGCGAATCGATTGCGCGCGCGTTGGAGGTGAGCCGCTGCGTCTCAAGATCATTCCGGGTCGTCAGTTCGTCCGCTTTTTCTTTTGATCCCCTGTAGGCCAGCCCTGAAATGACTCCGAGGTCATAGAGCGCTTTGTCGGTTTCCGCTTGCCGGTGTGCTTGCGCATGATCGGCGCTAACTGTCGCTGCCCCGGCTTTCTGATTCATCATCTCGCTCTCGAGTTTGACCCGCAGGCTCTGATACTCGGCAACGGCAGCCTTCAATTGCAGCTGCGCATCGACGGCGGCCTGCTCCGTCTGCGGATTGCTCATTTCAAGCAAGATCGTGTCCGCCTTCACCTGTGATCCAGGCAGCATACGAATACGCACGACGGTCGCTTCGGTCTCGGCGGGAATCTGGCGGACGGAATCCTGCGTAGGAATGAGCGACCCGGGCCCGCGCACCTGGCGCAGCATCGACCCGTGCTTGACGGTGTCGGTCCACACAGTGCTGCGCTCCACCGAAGGCGCCGCCGGCTTCAGCCGCGAAACTCCGAAAGCCACGACCGCAACACACAGGATCACAATCGAGCCGATCACCGTTTGGCGACGGCGTTTCTGAACCTTAAACTCTGGACGGGCGATATCCATCACACGGGCTACGGCACGCCGGGAACCATCGCCGAGGCGACAGCAAAGTCTTTTAGAAACAGAGGTTAGGAAACGGAGAGGAGATTCAGAGGACCATGGCTCCCGTTCCGAACTGGACAGAGGTGTCCACGAGTGAACAGTCGCAGACAGAAAAGGACCGTGCGGCGACGGCCCCAAGGGCCCGTCACCTTCACAGCGGGAAAGCAAGTGCTGCGGACAGCTCAGATCGTGCCGTGGGCACATGAAGCAACTCTTGCGATTTCTACGCTGCCCGTCGGTTCGACTGTGGTGACGGTCACCTAACTCGGCAATTCGAATATCGCCAAAAGCTCAGCGTCATTGACTCAAACCGTTCAATAGAGAAGTTGAGAGCAGAGGGACTTGGATTTGTCGTGTCCCTTCTCAAACGTGAGATCACAGATCAGCAGCCCAGCGTCTAGGCAGCTTTACCCTTGCGTCATGCGAGGGCGGCTTACAAGTGTTGTTAACAGGTCAGCATGACCGGAATCCGGTCACAACGAAGCATGAAAAGAGGTCTCATGCCAACCACCTGTTTGCAGTGAGTTACGGCTCTTTTCTAGGGAGGCGATTACACCGGCTTGCGCCGTCTGTTCGCCAAAATCCAGCCCAGTCACCTGAAATCGCAGCGTTGGATGACACTTAATCAGCGACTTCAGCCGCTGGGTCTGCCTTACTCAGCTTCGTCCATCAGCTGCATTTACAAAACCATTACATCAAAGTGACAGCAGCGTTACGCCTTCATGTCGATCTGTCGTTATCCTCAATTCACCGCGAATACATAGGAAACTACGCGAGCGCATTTGGAATGGGATGTTTACTGAGCGCTCTGCAAAGAGAACCACCTGGCCGGGAGTATCGCGCACATTCTCTGCCCGTACTGCCATCACGGCTCGGGGTTTTTCAGTGGCAAGGCGCGTAAACTGCGCAACGCCGGACCCAAGCAATCCTACAGATCAAGGAATATCCAAGGAGAAATCCATGTGCGGAATTGTCGCGTTCTTTTCTCGTAATCGCCCAGTCTCAGAGGCAGCGTTGCAGCGAGCCACGCAGAGTCTGTATCATCGCGGCCCGGATGGGCAGCGCCACTGGAGGTCGCAGGACGACCGGGTCGCGCTCGGGCACGCGCGTCTCAGCATCATCGATTTGACGACTGGCGAGCAGCCCATCGCCAGCGAAGACGGTCGCACCCGAATCGTGGTGAATGGCGAGTTCTATGGCTTTGAAGCGATCCAGCGAGAACTCGAACAAGCGGGGCACCACCTGCGCACGCGCTCCGACAGCGAAATCGCGCTCCACCTTTATGAAGATCTCGGTACCCAATGCCTGCACCGCCTGCGCGGCGAATTCGCATTTGCAGTTTGGGATGAGAGCCACCGCACGATTTTCGCGGCACGCGATCGCTTTGGCATCAAGCCGCTGTTTTATGCGTTTTATAAGGACACGCTCTACCTGGCTTCTGAAGTCAAAGCGCTGTTTGCGGCTGGGGTGCCGGCGAGGTGGGACGCTGAGTCGATCTATCACTGCATCGAGTACGGCAATCATCAAACGCGCACGCTCTACGACGGAGTATTTCAG
>DASRDJ010000384.1:0-20610 GCA_035652655.1 Terriglobales bacterium
GTTCCTCGAATTGCGCGAGCGGCGGAAGCAACGGGCAGCGGTGGGACGCGGAAAAAGACGGGTTGCCAGCGAGCGTGGCCGCGTTTCGGCTCGCGAAATCGCGTGAGCCCGTTCGCTTCCAGAACAGTCGCTAGGCGAGCATCTTGGCTTCGGCTGCAGCTTCGCGCAAGACCTGCGGCGAAACTTCTTTCAACGTGACGTGGAATTCGAACATCGGCGTCTCGGTACCGCGTCCCCAACGATTCGCTTCCCAATGCGCGCGCACCATCTTCACGTCGGCGTGCTGGGTGAGGTCCAGCAACATCGGCGATTCGCCCCGGTAAAACTTCTGGGGAAAAGAAGCGATCGGCTTGGGCGACCAGGTCGCGCCGTCGGCAGAGCCGTAGATGCTGACGTCGAGCGCCTCCTGCTCGATGATGTTCGTGATATACAAGGTCGCGAGGAACACGCGATTGCCGGCACCGCTTACGTCGACGGAAGCGCCATCACCCTTAGCGGTGATGACAGTTTTTTCGGGAACGAGGAAGGTATCGACCATGACGGGAGGATTGTAGCAAACACCCTTGACCGCGGGTGTATCGACTACAACGAGTCGGGACTGGCGCGCACTTCGTAGTGCATGGCGACCGGCTCGACTCTGCACAGCAACTTTTTCGCCTCCGGTTCGAACACTGGAGTACTGTGGTCGGCACCAGCAAAGCGTTTCACTGCATCCAGCGAGTCAAATAGATTGACGACTACAAACTCGGCTTCCTCTAGCCCGTCGTGACGAAGCACATATCCGCCCCGGTAGCCGGCAACATTTTTCAGCTCCGGGAGCACCTTCTGCTTGAGAAGCTTCTCGTAGGCGTCTGCATCTTCGACCTTGGTCCAGCCTCGCCAATGACGTGCAATCATGATTTCTTCATCTCTCTTTTTGACTAGCATCCGCAAACTGCCGCAGCAACTTGCCCACGGCCTCCGGTTGCTCCCAGGCCGCGAAGTGTCCAGCTTTCGGGAGCACCGACAAGCGGCTACCGGAAATGTTTTGGCGCATCAATTCCCCGTCGGCCAAGGTGGCGATCGGATCTTCCTCGCCGAGCAGCAACAGTGTGGGCACATCGATGGTTTTGAGAGTGGGTACGGAATCGGGGCGCGCCGCCATCCCGTGCTGTACTTGCGCGATGTCCATCGGAGACATTTTGAGCATCATGCGCTTGGCGCCGTTGACGAGGTCGGGACGCGCTTCGCGCGTAGTCTGCCCGATCAGTTCCGGAAGCATGAGATCGGCAAACCATTCGGTGCCGCGCTCGAGCACCTGGTCGGCGGTTTGCAGGCGAGTGTTGCGCGCTTCCGGCGTGTCGGCTTGCGGGCGCGTGCAGCACAGCACCAAGCCAGCGACGCGATCTCGAAAATGCCTCCAGAACTCGAACAGGATGTAGCCACCGATCGATACACCCGCGAAGATGGAAGGTCCCACGTGCGCATCGTCGAGGACACGCACGAGATCGTAGGCATGTTTGTCCATGGTGGCCGGGCCTTCGCCGGCTTCCGACTCTCCGTGCGCGCGGAGGTCGGGCACAAGGATGCGGTAGCGCGATTCGAGGAACTGCGAAGCTGGCATCCAAAATTCATGATCGGCGGGAAAAGGATGGAGGAGAACGACTGGCGGTCCGTCACCGAAACTAGCGTAGACAATTTCGGCGTCGCCACTGCGAATGCGATTCATGCAGGGATTCTAATTGAGAGGACGGAACACCTCGGACTCCATGCGCGAGACTTCGCAGTGGCAACAGTTCACACTGGAAGGGGTGGTGCATTTCGAGGCGCACCGCAGTCGGACAAGACTGTCCGACCCACCCGGTTCGCCTACACGATTTGGCTTTGTATCAGGTCGCGGGCTTCAGCCGTGCTGTAAGTTTCTTCTTCCTTCTGCCCCTTCAGGGGCCGGTTTTTCATCGCTCTCTAAAGCGATGAGGAGTGATCACTCCCGCTGCGGGTACGGTTCACGCATGCTATGAGCCTTTTATGACTCAGTAGCGGGTGAGTCGGCCTACGCCGCGTCAGATGTCCGGCTTGGTCTCCCTGGGGTACAAGTTACACGGTAAGGGTCCGCGCGGTTCTGCCTAGGACACGCGGAACGACGCCATCTCTGGCCTAATTTTAGGATAGCAATTTGGGTAGGGCGATTGTGCCACGTTGGGGCAGTTTATATTTGGCCTGGATTGATGCAGATGGATTTGATTTGTGATGTGGGTGGGGCTTGACAGGTGATGAAGGTCACCAGGGAACAGGTGTTAGGTCTTGGGTCTTAGGTGGCGCCGGCATCTTGCCGGCAGTCGCGAGGGCGTCCCGCCCTCGCTTGCGGGCTCACGCCCGCGTCCGCTGTTGTGCCGAACCTCCCGGGGCTTGCTCGTGCTGGTGGCCTTACCCGGGGCTTACGCCCTGGGCTATCTTATGCCGCCGCTTCGCGGCTCGCGTGTTGCGTGCGTAAGTCTGACCGGAGACTCAACCCAACGCAGATGACCCGGCCTGGGAGCCGTGAAGGCTGAACACATGGTTGGACAAGGAGGAAGAAGGAGCTGACAACGGCCGCATGGCGGTGACGCCCTCAACGGGGCCCGAAATCAGACCGCGTTCTGTAGTGCACCGGTCGTGGAACTTTTCACTGCATCCCGGCGTATCCTAGATGGGAGGAGGCCTAGCCATGTATTGCAACTATTGCGGCAAGGTGATCCAGGACGACGCCAACCTGTGTGCATACTGCGGCAAGCGCGTGGGCGCGGTGACCGCCCGCCAGCGCCTCGTCCGTCCGCGGACCAACCGGAAGATCGCCGGTGTTTGCGCCGGGCTTGCGGAGTATTTCGATCTCGACGTAACGTTGGTCCGGGTGTTGTGGATTCTTGTGACGATTTTCTCGGCGATCATATTCGGTATCGTTGGCTATATCGTGGCGTGGATCGTGATGCCGGAAGAGCCTGAGTATCTCCCGGTGCCGCAGGGGCACCAGGCGACCAATCCGTAAAAGTTACGGAGTAGTGTAGAGGCCCGTCGGCGACGATTTCGCACGCAGCGCGGGCGTTGCGGGCTCATGCCCACATCGCGGTATGCTGCCGCTGCGCGGCTCGGGTGCATCCGCTCTCAACTCTCCGGTGAACCTACGGCATGGTCCCGCGCCAGCATTTCCCGTCACTTCGGAAACGTTGCTTCGTCAATGACGTTCCCCCGCGCACTGCAGTTCTGCGGACTGCCACCCGTGACCTGTGACCTGCTCCTCTAGTTTTCTCGGAAGGGTTCTTTTAAACGCTTTCTTGCTGTGTCGGCTGGGGCTGTGTCGGAGTTTGTGGCCAGGACGGCCTGGTACTTGCGCGTGGCGAGATCGCGTTTCTGCTGCAGGTCGTACATCTCTCCGGCGCCGAGATTGGCTTTTTGGAGAGCCTCCGAATCGGGCTGCGGGGCTTGCGACACGAGTTCATACGCGGCGGCTGCGCCCCCGTAGTCTTTCTGGCTGCGCAACAGATCTCCCAGGTAGAGCGCAGCCAGTTCGTGGTGCAGTCCGGGATATTTTCCGGCCTTGCCTGCATCCCAGACGCGCCGGTAGGAGGAGGCCGATTCCTGTGGCTGATTCAGGGCGCGGAGCAACGTTCCCTCTTCCAGCGCAAGGAGTACGTTGCCCGGATACTGCTGGATCATCCCTCTCAGCAGCGGAAGCGCTTCACTGTAGCGGTGCTCGCGGCGCAAGAACAGAAGCAGAGCGATCTTGGCGTCGACGCTGTTCTCGGTGTTCGCGCGTGCGACTTCGTACAGATACTCGATGCCCTTTTCTTTGCTGCCGCTCAATCCGACCAGCGACACGGCGACCTTAACGCCCCACGGCAAACTTCCCATGACATAGTTATGCGCGCCGACTACCAACTTGGCGTCGGTGTACTGGGGTGAGAGTTCGAGCACGCGCTCGTGATCGTGGCGCGCACCCACTGCATTCTTCAAAGCTGAAAACCAGGCCCGCTCCACGAGAGCTGTGTAGGTGGAGAACTGAGCGCGAGTATTGCCGCGCGCGTAGAGCGCGTCAACGTCTTTCGGGTTGTTCTTCAGCTTGTCTTCTTCCAGCTTCTCGGCCCGCTCCACTAGCTGCTTGATCTGATCTTTGGCTTTTTGGTCGGCGGGATGATGCGGGGTTCCGATGAAACTGTCGTTCGCGTAGTCGGCGGTATTGAGTGCACCCATCCGGTAGAGTTCGCGGAACATCACGGCTGTCAGCAGATGGTTGACGGCAAACGGATCGTCCGGATGCCGATCGAGGATCTTCTGGAACTCCTGCACGGACCGGTCGTAGTCCATGTTGTAGAAGCGATCGAAGGCACTCGCGTTGAGCGGATCGGCGGGGCGATAGGCGACGCCTTTGGCTGCGTCAGAAGGCGAGGCGGGTTGTTGGGCGAAGGCGCGTACTCCGAGCATTGCCGCCAGAGCGATTGTGATCGCACGCCTGCCGAACCAGACGGACAACGTACCTTGGTTTGGAAATGCCACCCGTTCCCCTCAGTGTAACCGATTCGCGGGACTCAAGAGGATCACCTAGTCCTACCGATTTCCACCCCGAGACCGACCTATAATCCCGACCAGCCGTGCATCTTTCCCCAAGCTTTGGTAAATCTTTCTCGCCGTCTGTTCGCTTTCGGCCATTGATTCGATGTTCAAAAGTCTTGCTTTCAGCTGGTTACAGTGTCCCATGTATTTGGACCCTGGTTTGCCCTGTAGATGATGCAGGAGGTCTCTCCGAATGTCGGAAGTTGTCCAAAATGCGGAGCGGGAGTTTTGGCAACCGCCGGTCGCTGCCACGCCGATAGCGATCGAGACGGCGGTGCAACCCGCGCTGGTCGAGGCCTGTGATAACTGCGAGACGGAGTTTATTCCCGGATCGCGTTTTTGCCATGCATGCGGCGCGGAACGTGCAGAGCGGTCCACGAAGAGCGAGTTCGCGACGTGGATCAGCACGGCGTTTGGTTGGGTGCGCCACCTGGAATTTCACAACATCGAGCGCTGGATCGTGAACGCGCGGGATTGGCTGGGCCTTCCCACCGCAGCGCTGGTTTCGTTCGCAATTGGATTGTTCTGCGTAGCGGGTGCCATTCTCGTGGGTCTGATTTTCACGGTGCAGACGACCTTGGACTGGCAGGCTGTGCAGGTGTGGCGAATGGAATGGCTGCTGGGAGCGAGCGCTTCGTTTCTGGCGGGAATCCTGCTGAAGAAATCGACGAACTAGTTTTACCGTTTACGACGATTTGAAACCTCCCCCAAGTTTTCAAATCGTACGGCGATGGCCCTCCCCCAGTTCCTTCTCTCATCTCCCAAGTTTCGTCGTTGAGTCCGGTCGATGGTTCTTCGATCAATGCACCGGTTCGGCTTCCGTGACTACCGCCCCCGCCCTGCGCTGCTGCTGCATGCGATAGAGATGATGCACCGGGCCAACGCCCTTACCTAGTGGCTGGCCCTTTGCGATAGCAGCGGAGACGTAGGCCTTGGCGAGCAGGACCGCTTCGGGCAGGCCGCGATCCAAGCCGAGATGACAAGCCATCGCCGTCGCGAAAGCGCATCCGGTGCCGTGAGTCGAATTCGAGCGCTGTCGCTCGGACTTGAAAACTTCCTGTTCCACTCCACGTTTGGTTTGGAAGCTCAGAAGATCGATGGCCTTGTCGAGGTGGCCGCCCGTAATCACCACGGACTCGGCACCCATCTCGTGCAGTTTGGCCGCGGCGCTGCGCATCTGATCCGGGTTCGTCACAGGGAGCCCGGTCAGCACGGCGGCCTCTTCTACGTTGGGCGTAACAACAGCCGCGAGAGGCAGCAGGTCGGAGGACAGCACACGGGTGCCTTCCTTATCGAGCAGATCGGCTCCGGAAGACGCCTTGAGGATCGGATCGAGCACCACGTTCGGGAGTTTCTTCCGTCCCAGAAATCCGGCGACCGATTTCGCAACCTTGCCCGAGCCGAGCATGCCGATGTGGACAGCATCGATTTTGATGTCGGACGCGAGTTCTTCGAGGGTGTCGGTGACCAGGGCGGGATCGCAAGGATCCACGCGACGCACTCCTGCGGTCGATTGCACGGTCATGGCGGTAATGCAGGCCACGCCGTAACAGCCATGGGCCGCAATGGTCTTGATGTCAGCGGTTACGCCCGCCCCCGAAGAGGGGTCAAATCCGGCGATAGTGAGCACAATGGTCGGCGAGTCGGGCATACGTTGGCACTGTACTCTAAAAGGCTTCCGGCACCGCCCTGTGGAAGTTTTCCAAAAGAATTTTAGGCCCGTCCGGACAAGGACGTCTGTGCAAACTGGTGATTCGGCAATAGTTGCTTGGATTTATGCTGTAGGCTATTGATACGAAAAGACTTGTAACATTTTCCAGTACTCAGGCTTTCTGTCTATTTATTATATTATAAACAGTTAAGCCTTTTGTTTGCAGCCTGCTATGCTTAGTTACTCAACTTTTGCAATAGGTTACGTTTGCTATGAATAACTAGCTGGTAATCTTGCCACAAGAAATTCCCGGTTGACACCCCCCAAGTGCTCGGCTAGCCTACCCTAACCTTTGGCCAAGATTGTGAACGAACTACGTAGCGACCGAACCTTTTCTACGCGAGGTGAACTGAATGCGAAGACGCATTGCTCATGGACTGGCGGTGTTTTTCTGCGTCGCCGGCCTGGGAGCGGCTCAGGGCAACTCGGGCTCGGCCCACGACCGAGGTAGTCCGGCAAATAAGCCGAAACCAGCCACCAAGTCGACGATTGCTAAGAAACGTACGCGGCCTTACCAGGCAGGAACAGCGTCCTGGTACGGAACCTACTTCCAAGGCAGAGAGACTGCCAGCGGGGAACCGTACGACATGTACGATCTGACCGCGGCGCATCCGACGCTGCCTTTGGGGACGTACGTCAAGGTCACCAATCTGCGCAATGGCAGAGCGGTGGTCGTGCGCGTCAATGATCGCGGTCCGGTAGTCGACGGACGCATCATCGACTTGTCCTATCAAGCAGCCCGTGCTCTGCACATGGAGCATCAGGGCATTCAGCAGGTCCGCCTGGACCTGGTGAACGAACCTCAGACCGTAGCCATGCTGCGGCCAGTAGCGCGTCTGCAGTAATCCCCGGTAAACTCCTCTAGATGCGTGATGCGCGTGAGCGCCTGATTGTCGCTTTGGATGTATCGTCCGCGGCCGCCGCCCAGAAGATTGTGGCGGCCGTGGGCGATTCCGCTCGCTACTACAAAGTTGGGCTGCAGCTTTACACCGCCGAGGGACCGCAGATCGTGCGCGATCTGGTGAGTTCTGGACGGCATGTGTTTCTCGATCTCAAACTGCACGATATTCCCAACACAGTAGCCGCGGCCGTGAAAGAAGCTGGGAAACTCGGCGTGAGCATGTTGACCGTGCACGGGTCGGGCGGCACAAGAATGCTGCGGGCCGCGGTGGAAGCGGGGCGCACGGCGAATCTCGCGCCATCGATTCTTGCAGTGACGGTGCTGACCAGTCTCGACGATCGTGATCTCGAGCACGCGGGCGTGCGCGGAAATGTGGGCGACCAGGTGTCGCGACTCGCGGCGTTAGCGATCGCCAGCGGGTGCCAGGGCGTGGTTGCGTCCGCGCAAGAGGCGGCCGCGTTACGCAATGAGTTGGGAGATGATTTTTTGATTGTGACGCCGGGCGTGCGGCCGTCGGGAAGCGGACACGACGATCAGGCGCGCGTGGTGACGCCCGCGGAAGCGATTGCCGCCGGTGCGAGTCTCGTGGTGGTGGGAAGACCTATCACGGAGGCGTTGGATCCCGGGGCCGAGGCGCGGGAGATATTGGCACAGTTGGCGTAGGGTAGTGGTTAGTGGTCGGTGGGTAGTTGGGGCGCGATATCATCGCGCCATTTTGTTTTCCCAGAATTTGCCTCCGGGCTCGCGCTCACGCCCACTGCGCTAGGTGCCCGTCCCTACGGGACTTGCGCTGCCCTTTGCGCTTTCCCAGCGCTCACGCGCTGGGCTAACATCTGCCGCCCCTGAAGGGCTGGTGTGGGTACGTCGCCGAATTCGGATTCCACTCGAGAGACTTGCGCCTTAGTTCGACCCCAAATTTGAGAGACGCGTGCCCTAGTCTCGACTCCAGATTCGAGTGATGCACACCAGTTTCGGTCCTAGATCCGAGAGGTGTGAGCATCTGTTGTCAAACCCCAAATGAAAAAGGCGCGATGTTGATCGCCCCTTCTTGTGGTTTCACTAAAGGCTAAAAGCCAATGGCTACCAGTTGCCCTCAGAGCTTCTCGTAGAATTCGCAGCCTGAGCAGGAAATGTAGATCCCGCCGGGGACACCGCGTTCGCGGTCTTTGGTGCGCTTGACGATGCGGGTGTCTTTCCCGCACTTGGGGCACGCGGTGGATTTGCTGGTGTCCATGACCTTCTTGCGGTCAGCTGTCTTTGCGATCTTCGCCATCTTCTTCTCCTGACAGGAATGTGCCGCCAGCCCGAGGGCCAGGGTTCTACCTGGTGTTTGGGGAGTAACTTGGGCGCCGGGTTTTCCCGGCAAGGTGGGCACGCTCGGAGGAGTGTGCGTTTGTACTCGCCAAGGGAAGTTTACATGATCGGAACGATTGGTGTCTTGTTCCCCCGCCGACACGAAAACCGCTGGCGGGCGCAACTTCGGTGGACTTCTAAGCTTTCCGGGTTAAAGTGAGTGAAACGGCCCTCCCCCCGATTAAACCCCAGGGGCAGGACCCATGAACGCGAAAAAGACCCTTCTTCTCGCTTCTGCCGTATTTCTCTTTTCTTCCTTCAGCGTAGCCCAGATGCATTCCACTTCCGCACCTTCGACGGCCAGCATGTCGAGCGATCCCGGAGGACAAATGGGAGTGGGCGCGAGTGCGTCGTCATTGACGGCGGCGCCGAGCCGCTCTCTGGCGGACATCGCTGGCGGAGGACCGCATGAAGTTGTGCTGCCCACAGCGCGCGTGCTGGAACACACAGCGGAGCGCGTGCAGGCTATGCCGCGGATCGGGCAGAACTAACGTCTGGAATGTTGGGCTTTGGTCTGTGGGCTTTGGGCTTTGGCCTTTGGGCTTTGGGGACCTGGGTCTCAGCTCTTGGGTGTTGAGTCTTGGGAACACCGACAGGTGCGATTTTCGCCGCGTTTTAGATTCTGTTTGCACCCGACTCCGATCTCGCGGCGCTTTTCTTCGCGGGGGCCGCGGCCCGTTTTTCATTGATCACGCCTGGTGTGCGGGCATCCTGCCGACGGGACGCCAGCGCTACGTTTGCGCTCTAGAAGATCATTCCGCTTTGCGCGCGGAATGCGACCATCTCGCGGCCGAGGTGATGTACCTCGATGCGGTCGACCGTACCTTTGGGGCCGGTGGAGAACATCACCCAGCAATCTCCGACTCCGCATGCCAACAGTTGCGGGTTAGGTAGGGGCGCCAGCGGACTGCGGAATTGCCCGGTGACGTCCAATTGCAAGCGCCCGCTGTCGATCGTCACGATCACTCGCTGACCAGCGGGCGCTGGGCTGACGTAGGTTCCGGCATACGTCTGCAAAATTACGGGCGGCGTGTCGACGATGTTGTTCGTCGGAGATGGAGCGATGTCGGCCAAGGGAACAGTCGACATTCCTGCCTCGGAGGTTGGCTTCGCCGTGGATCGGGCCTGCAGTGACGGATGGGACGGGGAGTTGAACACAAGCAGGACTCTGCCCTGATCCGTGAACAAGTAAGGCTCGTCCGATGCATTCGAGTCCGGCTTCATGACAGGGCGCGCTTTCCATGCGGCTGGCGGAACGATGGTTGGACGGTGGATCTGGATAAAGATCGGATGCTCCCAGGCGTAGCCGATCGTCAACGACACACCGTTGAGGACCAGAGCAGATAGGATCGCGCCGGAGAAGAGAGCCAAAGCTCGTGGCTTCGAACTGGCCAGCGACGAAAAGAGTGCGGTTCCTCCCTCTGCGGCGACTGGCGCCGGCTCTTCCCAGAACTGGGGGCGCAACATCCACTGGCGCGCCAGGGAGAACACTGCGTCTGCCAGCAGTCGCGCTTGTGTGAGGTCAGTGTCGGCCTGGTCGAAGATTGCCTGCATCTCGTCGGAGAAGCGCTCGCGAAAATATGGCGGGTGCGCACGCAACACCGCGCTGTAAAGGAAGCGGAGCATCAGGCCCTCCTTGGTTTCGCCTGCAGGCGCATTTTCCCTTCGCGGACCACGTCATCGAGCCGTGAAATCTCGGCGGTCAACACGCCACGGCCCAGCATGCTCAGCCGGTAGTAGCGGCGGCGAGGATCGTCGTCGCCGGGTTTCTTTCCCAACTCCTCGACCAGGCCGCGATCGATCATCTTCTGGAGGTTGTCGTAAAGCGTACCGGGGCCGAGCTTGTACTTCCCTTCCGACTGGCGCTGCACTTCCTGCATGATGGCGTATCCGTGTAGCTCCTCGCCGGCCAGCGAAAGCAAGATGTGCAGGGTGGCGGGCGAGAGCGGCAGGAACGTGGTGGGGATTTGCTTCATGACTCGATTACCGTTATATCTATTTCCGAGCTAGTTGTCAATAGGGATAAAAGTTAAAAGCACTCACCCCAGAGGACACAGAGGCCCACAAAGGAAGGGCCAGTCCTCCCTGTTCTCTCTGTGTTTCAAGTTACTTGCGTCTACTCGGGCAAGCCAATGCCGCGCATGACCTCTGCGTAGCGGCGATCGGTGCGGACGAAATCAAAGGCTGGCAAGCGGATGGACAACAGAATTTCTTCGTCACCCAGGGAATAGGCCTTCTCGAGATAGTCCAGAGCGTTTTCGCGATCGTTCGCGTAACCATAAGCGACGGCAATGGCGGACATCCACTCGTTCTTATAGAACTGCTCCGACCCCAGACAAAGAGCCACGTACCCCTTGGCATCAGGACTGAAAGAGCCACGCGTCGGAACAAATTTTTGCAACTCACTGACGGCCTCGCCGAAACGGCCCATCGCGGCGTACAGCAACGACAGCTTGTAGTGTGCCGGTCTAAACCCCGGATCGGCTTGCAGAGCCTTCTGGAACTGCGCTAGCGACTCGTCATAGCGGTGTGCCATGGTCAGCACCGAAGCTAAATTCGTATTCAGGATCGGAGACAACGGATCGAGCAACATTGACGTGTGGAGTTCGCTCAACGCCTGATCGAGGCGGTTTTGTGGAACCAGGAATTCCATCGCATAGAAATAGTGCGTGTTGGCACTGTTCGGATTCAATTGCAGTGCGCGCTGGAACTCCTGCTCTGCTTGATTCCATTTCCACTCCTGGCAAAAGGCCATGGCGCGCGCAGTGTGCGCCTCGGCCAGTGATGGATCGAGTTCGAGCGCCTTGCGGGTCGCGTCGTCTGCCAGGAGCCGAGCTTGTTTGGAAGTAATCCCGATGCCGTAAGCCGGGGCAACGGTGTAGGTCTCCCCCAGGCCGGTGTAGGCGAGCGCATAGTTAGGGTCGGCGGCGATGGCCTGCTGGAACACGTCGATGCTCTTCTTCAGGCCCTCGGGTGTACGACCGTACCAGAGTTGGCGACCTTCCAGGTAGAGACGATAGGCCTCGGCATTGGTGGTGCCGGCGCTACCCAAGCGCTGCTGCTCGGCGGTGCTCACGTGCGCGCTCAGCCTGTTTGAGACGTCGCGCGTGATGTCGCTCTGCACCTGCGTGATATCAGCCATCTTGCGCGTGTAGTGCGAGCCCCAGATCTCGGAACCGTCCGAGGTGTTGACGAGATCTGCCTGCACCGAGACTTCGTCGCCATGCTGCGTGATGCGGCCGACCAGCACAGCAGCGACCTTGAGCGCCTCGCCGATTTGACGCGGATCTTCCTCTTTGCCCTTGAACCGGAACACAGTGCTGCGCGCCATGACCTTGAGGTCAGGCAATTGCGAGAGCGTGCCGATAAGGCTTTCGGTGAGACCGTCGCTGAGATATTCGTTGCCGGAATCGGAAGTGGCGTTCACGAAGGGCAGAACGGCGATGGACGACACTTTTCCGGTCTCGGATTTCCCGCGCAGGAAGTAAACGACGGCGGCAGCCGCGATAAGCAACAGAGCGGCCGCGATTCCGATCCACAAAACTTTGCGGGAGTGTGTCGCAGGGGCAGCTGGCACGACCGAGCTACTCGAAGCAACGGCGGCTGTGGCGGACGAGGAAATGCTCGAGGAGCGTCCGGAATCGAGGTCGCGCTTCAGGCGCGTGAGATCCGTGCGGAGATCGGCTGCCGTCTGGTAGCGCAAGTTGCGATCTTTTTCCAGAGCTTTGCCGATGATGCGATCGAAGTCGGCGGGCAAATCGGGATTCAGGCGCAACGGGGAAACGGGCGTCTCGTCGAGGATGGCTTTGAAAATTAGCGGCGAACTTTCGCCGCGAAAGGGCACCAGGCCGGTGGCCATCTCGTAAAGCACCGCACCGAAGGAGAACAGGTCGCTGCGGCCATCGAGTTCCTTGGCCCGCGCCTGTTCGGGCGACATGTAAGCCACCGTGCCCAGGGTCGAACCTGGGCTGGTGAGGTGCTGCTCGTCGATAGTGCGGGTGACGTGTTCCGACCCGGAAGCGGAAGAGGAGCCGCCCGCAACCTTGGCCAGTCCGAAGTCGAGGACTTTCGCGTGCCCGCGCGACGTGACGAAGATGTTGGCGGGCTTGATGTCGCGATGGACGATGCCCTTGGCGTGCGCGGCGTCGAGCGCGTCGGCGATTTCGATGGAGAGGGCGAACAGCGTTTCATTGTCGAGAGCGCGCCCGGCGATGCGATGCTTGAGGGTCGTGCCTTCAAGGAACTCCATCGCGATGAAAGACTGGCCTTCATGGCGCCCAATTTCGTAGATGGTGCAGATGTTGGGGTGGTTCAGGGCGCTTGCCGCGCGGGCTTCTCGGCGAAAGCGCTCGAGGGCTTGAGGATCTTGCGCAAGATCGTCGGGAAGGAATTTCAGAGCGACGAACCGGCCGAGTTCGGTGTCCTCGGCCTTGTAGACGACGCCCATCCCGCCGCCGCCGAGTTTCTCGAGGATGTGGTAACGGGAGACCGTTTGGCCGATCATGAAGTCGAGTAATGGTAGGGGCGAAGTCTAAGGGAGTCAATTGCTGCCATTGGTAGCGCCGACATCTTGCCGGCAGTCGCGAGGGCGTCCGCGCCCTCGCTTTTGTCTCGTGGTCGCTGGCGGCGGGCGAGACGCCCGCCGAACTGCCGGCGGGACGCCGGCGCTACAAATTGACGTTGGAATTTCCCCGGACTGGTAGGAGTTAGTTGCTGCCTGGACGCATCACCAGATTGCTGGCCTGCTCCTGACCTTTGTCCTTGCAGTCGCATTTGGCTTCGACGTTGGCGGAGATGCGGCACCAGAAGCTGTCGACAGGGGCGATGGCTGGAGTGGGCTGGGGCACGACTTTGGCGGTGAGAGGCTCTGGAGACCGCAGAGCTGCATTCACCACGGGCGCTTTGCGGTGCGCGGCGGATGCCGAGTGCTGCACGCCGCTCCAAGGTTTGCGCGATGGGACAACGATGGGCGCGGCGGCCTTCACGTCAGCCGAATGCACCACTGCGGCCGGGGCAACGGCTGCCCGGTGGACCGGCTTGATTCGTTCCCGGTACGGCTTCCAGAGCAGATAAACGAGTACGAGCTCAACAATGATGATTGAGGTCCAGAACAGACGTTTCCCAGACACAGCCATTCTCCCCGTCGGGAAGGCAAAAATGACTCACTGAAAACATCGGCACGTTATTCAGAAACAGGAACATGAAGATCACTCCGCGTGACGTTCCGCTTGATCTTCTGGTTATTGGCTGCCCCATCCCTTACAGGCGTGATGGAGCTATCTAGGTTCCTTCAGAAGTCCTAAAACGCAGACCCCTGGAATTACTGGCCGGGCGCCGGACGAAAGCACAAAATGCAGCCCAAAGCCTCCTCCCCGAAGGACCTAGGGCCAATCCTCGGCTTACTTGGAAACCGACGAAGCTTCCGACAACGGCGCGCGTCGTGACGTTAAGCGATGTAAAAACTCTTCACAATGGCGCAAAGGTGCCACGAGGCATAGCACTAATGGTGGGGCAGTTTTGGGGAACGGGTCTTGGGTCTTAGGTCTTGGGGTTTGATGTCACAGGTGGCAGGTCACAGGCACAGAAAAATGCTCCTGCTTCCAGAAAACAGCCGCGATCTCAAGGCTGCCGTGGTTTGCCCGCTGACTACCCCTCTGCTACTCTAAGAAGTTTTCGCGCACAGTCCTGATTTCACTAGGGGTCAAACGTCATGTCTGCCATCAAATTCCGCGGGGTGGATTTCATCGAGTTCGACACGTTGCTTTCTGACGACGAGCGACTGGTCCGCGACACGGCCCGCAAGTTCATCGAAGACAATCTCATTCCCATCATCGAGGAATGCAATCGGGCGGGGCGTTTTCCGCGCGAACTGGTGAAGCCGATGGCGGATCTTGGCTTCTTCGGAGCGAGCCTGAAGGGCTATGGCTGCGCCGGCATGTCGAACGTGGAATACGGCCTGGTCACGCAGGAACTGGAGCGCGGCGACTCGGGCGTGCGCAGCTTCGTCAGCGTGCAGTCGGCGCTGGTGATGTATCCGATTTACGCGTTCGGCTCGGACGAGCAAAAAAACACGTGGCTGCCTGCGCTGCAGAAGGGGGAGCAGCTGGGATGCTTCGGTCTGACCGAGCCCGACTTCGGCTCCAATCCCGGCGGCATGCGAACACGCGCGAAGAAGGTTGGCAAGGAGTACGTGCTGAACGGCGAGAAGATGTGGATCACGTCGGGAACGATCGCCGACATCGCCATCATCTGGGCCAAGGTGGAGGACGAGGGTGACAAGGTGCGCGGGTTCCTGGTGGAGACGGACCGGCCCGGCTTCAAAGCAGATGACATCCACGGCAAGTGGTCGCTGCGCGCGTCAGTTACGTCAGGATTGTCGTTGCAGGATGTGCATGTGCCGGAGTCGAACCTGCTCCCGCTGTCCGGAGGGCTGAAGTCTCCGTTGATGTGCCTGAACCAGGCGCGCTACGGCATTGCGTGGGGCGCGATCGGGGCGGCGATGTCGTGCTACGACTGCGCGCTGCAATATTCCCTGTTGCGCAAGCAGTTCCGTGACCAGCCCATTGCGTCGCACCAGCTGGTGCAGGAAAAGCTGGCATGGATGATTAACGAAATCACTAAGGCGCAGCTGCTGGTTCTGCAAGTAGGACGCCTCAAGGATTCAGACAAAGTCGCGCACCAGCATATTTCGATGGCGAAGCGGAACAATGTCTGGATGGCGCTGGAGTGCGCGCGGCTTTCGCGTGACATTCTGGGCGCGAACGGCGTGGCCGATGATTACCCGATCATGCGCCACCTTATGAACCTGGAGTCGGTGAAGACGTATGAAGGAACGCACGATATTCATACGCTGATCATCGGAGCCAGCGTGACTGGGATCGACGCGTTCTAGGCGGGGGTACATCGAGTCCGTTGCTATGAGCGCTATTCCGAGGGTGAGGGCGAGACGTCCTCACGACTGCCGGCGGGACGCCGGCGCTACTCTAGAAATTCTTCACAAAATTTGCGGGGCTGGTGTTTTACTAGCTGAACGACACCATGACTACCGCATCTCATTGGCTCCCCCGCTGGGGCGTTGTAGTCGCCGCCCTTTTTTTCGCATTTCCTCTTCGCGCGCAGCAGATTTCCCTGCAAGCGCTGGTAACGCCCTCGACCGTCATCAGCAAAGAGGGGCATACCACCACATTCGATCTGCACGGATTCATTGAGTTCAGTTCCCTTTCGGAAGTTTTCCCATACATCGAGACGCAAACCAATCGTTGGCCGGCGCTCAGCGTCAGTGAGCGACAGGTGCTAGCGACGGACCTGCTTCGACGTGCCGTGGAGAGCCGCGTGGTTTCGATGACGGATGAGCGCCCGATGGAGACGCTGATTACGCATACCGCCGACGAACTGAAGCAGGCCGTCGCTCGCGTGAATGAGCCGACGCCTCCGGGCTACGTCGATGCTTTCCTTGCGGTGCAAAAGAAATGGAAACATTCACTTAATTGCTGGAGCGCCGCGCCTTCGATTCCCGCACGCGTGCTGTCGAATTGGTATCCGATCGAGGAAGGAATTCAACTTTACGGTGCAACCTACGATTCGACGGAACACTTCTGGCAAGCGGTGAAATATCACCCTGATGTAACGGTCGCAGACTTGTTGCAGCTGCTCGCCGAATTTGGCAAGCATGATTGGAGCGGGTGGCTGGCTAGGCTCGATGCCGACCCCAAGTTGTACTTGACGAATGCATACGCGGTCGAGTTTTTGCGGCACAACCTGGCCGCGGACCGGCTGCGCTGGTTCAGCAGCGAACTGCAGAAGCGTCAACTCGGCGCGGAAGAACACGCGCGCACCACACAACAACGGACCTCCACCCCGTTTCGTTTTACAGCGATGGAGGAGAAAGTTATGTGGGGCGATCTGGCTGACGTGTTCCACCTGGTTTATGTATTGTCGACCATTGATGAGCCTATGCGCGAGACGCTTTCGAAGTATCACTTTGACAGCGTTTACCTTAACGACAAGAAGATGGGATTTATGAGCGACGAGTTCCAGGCATTGATGCTGGACATCTGGAAGGTGAAGTATTTGAAGATGGCGCGCTTTCGCGAGGTGATCAGTTCCATTCCGTTGGAGATCCGGTTGTCGCATTTCTTAAATGACGGGGATTCGCCGGATATTCCGATTCCGATTTACGTGGAGTATTTGAATCAGATTCGGTTGCAGGCGCGGCGGAAGTAGGAGATCGTAAGACAGCGCCTGAAAGCGCTCAGCTGGCAGATTGGTGCGGCGCGCCTAAAGGCGCGCCCTGATACGAATCCTCACACACCACTTAAGAACGAATTTTTAGGCCCGCATCTTCTCGCCGAATTGCTTTTCGAACTTCTTCAACTTGGGCGCGATTACGAACTGACAGTAGGGCTGGGTTCGATTGTTGTCGAAGTATTCCTGGTGGTATCCCTCGGCCTCGAAGAAGGTCGTGGCGGGTTCGATCGCGGTGACGACCGGTTCGGGAAACGCTTTCGATTCGGTTAGGGCTGCGATGGTCTCTTCGGCCTCGCGTTCCTGCTCGTCTGAGGTGTAGAAGATCACCGAGCGATACTGGTCGCCGACGTCGTTTCCCTGGCGGTTGAGCGTGGTCGGATCGTGCATAGAGAAAAATACTTCGAGCAGATCGCGGAACGTGATTTCGCTGGGATCGAATGTGACCTTCACGATTTCCACATGCCCCGTATCGCCGTTGCAGACCTGGCGGTAGGTGGGCTTGTCGACGTGCCCGCCCATGTATCCGGAGATGGCCTGCTTGACGCCCCGCAGGCGGTTGAAGACGGCCTCGATACACCAGAAACATCCGCCGCCGAAATAAGCTGTTTGTTCGTTTGCCATGGTCGTTAGATGTTCAACCCTACCTCAAAGTTCCATCCCTGCATGGTGCAAGACTCGGCGCTGGCCGGACTGCCGGAAACCGTGATTTCTCGGCAGATCCAGGGTCAACGTCCTAACCTTCGTGCTTTGAACGCGTCCAACATACGACTGTGCGCCCGAGATCGCTCATTTCCGCGTTGCTGATTTTCACCCTGTGCGCGTCCGTCTCGGCGTGCGTGAACGGAATGGGTACCAGCGTGGGTTCAGCCTGCAGAGTCTCCCACAGCAGCGTGAGTCACGAAAACGCATCCCGTCGCGCGAACGACGAATGCGGCCATGCTTTTAAGAGCCGCCCCGATCACTGCTCCTTGCGCGGCCTGCTGCAGTTCCAATTTCTGACATTGCCTGCGTTTCAAGTCGATGTTCCATCCGATCTGATTGCACGGGCCGTCAGGGCTACATCTGACTCCACTGCAAATCTCACGTCCGTCGGTTCTCCCGAAACCGATCGCGGCCCGCCTCGCTCCCGTTAACCAGGCCCTTCTGCACACTCGTCGGACGCGTGTCCGCACTCGTGTGCTCGTTTAACGGTCCGAACTGGTTTTTAAGGAGCATTTATGAAGAGATTCGCTGTGATGTTGCTGTTCTCCGTCTGCGCGCTGGCATGTGCTGTGCCGCTGCATGCGCAAGCCACCGAACCGACAACCGGCCGCAGTTCCGGTCAGGTAGTCGATTTCATTCTCGACATTCAGGAACGCCGCGTCGTTGAGATGGCGGAGGTCATGCCCGCTGGGAGATATTCGTTCTCGCCCAGCGGCCCAGGCTTCCAGGGCGTTCGCACTTTTGCCGAACAACTTCGCCACATTGCTGCCGACAACTATCTTCTGGGCGCCGGGATCCTGCGGGAAGAACCTCCGGTAGATGTTGGCCGCGCCGAGGATGGATCCGACGCTGTACGCACTAAGTCGGAGATCATCGACTACCTGAAGGGCTCGTTCACCTACATGCATCGGGCAGCTCGCTCGATTGATGATGAGAACATCCCGATCCCAACGCCGCCGATCTCCCCTTGGCCGAAAGGCACCGCTACCCGGCTGGGCGTGGCGCTCGAGGACTGCGTACACACTTGGGATCACTATGGACAACTGGTCGAATATCTCCGGATGAACGGGATCATTCCGCCCGAAAGTCGGAAGTAGCCGTTGCGTTGTATGGCGCGGACAAACCTGTCCGCGCCGTACGGCGCCATTGAATGAATCTCGCTCCCGGTCTACACTCCCTTTCTCGATGACAGACCGAGGTGATCTCGTGACTTGCCCTGAATTCTCTTTCAACCGCCGCAACTTTATCGCCGCCACTGCAGCGCTGGGCGTCACGGGCCTTGCCCTTCTGCCGACTCCTGCCTGGTCGGCCGGTTCAGAGGCAGACATCAACATTGTGGGCCCGAAGCCTGGATACAGTCCGCAGGTCGGCACCCTCGTCTCCATGCTGACCTGGATGCGCGCCACTGTTCTTCATTCCGTTAAAGGCATGTCTCAGAAGGATCTCGACTACCTGTTCGATCCGAACGCCAACACCATCGGCGCGATGCTGCTACATCTGGCGGCAACTGAGACCTACTACCAAATGAATACGATCGACGGCAAAGCCTGGGACAGTTGGCCGGATGCGGTGAAGCAGAAGTGGGATGTGCCGATGGAATTAGGCGAGCCCGCACGTAAGGCGATCAAGGGAAACAACCTCGACTATTATCTGAATATTTTGGGTGAGACTCGCGAACATTCTCTCGCTGAATTTCGCAAGCGCGATGACGCCTGGCTGATGTCGGTCGACAAGGAGTGGCCGTGGGGACCGACGAACAATTACTGCAAGTGGTTCCACGTTTGCGAACACGAGTCGAACCACAATGGACAGATCAAGTTCTTAGCGAAGCGTTTGCCGGGAGCGAAGCCGAGTTCGGAATAAAGCCCGTCACGGTGGCACGTGCACTGAGTTCGGTCGGCGTACTACGAAGGCTCGGCTTTCCTCAACGCCACAATCAACGTTCCAGCCACGCCGTACACCAGGGCGATCAATCCGAAACTGGCGGTGAGCGATCCGGTGCGGGTGTTCAGGAACCCGATGCCGTAGTTCCCTGCCAGGCCACCCAGTTGGCCCACGGAATTGATCAGACCGAAAGTGGCGGCAGCCGCACCTTCGCTCAACACTAGCGTCGGAATTGTCCAGAAGGTCGGATAGTAGGCGTACACCAAGCCGCTACCCGCCAACAAGAAGATCATTCCAAGCGAGGTGTTGTGTCGCGTAAGCATTAAACATATGAACATCATGCCGGCTGCAAACAGTGGGATGGCGGTATGCCACTGGCGTTCGCCGGTCTTGTCGGAATGCCACCCGTTAAGGAGCATGCCCGCAACACCGACAACGGCGGGGATCACGAGAATGGTGGTGACCCACCGATCTGACGATCCCGAGAGGCGCTTTACGAAGGTCGGGATCCAGTAGATCGTCCCCAGCGAGCCGGTCAAGGCGAAGAACCAGGCGGTGGTTAACCGCAGGATGCGGCGGTCGGAGAAGGCCTGGGTGATGGAGTAGTCGCCTGCTTTTTTTTTCGACTGGAGTTCCTCGCGCAATTTTCCTACCAGCCAATCCTTCTCGTCGGCGGGGAGCCAGCGCGCCTGCTCGGGTCGGTCCGTCATATAGAAGAGCGTGATTACGCCCAGCAGGACTGCTGGGATTCCTTCGAGAATGAACAACCAGCGCCATCCGGCGAGATGCAGCCAGTGAACTCCTAAAAGCGATCCGGCCACCGGCGAACCAATCAGCGAGGCGGCCGGCACCGCAGCGTACAGGCAGGCAATCGCGCGGCTGCGATCGAACGAACAGAACCAGTGCGTCAGATACACGATCATGCCCGGGAAGAAACTGGATTCCGCGATGCCCAACACGAAGCGCGCGATGTAAAACTGCCCCGAAGTGTGAATGAATCCCGTGAGTGCGGTCACGATACCCCAGGAGATCATGATGCGGGCAATCCACTTGCGCGCGCTCCAGCGTTCGACGATGATCGCGCCGGGAATTTCGAACAGCACGTACGTCAGATAGAAAACTCCCACGCCCCAGCCGTACACCTCGTCGCTGAAGCCGAGTTCGGCGCTCATACGCAAGTTGGCGAACGAAACGTTGACGCGGTCGATGTAGTTGACGATGTAGATAAGGAAGACGAAGGGGAGAA
>DASRDJ010000385.1:0-4522 GCA_035652655.1 Terriglobales bacterium
CTAGGCAGGAATCGAATCTTTTTTCCGCAGAAACAAGAATGCTTCGATTCGTTTGATTTCGTCAATCATCTGCTATCGTCTATCCACGTCTCTCATAGGATCTCGACGGTGAGCGTAGATAACGAAAATGTGGTGGACAGCAGGCAAAATAATCGAATCTGCGGGCTTCTCGCTTCAAACAAAAACCTTCGCCGAGTCAGCAAGACCAAGAGGTATCCGGTCGATTCAAGCAGGACGTAAGGGACAATTTCATTCCCCGATCCAAACTTCCAAACCGTTCCCCACATGGCTGCTATGTAGATCAAACTCGCAATTGCCAGGAAGGCGCGGTCACGTGGGTCACCCTTCTTGAATAGCCAAATTGTGACTGTCGCCAAGAAGAAAAGGACAACGAGATTGGTCCCGGACATCATCTGCGCGTACGACTCGCGGTTAGACTCACTTGTCGTATGACTCGGCGAAGGTTTTTGTTTGAAGCGAGAAGCCCGCAGATTCGATTATTTTGCCTGCTGTCCTAAGAAATGATTATCCTGCCCTGTCCGGCCTGAACTTGAATACGACTAGAAACTCCACCGGCAGGTCTTTCGCTGCTGGATAGCGTTCCAGTAATTCTCCGCTCTCAACGAATGCCAAATAGCGGTTCAGCTTGGCCTGGAGGACGATCTGGTGCTGCTCTGTGTCTGACCAGTCAAGATGGTCGCTCACGGTGAGGACGACAGCAGATTGCTTCTCATTGATGCTGGCAATGTCCACCACATTTTCGTTATCTACGCTCACCGTCGAGATCCTATGAGAGACGTGATAGACGATAGCAGAGGATTGACGAAATCAAAGGAATCGAAGCATTCTTGTTTCTGCGGAAAAAAGATTCGATTCCTGCCTAGTTGGTGTTCACTCCATAGCTGAACTGCGTTGTGCAGTTTGCTTCCCGGGCCGTGTCTTCGCTATGTTCGGCGGGTTGTGGCTGGGCGGTGGGCCGCCGTGCAGGCTTAGCTGACCCAAGCGGCAGAGGTTGATGGCGTCGCCCAGGATGCGCATCGCTTCCTGCGGCGCGTGAAAGCCCATCGAGTTCTCTGACATCACGAAGTCGATCATGAACTGGCCGCGGCGATGATAGTCGCGGGCAGTGGCGAGTTGCGTGTCGGTGGCCCCGTTCTGCTTGGCCGTCTTGAGGTCGTTGATAAGGTCGACCAGCGCGTCGAGAGCCGTGTTGCGCAGGCTGAAGAAGCGGTCCTGGATGTCTTCGACGCGAGCCTTCAGTTCGTCTTCGGAGAAATGGTGGCAGGTCTGGCAGGAACGGTTGATCTTCAGCAGAGGGCTGTTGACCTGGTGATCGCTGATCTTAAGTCCGCCCTGGCGCATGTAGGGCATGTGGCAGTCGGCGCAGGCTACGCCCGAGCGCGAGTGCACGCCCTGGTTCCACATTTCGAATTCCGGATGACGCGCCTTGATCAGTTGCGTGCCTGAGTCGGGATGCGTCCACTCATTGATCTTCTGTTCGCCCTCCCAGTCGATGATGTCTTCGACCTTGATGCCCTTGACCCAGGGGAAGGTGAGGCGCTTGTTCGGCGGCTGGAAGTAGTACGTCACGTGGCACTGGCCGCAGACGTAAGAGCGCATCTCCTGGCGGGTGGCCATGGTGTTGACGTCGTAGTTGGCGATGCCTTGCGTCGCTTTCAGAGCGCGAATGCCTTCGATGAATGCGGGGCGCGTGATACGGAGCTGCATGGTGCCAGGGTCGTGGCAGTCGATGCAGGCGACCGCATGCTTCATGGTCTCGCGGATCTGGGGATAGGTCATGTGCGTGTCGCTGATGACGTTGAAGCCCTTCATCAGGTCGCCGTTGCCGAGTTTGAGGTAGGTGGTGACGATCGAGGCGTGGCAGTTGATGCACATCGCTGGGGGCGCGAACTTCTGGCGCTCGGTGAAGGTCTGGTCGTCGAGCATGTAGGCGTGGCCGCGGCGCTCGCGGTAGTCGGCTGAAAAAGAATATCCGGCCCAGATGGTTTTCAGGCGCGGGTCTTCTTGAAGCTTCGAACGTGCCACGACAGACCGCGGATCGGCTTGGGTGGGCGAGTGGGGCATGGCCTCGCTGCCGCCGTACTTTGTGCGCTGCATGTCGACGGTGCGCAGGTAGAGGTCGTATTGCATGGGGAAGTTCTTGCCCCAGACGGCCGGGTCGTCGATGGTGTCGTTGAGTTCGACTACACGGTAGAAGGGGTTTCGGGCTTCCTGCTTGCGCTCGAAGATATTGACGAGCAGCGCGGCGATAGCCACGGTGGCGAGCGCAGCCAGCGCGACTACGAGGGCCAGCATGCGGCGCGATGCGGGCGGCTGATGAACGGGCATGTCAGTCATGATTGCTTCCTACTAGCACGGGTCGAGGGATCGAGGCGGCGGCTTCGGAGTGTCCGACGGAGAAGTGGCAGCGGGTGCACTGGAGTCCGGCGGCCTTGCCGTGAACGACGTTGCCGTCGATGGCGGCGGTGATGCTTTCGTGACAATGGCGACAGGCGTTCTCGGTGATTTTGTGGTCGAACTTTGTGATCTCGATGGTGTCGGGATACCAGCCGGTCGTGAAGTAGAAGGAATGCCAGAATCCGTTGTTGGCCTTGACGGCGTATTTTCCGAAAATGTTGTGCGGGGTGTGGCAGTCGTTACAGGTCGCGGCCGAGTGATGGCTCGACTTCAACCAGGCATCGTATTGCGCGCGCATGACGTGGCAGTTGGCGCAGGCGGCCGGATTGTTGGTGAGGTAGGAGTATCCCTTGGAGTAGATGAAGGTGAAGAAGCCGAGGCCGAGGAAGAGGCCGAGCGCGACTCCGAGCAGGAGCGTGTTGCGGAGGGAGGAGTTCATCTTGCTTTGCAGACGGCCATGCGTGAGATTGCTAAGGGCGTGGATGCTCGCCGCTCCATGTTTCAAGTTGCGGAATGGATGGACGGCTCGGATGACAATATACGCCGAAGATGACCGGCGCGATGAGATCCCGTTCGCCGAAGAGTACAGTGAACTGTAATCCTTGTTTGAAGTGGGGCTGGATTCTTGCCGAAATGCGACGGGGAGGACGCCCGTCGTTCCATCGAAGGCGGTGAGTGTCGATCCACTCGCGCGTGATCTGGCGTGCGTGATATGTTCGTTTACTTCGGCACTGCGCGCGTGTTGCGCTGTGCCGATGCCATCATGATTCGATCGTTCAAGGGAAAGCATCCAATGGTTCCGGCGTCCTGCTTTGTGGACGTTTCGGCGCAGCTTATCGGCGACGTCGTGCTCGGCGAGAATGCGAGTGTCTGGATGAACGCAGTCTTGCGAGGCGATGTGCACGAGATCCGCATCGGCGCGAATTCCAACGTGCAAGATTGCTCTGTACTGCATGGCATGAAGCAGCAGTACGGCGTCTACCTGGGCGAATACGTTACCGTGGGGCACTCGGTGACCTTGCACGGGTGCGTGATCGAAGACCGCTGCCTGATCGGGATGGGATCGATCATTCTGAATGGCGCACGGATCGGCGCGGGATCGATCATCGCGGCTGGGACTTTGATTCCAGAGAAGACTGTCGTGGAGCCCGAGTCGTTGTGGATGGGCTCGCCAGGGAAATTCCGGCGGAAGCTTGGGCCGGAGGATCAGGAGACGATCTTGCGCTATGCGCGGAATTATTTGGGGTATCGGGAAGAGTATTTAAGAGAGTAGTTCTCAGTTCTCGGTTCTCAGTTCTCCGTTGGGACCGAGACGAGGTATTCGAGTAACTTAGATTCCTGGCGGTGAGGTTGAACGGCAGACTCCTTCTTGTCCACTGCGCTTGCGCGTCGGAATGAGAGAGATGTTGAGCATCAAGTAACTGAGAACGGAAAACCGAGAACTGAGAACTGAGAACTGAGGAGCAATGATCAAAGCTGTACGGGGAACTCGAGATCTCTTGCCGCCGGAGACGGTGCTGTGGAACTTCGTTGAGGCGAAGGTGCGCGAGGTGTTTCGTGCTTACAACTTCCAGGAGATTCGCACGCCGGTATTTGAATCGACCGAATTGTTTGCACGTGGGGTGGGGGAAGACACGGACATTGTTTCGAAGGAAATGTACACGTGGGAAGATCGCGGGCGGGCGGAATCGGATCGTGGGCAGTCGCTGACTCTGCGTCCGGAAAATACTGCCGGTGTCGTGCGGGCCTACATCGAGCACAAGCTTTGGGATCGCGGGCTGAACAAGCTCTACTACATCGGGCCGCAGTTTCGGCGGGAGCGTCCGCAGAAGGGACGTTATCGCCAGTTCTATCAGATCGGGGCGGAGGTCATCGGGCCCGCCAGCGCAGGCAGCGAATCTCCGGCGCGCGATGCGGAAGTTCTGGAACTGCTGGCGACGCTGCTCGACCGCCTCGGCATTCGAGACTGGAGCCTGCGACTGAATTCGGTTGGTTGCGCCAACGACCGCGCGGCGTACAACGAAGCTTTGCGCAAGGCGCTTGAGCCGGTGGTTTCCGAGATGTGCGAGGATTGCCAGCGCCGCGCTGTCACCAATCCGTTGCG
>DASRDJ010000386.1:0-10306 GCA_035652655.1 Terriglobales bacterium
CACCCTTGACGATTACCTGGCGATGCTTCGCCGGCGGATGAAGATGATCCTGATCCCGGCGCTGCTGGCGCCGCTGGTCGGATTTCTGATTTCTTACTTCTTCACCGCGAAGTACACGTCGCAATCGCTGGTCCTGGTGGAAGGACAGAAGGTACCGGAAGGCGTCGTGCAGCCGGTGGTAACGGCCGATCTTGCGCAGCGCATTGCCACCATGCAGCAGCAGGTGATGGGCCGGAGCCGGCTCCAGCCGATCGTCGAGAAGCGCCCCAACCTGTTCAAGGGCGGCAAGAATCTTGACGACGTGCTCGAGGAAGTGCGCAGCGGCGTGCAGATCGAGCCGGTGGTCACCGACTTGGGCGCGATTGCGAACACGGGCGGCGGCAAGCGCAAGCAGGGCGGCAGCGTCCCGGGTTTCTACGTGAATTTCACGACCGCGAATCCGCATGACGCACAGGACATCTGTAACGACCTGACGTCGGCGATGCTAACCGAGTTTCAGGCCTCGCGCGAACAGCTGGCGAACGGCGCGACCGAATTCATCTCGCGGCAATTGGAAGAAGCCAAGCGCAACCTGGACGACCAGGATGCGAAGCTGGCCGAATTCAAGCGGCAGTACTCGGGACAGCTGCCCGGCGACGAAGACAACAACCTGAAGGTGTTGGGCACGCTGAACTCGCAGTTCGACGCCAACACGCAAACCGTGAACCGCGCGCAGCAAGACAAAGCGTACACCGAGTCTTTGCTGGCGCAGCAGCTCTCGGCGTGGAAGTCGTCGCAGGGCAGCAACAATCCGCAGAACCTCGAAACGCAGCTCAGCTCGCTGCAAAGCCAGTTGCTTTCGCTGCAGGCACGCTACACCGAAGACCATCCGGACGTGATCAAGACCAAGGCCGACATCGCCGAGGTGAAGAAGAAGCTGGCGGAAGTGAACGAAGCCGCGGCCAAGGGTGGCGAATCGAACGCGAAGGCAAGCGCGAGCGAGCCGCCGGAGATCCGGCAGCTCCGCATGCAGGTTCACCAGTATGAAGACGTGCTTGGTCAGGCTACGCGCGAGCAGAAGCGCATCGGCGAGCAGATCAAGTTGTATCAAAGCCGGGTTGCGATCAGCCCGGGAGTGGAAGAGAAGTACAAACTGCTGACCCGTGACTACGAGTCAGCCCAGAAGTTCTACAACGACCTTCTTGCCAAGAAGAGCACTTCCGAAATGGCGACGGACATGGAACGTCGCCAGCAAGGCGAACAGATGCACTTGCTGAATGCGGCGAACCTGCCCGAGTCTCCGAGCTTTCCGAACCGGTTGTTGTTTGCCGCGGGCGGTCTGGGTTCGGGGCTGGTGATCGGCATGGGCCTGGCGCTGTGGCTTGAGTTGCGCGACAAGTCGATTCGCAACGAAGCCGACGTGCTGGCCAGCCTGCAGATGCCGGTACTGGTGTCATTGCCGTGGGTCACGGAAGACGTCCAGAAGAACGGCAACAGCAAATTCTGGGGTCGCGAGAAAGATAAAACGGAGTCTGAAGAGAAAGTCGGGGTCTAGGCGACCGGTATGTACAAAGAGTTTTTTGGATTACGAGCCAACCCGTTCAACGTTAATCCGGATCCGCGTTACCTGTTTTTGACGCGGCACACGGAAGAGGCGCTGGCCTGCCTGACCTATGGCATCCAGAGCCGGAAGGGGTTTGTACTGCTGACGGGCGAGGTCGGCACCGGCAAAACGACGCTCATCAACAAATTGCTGGAGTGGTTGCGTCTACAGCAGGTGGCGACGGCTTTCATTTTCAACTCGCGCATGAACGTTCCGCAGTTTCTCGATTACATGATGGCGGACTTCGGAATTCCGTGCGATTCGAAATCGAAAAGCCAGATCCTGCAGCGACTCTACAACTGGCTGCTGGATCGTTACCGGGCAGGCGAGACGGCAGTGCTGATCGTGGACGAGGCGCAGAACCTGACCGATGAAGTGCTCGAAGAGATCCGCATGCTGACCAATCTCGAGACCTTCACCGAGAAGTTGCTGCAGATCGTGCTGGTGGGCCAGCCGGAACTGGAAACCAAGCTGAAGCAGCCACAGTTGCGACAGTTGCGGCAGCGGCTGACGCTGCGTGCGAAAACGCATCCGCTGACGATCGAAGAGACCAAGGCTTACGTGCAGCAACGGCTGCGCATTGCCGGGTCCGACGGTCGGCAGATTTTCGACGGCGATGCGTTGAGCGCGGTGCACAAGTACTCGAACGGCATTCCGCGCGTGGTCAACCTGCTCTGCGAACACTGCCTGGTGAGCGCGTTCGTGGATCAGAAGTCGACGATCAGCGAAGGGATAGTTGACGCAGTAGCCCGCGACTTTGATTTGAGCGACAACGTGGCGTCGGGAGCGATGACGGTTCCCGCGGCACCCCCGGCGGCCCCCGGCGCCGAACGATTCGATCTGGTAGAAGCATTGCGCACGCTGGCCACCTTGGCAGACCGGCTGCGGCAAAGTGAACAAGATCTGCCCAAAGAGAGGAAATCATGAGCCGAATTCACGAAGCACTTAAACGAGCCGAACAGGAAAGGGCGGCCTCGCAGGGAACCCGCACGGATTCGTCTCCCGTGATGGATTTGCCGGCGCAAGAGCCCAATCCGGTCGCGGCAGACGTCGCGCGCCCCGCTATGCCGGCAGCGCCCGCGAACGCACCTTCGGCTCCCGCCAGCGGGCACGGCATGCCTTCTTTCTCGAGCCCGTTCACGCTCGACACGCTTCTGGCGCGCTGCACCCAATGCGAGTGGAAGCCAGATGCCAAGACCATGCTCTTCTTCAACCAGGAAGAGAATGCGCTGGGGACCGAGCAGTTCCGCACCCTGCGCTCGCGCCTCTACCAGATGCGCGAGAAAACGTCGCTCAAGAGAATCCTGGTGACGAGCGCGCTTCCGCAGGAAGGCAAATCCTTCGTGTCGGCGAACCTGGCACAAGTGCTGGTCCGCCAGCATGGACGGCGCGTGCTACTGATCGACGGCGATCTGCGCGTGGCACGCTTGCACTCGGCGCTGGGCACGACGTCTTCGCCCGGGCTCGCGGATTACCTGCTTGGCGAGAGTGATGAGTTCTCGGTCATGCAGCGGGGATCGATGGACAACCTGTTCTTCATTCCCTGCGGGCGCACGGTAGCGCATCCGGCCGAACTGATTGCGAACGGCCGCATGAAGACGCTGATGCAGCGCGTGGAAACTCTCTTTGACTGGATCATCGTAGATTCTCCGCCGGCGGTGCCTGTGTCGGATGCGAGCCAGCTCGCAAATTATTGCGACGGAGTCCTGATGGTCGTGCGCTCGAACGCTACCCCGTATGACACGGCGCAGCGTGCGCGGCTGGAATTCCAGGGCAAGACCATGGTCGGCGTGGTGCTCAACGGAATCACGCGCGCGGATACGTATTCGCGCTATTACTACGAAGTTTACGAGAAGAAGCAGAAGTAGTCACAAGGGCCCCCTTGATCCGACTGTTCAATGTCTACTATCCGGTCCGCGCCTTAGTGCTGCTGGCCGTTGAAACGATGGTGGTCTTCTCGTCGTTTCTGCTGGGAATGATGCTGGCATTCCCGGATGACCGGTACATCGTTCTGAACTACGAGTACGGCTATCTGAAAGTCATCGTAGCCACGCTGGTGGTTCTGATCTGCTCCCACTGGTTTGACTTGTACGACGCCTCCCGAATTGAAGCTAAGGGCGAGATGTATTTCCGCCTGTTTCTAGTGCCCGGCTTGTTCGCATTACTGCTGGCGGCGGTGAGCTGGTTTGACCCGAACATCCTTCCCGGCAATAACGCTTCGTTAATTGGACTAGTGCTCCTCACCGTCGGCCTGGTGGCGTGGCGGGCTGCCTACTGCTGGCTGGTGCAGCAACCATTCATGCAGGAAAAGGTCTACGTTCTGGGAACTGGCGAACGCGCGCAGCGGCTGGTGCAAGGCTTGCGCCAGCGCAAGGAACTGGGCGTGGACGTCATTGGCTGGAGCGGCAACGTGGAGGGCGCCCTGACTCGCGAGTCGGCGGCCGCGCACTTGATGGAAGTGACCAGTATCCAGCCCGTGCAGCGCGTGATTGTGGCCATGCCAGACCGGCGCGGAACGTTTCCGGTCGAAGAGCTCCTGCAGTTGCGGCTGAACGGCTGTCGCATCGAAGAAGCAACGTCCTGGCTAGAGAAAATTTCCGGACGGATTGAAGTGGACCAGCTCTACCCGAGTTGGCTGATCTTTGCCGACGGCTTCCGCTTCAGCACCAGCTTCAACATCATGCGGCGCGGCCTTTCGATGCTGGTGTCGCTCATCCTGTTGCTGGTGGTGCTGCCGTTCTTGCCGTTCGTGATGCTGGCGATCAAGCTCGATTCCAAAGGGCCCATCCTGTACCGGCAGAAGCGGGTGGGCCGGGCAGGCCATACGTTCTATTGCTTCAAATTCCGCACCATGCGGCAGGATGCCGAAGCCGACACCGGGCCGACCTGGGCGGGAGATGACGATCCGCGAATCACGCGTTTTGGCAAGTTCCTGCGCTCATCGCGTATCGACGAGATTCCGCAGCTGTGGTGCGTATTCAAAGGGGACATGGGTTTTGTGGGACCGCGCCCGGAACGCCCTGAATTTGTGGAGTGGCTGACGAAAGAGATTCCCTATTACGGCGTGCGGCACGCGGTGCGTCCGGGTATCACCGGCTGGGCGCAGGTGCGCTACAAGTACGGCAACACGGTGGAAGACGCCAAGGAGAAACTGCAGTACGACCTGTTCTACATCAAGAATGCGTCGCTGGGCCTGGACATTCTGATCATGTTCCAGACCATCAAGATCGTGTTGCTGGGCCGGGGCGCGCAATGAGGTGGCTGTTCTGGTGTTCGGTAGTCGTGATCGGCTACACGTACGCCGGCTATCCAGTTTGGTTGTGGGTGCGGAGCCGGCTGAAGCCGTGGCCGGTGCAGACGGGGACCAACGAGCCGTTCGTCTCGATCGTGATGGTAGTGCGGAACGGAGAAATCGCGCTGCCGCGCAAGATGGAGAACCTGCTCGCACTGGACTATCCGGAGCAGAAGGTTGAGATCGTCGTGGTGTCTGACGGATCGACGGATGGGACGGAAGCGATTTTGCGTGAGTATGCACACAATCCGCGGGTACATGCCGTGTTGAACCAGTTATCGCGCGGGAAAGCGTCCGGCTTGAATGATGCCTTGAATGTCGCGCACGGCGAAATCGTGGTGTTTACCGACGTACGGCAGACCCTGGAGGCGCAGGGCCTGGGGTTGTTGGTGCGGGATTTTGCGGATCCGCGGGTGGGATGCGTGAGTGGCGAGTTGATGCTGGGCGATCCGGCGGACGGAGAAAAGAATCGCGGCATGGGGCTGTACTGGCGAATCGAAAAAACGATTCGCGATCTGGAGTCAGCTTCGGGTTCGGTGGTTGGCGCGACGGGCGCGTTCTACGGAGTGCAGCGCGAACTGCTGCAGCCGATTCCGCCGGAGACTCTGCTGGATGACGTGTACATCCCGATGCAGGTTGTGAAATCCGGGAAGCGCGTGATCTTCGAGCCTAAAGCACGGGCCTGGGATTTGCCCGACCAAGGGACGGAACGCGAGTTTGCGCGGAAGGTGCGCACCCTGAGCGGTAATTACCAACTGCTACAACTGCAGCCGTGGTTGTTGAGCGGAGAGAATGCGATTCGCTTTGAGTTCATCAGCCACAAGCTGCTCCGGCTGATAGTACCGTTTGCGCTGGTGGTGGCTTTGGTCGCGAGCGCCCTGATTCCGTACCCGTTTTACCGCGCGGCATTGGTTTTGCAGGCTGTTTTTTATGCGTTAAGCCTTACGGGAATGATGGGCATGAAATTGGGCCCGATGGCGCGGGCATCGGATGCGGCTTTCACGTTTGTGGTCTTGAACACTGCGGCCCTTGTCGCTTTTGCGAATTTTGTGACGGGAAGAAAGGTCGCCTGGACACGGTAAAACGATTTTCAAGGCAAATATGAATCAAGCAGTCCTCATTCCGGAGAATGGACAGTTCGGCGCATACCAGCAGTCGCAGCGCACGACGTTGGCTTATCGGGCGCTGGTCCTGTTCACTTTCTTGTACTTCTTCCGGCCGGAAGATTTCATTCCGGGCCTGCACCACATCCCGATGGGAAAGATTGCGGGCGGCATCGCGCTGCTGGCCTTGATTTTCGGCGTGAAGCGCAAGGATCGCGGAAATCTGCCCTTCGAGATGAAGGTGTTGCTGGTCCTGCTGGTGCAGATGATCCTGACGATCCCGACTGCCTTCTGGCGAGGCGGGGCCTTCGATACCGTTATCAATAAGTTCTCGAAGGGCGTGATAGTGGCGCTCCTGATTTCACTGGTAATCACGAAGATCAGCCAACTGCGGACACTGCTGTACATCCAGGCCTCCGCAGTGGCGTTGATTACCGTGGGTTCGATCATTATTCATCGCACCAATGACGGCCGCCTGCTGGGAATCCAGAAAGGAATTCTGGAAAACCCAAACGATCTTGCGATCAACATCGCGATCAACTTCCCGCTGTGTATGGCATTCATGTTCGCGGACAAGAACGGGCTCCGAAGAATCCTTTGGGGACTTTCGCTGTTCGCCCTTTTGTTTGGCGTGGTCGCCACCTACTCGAGAAGCGGCATGATCGCGGTGGTGATTACCGGACTCATTTGCTTGTGGGAGTTTGGGGTGAAAGGCAAGCGCTTCATGCTGCTGGCAGCGACCGCGATTGCCGGCGTGCTGGCGGTCGGCTTCCTGGCAGCGTCGCCACGTTACATCTCGCGTATAGCCAGCCTGGTGAAGCGTCCCGCGGGAGCTGAGATCAGCGGAACGATGGAGTCGCATGGGGAAGGGTCCTTGCAGGCGCGTTCCGAGTTGTTGAAAGAAAGTATCAGACTGATGGTGCACCATCCCATTTTTGGGATCGGGCCGGGGAACTTCCCGGCGGTGACCGGGCAATGGCGCGTTGCACACAACACCTACACTGAGTTCGGAGCGGAGGCTGGAGTTCCCGCGCTGGTGTTGTTCTTGGTGTTGCTGGGCAGTTCCATGAGACGAGTACGCAGCGTGCGCAAGTTACCCAGCTACAAGAGGGATCCCGAGATTCGGCTGTGGACAAGCGCGCTGTGGGCGGCTGTGACCGCTTATGCCGCGGGCGCCATGTTCGCTTCCACCGAGTACAACCTGTTCCCCTACTTCATCGTCGGCTACATATGCGCGCTCTACCAGATCGCGGTCAAGAATGAATCCAACGCAGGCGGAATGGATACCACGGCAGGAGACGGAGGTCGGCAAGAAAGTGGATATGTCGGAGACAAAGAACGTGAATTCGCCTGGAGTCGCTGAAGAAGTTCTGGCGATCCTCCGCTGCCTGAGTTGTCAGGGAAACCTGCGCCACAGCGCCAACGGGCTGGCGTGCCGCAATTGCGGACGCGAATACCCGATGCTGAAGGGCGTGCTGCGTTTCGTGGACGAGCAGAACTACGCCGGTAGCTTCGGCTTTCAGTGGAAGCTGTATGCGCGCACCCAAATGGATGATGCCGTGAGCCGTCGCTCGGAAGAAGCTTTTATCCGGCGCACGGGGTTTCGCCCGCAGGATCTGGCCGGCAAACTGGTGCTCGATGTGGGCTGCGGCATGGGGCGCTTCGCGGAAATTGCGTCCCGCTGGGGCGCGCACGTGGTGGGTATCGATCTCAGCCTGGCATGCGAAGTGGCGGCCAAGAACCTTTCCGAGCGCCGCGCTACCTTCTTTCAAGCCGATGTTTTCAAATTGCCCTTCTCGCCCGAGAGCTTCGATTACATCTACAGCATCGGTGTGCTGCATCATACCCCGGATTGCGAGCAGGCTTTCAAGAGCTTGCCTCGGTTGCTGAAGCCGGGCGGGCGGATTGCAATCTGGTTGTATAGCGCTTACAACGCGTGGTACCGCATGAGCGATGTCTACCGGAAAGTTACGCGGCGCATGAATCCCGAGACGCTGCATCCGCTGTGCAATGTCGTGATTCCACTTTATGGGATACACAAAGTGCTGAAGAAGATCCCCGTCGTCGGAAGGCGTGCCAGCAGTGCTTTGGCGTGGGCGCTGCCGATGTCGCATAACCCGGATCCGGAGTGGCGGGTGCTCGATACGTTTGACTGGTACTCCCCGTGGTATCAGTCGAAGCACACTTACGAAGAAGTGTTTCGCTGGTTTGAGAGTTGTGGACTGGAAGACCTGCGCGTCATCGGCGAGCCCATCGCGGTGCAGGGCACGCGTCCCAAGACGGGCGCTTCCAATGCCGCAAACCAGGCGACGGAGGTTGCGCAGTGTGTGGAATAGCCGGCATGGTGGGGCGGCGCGATGAAGTCATCGACGCCGCTGACGTCCACCGGATGTGCCAGAGCATTGTGCACCGCGGGCCGGATGACGAAGGCATCTACGCGCGGGGTCCGGTCGGTCTGGGCATGCGCCGGCTGAGCATCATCGATCTGGCGGGCGGACACCAGCCCATTCACAACGAAGACAAAACCATCTGGCTGGTCTACAACGGCGAGATCTATAACTTTCACGAACTGCGCCGCGGACTGGTCGAGCGCGGGCACACGTTTTACACGCATTCCGATACGGAAGTGATCGTCCACCTTTATGAGGAGATGGGCGCCGACTGCGTGAAAATGCTGCGCGGCATGTTTGGGCTTGCTTTGTACGACGAGCGCAAACAATCGCTGCTCCTGGCACGGGATCGCCTGGGCAAAAAGCCCATGCACTATGCGCTGCATGAAGGCCGGCTGCTATTTGGATCGGAAATCAAGACGATTCTCGCCGTGGCACCTGAACTGGCCACGGTCGATCCGGAAGGGCTGCTGCAGTACTTCTATTTTGGCTACATTCAAGACCCCTACACGGCGTTCAAGCCGATTCACAAACTATCGCCCGGACATCTGCTCGAGTACGCGAATGGAAAGATTAGCGTGCGCAAGTACTGGGATGTACCGGAGTACGGTACGCATCCGGCGATGTCGGAAGAAGAATGTCTCGAGGAACTCGAGAAGCGGCTGGAAGAAGCGGTACGCATCCGGCTGATCAGCGATGTGCCGCTGGGAGCGCTTCTCAGCGGAGGAGTGGATTCGTCGATCATCGTTGCCCTGATGGCGCGAGTGAGTTCGGGGCCGGTAAAGACCTTCAGCATTGGATTTCAGGCCGAAGCGTTCAACGAGGCTGAACACGCGCGGCTGGTCGCCGAGAAATTCGGCACGGATCACCACGAACTCATCCTCGATCCGAATCTGGAAGAGACTTTATCGTTCCTCACCACCATGCTGGAGGAGCCGTTCGGCGACTCGTCGATGCTGCCGACGTACTATGTAAGCCGGATGGCGCGGGAGCACGTAACCGTAGCGCTTTCGGGCGATGGCGGCGACGAGTTGTTCGCGGGTTACGACCGCTACCTGGTCGCGATGGACCGCCGGAAATACGACCGCATTCCGGCGTGGCTGGGCCGGGTGTACCGCGACCGCCTGCACCATCGTTTGCCGGACGCAATGTATGGAAAGAATCTGGCCTGGAATGCGTCGCTGACGCCTCGCGATCGTTACCTGGACGACGTCTCCTATCTTCCGGCATTGCATCGCGAACGAAGCCTGTTCTCCGATGAGTTTCTGGAGCAGGCACGCGCTCTGCCCAATCCGCTGGAGCAAAGCCAGCACTATTACGACGACGCGCCCGCGAAAGATGAACTCAGCCGGTTGCTCTACCTTGACACCAAAACCTATCTGACGGGGGACATCCTGACGAAGGTCGATCGAATGAGCATGGCGACCTCTCTTGAAGTCCGCGTACCCATGCTGGATCACGAATTCGTCGGCTGGGTAGCGAGCCTGCCGATCGATATGAAGATGCGCACGGGCTCGCGCAAGTTCATCCTGAAGAAACTCGGCGAGCGACTGGGGATACCGTCGGCGCTCTTGCACCGCCGCAAGCAGGGATTCCAGTTGCCCCTAGTGGACTGGATGCGGGACTCGATGAAGGACCAGTTCCTGCGCGTATTGCTCGAGCCACGGACGCTGCAGCGCGGATATTTCAAGCCGCAGGCCGTGCGTGACATGGTAGACGAGCACACGCGGGGAAGACGGAACCGGTCAGGGATTCTCTGGCGCATGCTCGTGCTCGAACTATGGCATCGCAACTTCATGGAGGCGAGGCTGGCCGGCGACAGAACCGGCCCCGTCGTGTCATCAACTGCTCTGCACCGGGGATCAACGGCCGCGACACAAGCTGCCCCTAGTGGAAGCCCTCGTTAGAGAACCTGGGACAAGAACCAGCATCATGCCCA
>DASRDJ010000387.1:0-18480 GCA_035652655.1 Terriglobales bacterium
TTGATTACCTTCGGCGTTACTTCCGTCGATACGCAAAACAGACCACCGACTTTTCCACCCTCATCGCGAATCGGACTGTACGAATACGAATAGTAAGTTTCTTCGAAAAAATCGCCCCGGTTCATGAACAAGCGGACTTCATCCACGAAAGACGATTCGCCCTGCTGAAACACCCTGTCCGCCATCGGTCCGCAGATTTCCCAGATCTCCGACCACACTTCGGCCGCCGGCCTGCCCAGGGCCCACGGATGTTTGGCACTTCCCAAGACCTGGATGTATGCATCGTTGTAAAGGAAGTGCACCTGCGGTCCCCATCCGATCCACATCGGATGTTGCGAACTCAGCATCAGACTGACAGAGGTTTTGAGACTCTGCGGCCAATTGCCAATCGCACCCAACGGGGTCTTCGACCAGTCGTATCTGCCGATCAGCAATCCGAGTTCGCCGCTTCGGGCAAGCCAGTCCGGAACCGCCACTGTTGAAGGGGAAGAAAATGAAGTTCCTGCGGTTTCGACGCGCGGTCCTCCCACCAGCTTATCGAGCACAGGCAGCAAGGTTCCGAACAGCTCTTGTTTGGCGACGTGAGCCGACGCGTTCACTTCTCGCGCCTGGATACCCACGACCATCGGATCGTTCTGACTGACGATCACAATCTTTGACGCGGGAAGTTCCTTGCGAAGGATGCGGGTCGCGTCCAGGCCATTCATGCGAGGCATGGAGACGTCCATCAGCACAACGTCAGGACGAAGCGCCCGGGCCTTCTCAATTCCCTCAAGTCCGTCCGAGGCTTCTCCGCAGATTGTCCAATCGGGCCTAGAACCTAAAAGAGAGCGGATACCGTTTCGAACGGAGGGCTGATCGTCCACCAGGAGTATTTGCAATCCCATATCGATGCCGCGGGAGACCGATCCTCCCGCTCAGACGACGCTGGCCCGTCGCCAGACGTTTGCCTGGCAGAATCGAAAGATCACAAGCGGGAACGACCTCTCGTACCCGAGCCTTCTAACCCTGTATGTATACGCAGCAGTCAAGAGCAACGAAATACAGTGTTCACCCGATCGTCCCGGTAGCTTGGTCATTGAAAAATGTGCCGCTCAGTTTAAATCTTTTGCTCTTTCCAGCGGCCGCGCCGGAACAGCACAATGCCAGCCGCCGCTATGCAACCCTCCGCGATCACAATGGAAAAGAACACTCCCTTGGATCGGAGGTTCATCGGTATCGCAAGCCAATAAGCCAGCGGAATCTCGAGAAACCAGAAGCCAAATAGGTTCACCCAGGTTGGCGTAATCGTGTCACCAGCGCCGTTGAAGGACTGCAGCATGACCATGCCGTACGCGTAGCCGATGTTCCCGTAGCTCAGGATTCGCAGGCAGGAAGCGGCCAGCGGCACAACCTCCCGATCCTGCGTAAACAGTCGCACCACGGGTTCGGCAAACACGATGAGCACAACGCCTACGGCTCCCAGAAACACCATGTTGTAGAAGCCAGTTCGCCACACCGAACTCTCCGCGCGATCAGGCTTCTTGGCGCCAAGATTCTGCCCGACCAGTGTCGCCGCCGCATTGCTTAGTCCCCACGAAGGCAGGATCACGAAGATGATGATGCGTATAGCGATGGTGTACCCCGCCAAGGCCGCCGCTCCAAATGTACTCACGATGCGGACCAGTCCAATCCAGCTGGTGTGCGCAATCGCGAACTGCAAGATGCCCGTTATGGACACGCGCAGCAGTCGCCAGAGCACCGCCAGATTCACTCGCAGATGCCGAACAAGACTCGGCAAGCGATCGGTACCCTTCCCTAATCGATAGAACTGGTAGAGAACGCCAATGCTGCGGCCCGTAAACGTGGCCAGCGCAGCGCCAGTTACGCCCATTCGCGGGAATGGACCCAGTCCGAAAATTAGGCAGGGATCGAGCACAAGGTTGATGACGTTCGATACCCACAACAATCGCATCGCGATGGCGGCATCACCCGCCCCGCGGAAGATCGCGTTGTTCAGAAACAACATCAAAATGGCGCCTGACCCGCCCAAGGCAAGGCGGGCGTATCCCGATCCGGTGGCGACGATGTCTGGCGTCGCTCCCATAAGTTGCAGCAGCTTGGGGGCGAAGATGAAACATGGCACTCCCACCAGCAGAGACACGCTCAGCCCTAGAACGATTGCCTGTACTCCGGCGACCGACGCGTCTTCAGGATCTTTTTCTCCAATGCGCCGGGCAACCATGGCAGTCGTCGACATGCTCAACCCGATGGCCACGGCGAAGATAAGGCTCAGCAGTGACTCCGTCAGGCCCACGGTTGCCACCGCGTCGGCGCCCAGACGCCCGACAAAAAAGACGTCCACAACGGCGAATAACGATTCGAGGACCATCTCGAGCACCATGGGGATGGCCAGTAGCAGGATCGCGCGATTGAGATTGCCTGAGGTGTAGTCCTGATGCGAACCACGCAGCGCTTCGCGAATGGATGGCCACAATCTCTGCTCAGGGAGAATGGGAACGGCGGTAGCGGTGTCCATTGAATCCTGCCAAATTCTGCGCGTACGGCATGGCGCCGAAAGCGCTGGTTCACAAGAGATGTTTTGGCGTAACAAAGGTTGCGAAACGTTCGCCGAATCGGGACGCGAAGAAAGCGTCCCCCGCGAAGTTTCAGCAGGTCGACGAGAACGGCTTAGAGAAGGGTGTAATGATCCGCATCTTCACTCACCTGGTTTAGCGGTGATCTGAGTTTACTCGATTCCAAGTTCTTTCGCCAACGTCTTCCACTTGGAATCCACGAGCGCCTTGGTCTTCACATCCATTGTTATTTCGTCGGGCCAAGGCCGGGCGAAACCCTCGCTCGCCCACTTGCGCGTAGCATCCACGCCCATCTTTGATCCGTAATTCGGCAGACGCGAGGCATGGTCGAGCGAATCGACTGGGCCAAGCGTGAACTGGATGTCGCGTTCGGGATCAATATTGTTGAGCACCTTTAGAGTGACTTCGCCGATGTCGTGCACGTTGACGTCTTCGTCCACGACCAGGATGCACTTGGTGAACATCGCCTGCCCAAGCGACCAGATCGCATTCATCACCTTTCGCGCCTGGCCCGGATAGGACTTGCGAATTGAAACAATCATTAGGTTATGGAAGACACCTTCGAGCGGGAGGTTGATGTCCACTAACTCCGGGATAGTCAATTTCATCAGCGGCAGAAAAATGCGCTCCACCGCCTTCCCCATCCAGCCATCTTCCATGGGCGGCTTGCCCACGATGGTTGTTGCATAGATGGGATCCTTACGATGGGTCACGCATGTGACGTGAAAGACGGGATAAGAATCCTCCATCGAATAGAAGCCCGTGTGATCGCCGAAAGGTCCCTCCGTTCGAAGCTCGTCGAGGTTGACGTAGCCTTCGAGAACAATTTCCGCGTCGGCCGGGACTTCGAGATCCACAGTCTCGCATTTGACGAGTTCGACAGGCTTTTGGCGCAGGAATCCCGCGATGATGAACTCTTCTACATCTGGTGGTGCAGGAACAATCGCCGAGAACGTGAGAGCCGGTTCCGTTCCGATTGCCACGGCTACGTCCATTTTTCCCGACGGGCGTTCTCCGTTTGCTAGCACGGCTCCGCCCGACGACCGCGCCATGATGTCAACGCTTGCGGACTTCGTCGCTCCTGCTTGCGAAGCCACGGCCCCCCGCAGCGCCTCGCGGTAGTGTTCAGCCGCCACCTTCTGACGCTGCCAGTGCATGCCGGTGGTGCGCTCGTCGTAAACCTGCATCCGGTACATACCAACGTTGCGCTTGCCGGTTTTTGGATCGCGCGTGATTACGCACGGCAGCGTGATAAAGCGGCCGGCGTCTTTGGGCCAGCATTGCAAAACAGGAAGATCGAGCAGCGAAAAGTTGTCGCGCTGAATGACTTCCTTGCAAGCGCCCGTCGGAACCGTCTTCGGAAAGAACTTTCCCATCTCCGCCAGCATGGGAAGCATTTTCACTTTGTCGAGGAAACCCTGCGGCGACTTCACATCCATGAACGCGCGGATGCGATCCGCAATCTCATCGAGCGCGTCGACCTCGAGCGCCAGGCGCATGCGCCGCTCGGAACCAAACTGGTTGATCAAAAGCTGCGATCCGGGATGGCCTTTGATGTTTTGGAAAAGAAGCGCTGGACCACCCGCGCCATATTTTTCCGACGAACTCTTGCTCACTCGGTCCGAGATCTCGGCAATTTCCAGGATGGGATCGGCTTCCGCCCGAATTTTTCGCAACTCTCCCGCCCGGTCCAGCGCAGCAATCCACTCGCGAAGATCGTTGTAGGCCAAATTGAGCTCCGGTGAGAAAACACAAGATTATACGGGAGTCCGCGAAAACCAGGCCGCAAGTGGTTGATGCGCCAGCGAATGAAGACTGCATCCACCAAGCTTAGCCACACATCTTGATAAGCGTTGTTGGAATTACAGCGGCCATGTAACCCTTCCCAAAAGCCGATCCTGGCAAAGCAACCAAGAAAAACCAGACGTCTTCACCCGGCGCTAGTCCGGGAGGAGTCAACCATGAAACACCATTTTCGCTTGGTGGCAATCCTGGCCGTGTGTCTGATCGCATACGGCGCGTTGCTGGTCGCGTTTCGCTGGATGAATCAGCCCCGCGACGCGTCCGTGTGCGCCGGACTCGGCCTGATTCTCGCCCTGCTTTTCATCGTGCCGCTGATCGTGCGCACGATCTGGAGGAACCTATGACGCTACTGAATAGTGATCGGGATAAGAGAAATCTCGGGTGGAGCGAGAGTTTTTCGCGTCGCTCAGTAATTCTGCCGATAGTCGTGATGGTCGGCTTGTTGATCGGTTTTTGGCTGGTCTCCAGTTTTCTGGTCGGTGTTACACGCATCGAGGCTGGCTACACCGGCATCGAAGTCAACCTTGCGGGCAGTCAGCGAGGCGCATCAGAGATTCCAGTGCGCACCGGCTGGGTTTTCTACAGCCCGCTCACCACGCAGGTGATTGAGTTTCCCACCTTCGTGCAGACCGTCAAGTGGACTCGCGACATGAACGAAGGCCATGCCATCAATGAAGAGATGGGCTTCAACAGCAAGGAGGGCATGGAAATTTTCGCCGATGTCTCCTTGTCATACGCGATCGAGCCCACCCGGGTGCCGGATTTTTACGTAAAGTATCGAGTAAGCGGGCTCGACGCTTTCACGCATGGCATCCTGCGCGACATCGTGCGCAACTCGCTGAATGAAGTCGCCTCCACGTACACCGTGGAAGACATCTACGGCGAGAAGAAGGCGCAGTTCCTCGGCCAGGTCGAACAACAGATCCAGGCCAAGGTCACGAATGTGGGTGTGGGCGTACAGCAGTTCGGTTTCATTGGAGCACCACGCGTGCCAAGCGTGATTGCACAGGCGATCACCGCCAAGGCCCAGGCGATTCAGGAAGCGGAACGCGCCAAGAACGAACTGGCAACCACGCAAGCCGAGGCCGCGAAGAAGATCGCTGAGGCTGATGGCGATGCTAAGTCTGCCGTGACGCGAGCGCAGGGCGAGGCCGATGCCAACCGCATCCGCCAGAACTCTCTATCTCCGCAGCTGCTGGAACTTCGACGGCTCGAAAACCAGCGAGCCCTGATCGAGAGGTGGAACGGCCAGATGCCCTCAGTGGAAACCGGACAAAATAGCGCACTGATGCTCCAGTTGCCGCGTTCGAGTCAGTGAGCGGTTGATTTCGGGGAAGACAAAACAATGTCTTCCCCATTTTGCAGCTAACGTTCGTCACCAATCACTTTCCAGCCATCACGCGCCCACAATTACGCATCTTTCACGTATAGTGTCCTGCCGAAACTTGTGGGGGTGGATTTGCGACGAGTCGTGGTGACAGGAATGGGTGCGGTCAGCCCGAATGGTGTGGGACGGGAAGCCTTTTGTGCCGGCGCCCTTGCCGGCAAATCCGGCGTGCGCCGGATTTCGCATTTCGATTCCAGCGAAATTCCCGTGCAGATCGCCGGTGAGGTTCCCGATTTCGATGAACTGGCATGGGTCGAGAAACGCGAGCGTAAACACGTGTCTCGCGTTCTGCCCCTGGCGATTGCCGCTGCAAGCGAAGCACTGGATCAGTCGGGAGTCAATCCGGCCACGCTGCCTCTCGCTGAGCGCCAGCGATTCGCGGTGATCGTTGGCTCAGGCGGCGGGTCCCAGGAATTTACCGAAGAACAATATCGCCTCTTTTTCCATGAAGACTACCGCCACATGAGCCTGTTTTGCGTGCCCACTGGCGTGATGGGGACTTTCTCCAGCGACCTCAGCATTCGCTTCGGACTGCGCGGACCCAGCCAGGTCATCACTACGGGATGCACTTCGTCGACGGATGCCATCGGCTACTCGATGCGCCTGATCCAAGGTGGTCGCGCCGACCGCGTTCTCACGGGAGGGGCCGATGCGCCGATTGCGCTGGGCATTGTGAAGGGCTTCATCCTGATGAAGATTCTCACCGACTCATGGAACGCTACGCCGGAGAAGGGTTCGCGGCCATTCTCTGTGGACCGCGACGGCTTTGTGCTGGCCGAAGGCGCGTGGATGTTTGTCCTTGAAGAGTACGAGCACGCACGAGCACGCGGCGCCCACATCCTGGCCGAGATCGCGGGTTATGGATCCACGTGCGAAGCGTTCCATCGTGTGCGCCTAAAAGAATGTGGGGAGGAACCTGCCCGCGCAATCGGGTTGGCGATGAAGCAGGCCGGCATCGCTCCCACTGACGTGCACTACGTGAATCTGCATGGCACGTCGACGCAACTGAATGACCGCATCGAAACGCAGGCATTAAAGTTGGCCTTGGGAGAGCACGCCCGCAACGTTCCCATGTCGGCGCTCAAGTCGCAGATCGGGCATCCCCAGGGAGCATGCGGCGCCGCTGGAGTCGCCGCCACCATCGTCGCAATGCAACACTCCCAAATTCCGCCGACGATCAATCTCGACACGCCCGATCCGGAATGCGATCTGGACTACGTACCCGCTGCAGGACGGAAGGCTGTGATTGAGCATGCCGTCTGCAATTGCATCGCATTCGGATCGAAGAATTCCGCACTCGTGCTGCGTAATGCGGCATAGAAATGTGAGGCTTGAAACGTGCTGAATGAAATCGTGGGTTCTGGCTTCGCCGCCCGCTTCGAAGAACTGATGAAGAAGCTACAGGAACTGGCCGAACCCTTAAGCGACGAGCAGTTCTGGAGCAAACCATTTTCGTTCGGCAACAGTTTCGGACATCTCGTTCTTCACCTGACCGGGAATCTCAACTACTACTTCGGCACGGAGATGAATAAGTCCGGCTACGTTCGCGATCGCCCGCGCGAGTTTACCGAGACGGCGTTGCCCTCAAAAAACGACGCCTTGAAAAATTTGGCCGACGCAGTGGCCATGGTCGCTCAAACGGCGCGATCTCAGGCCGAGAACGACTGGAGCAAGTTCTACCAAGCCGCCGGCGAGGAAGATGCCGAAAACCGCTTCAATGTCTTCCTGCGCTGCGCCACCCATTTTCATTTGCACATTGGGGAGATGACCTACTTGCAGTTCGCCTTGCTGAAGAAGTGATTGATCGAACTGACGGCAAACTTCAAGGTAAGAGTCCGACGAAACAGTCACGAAGGTTTCGCCATTCTTTGCGCTCTTTGCGGGTCCTCTTAGCGTCCTTAGCGGTTAAAGGTTCGTGCCGGCCACCTATCCAAGCAACTCACTGACGGCGCCCTCAATCTGCTTCCAAACTTGTGACCGCGGATCGATAACATCGTAATGATCGGCATTCCCGATCTCCACCAGTTTCACATTCTCGCCCTTCGCACTTTTTAATTCTGCGTACTTTCGACTGAAGTCAGGAGGCACCACGTCATCCTTGGTGCCACAAACCAGCACTTGCCGCGCCTTGCGGATCGATATCTGCATTGGATCCGCTTCCTGGTAGTGCTCGGCGACCTCCGCAGGCTTGCCGCCTAGAAATTCCACGACCGCGTCGTTGCTCAAATGAAGTTCGACCGCCCGCTGTAAATCAACTACCCCGGCCAACGATACGGCTCGCTCCAGTGCAGGCTCGTGCCCGGCCAGACAGAGAGCAAGTTGCCCTCCGGCGGAGTGGCCCATCACCAGCACGCGCGCCACATCCAGCTTGTACTGCTTTGCTATCTGTGGCAGAAAACGAAATCCGTTGGCGACGTCTTCAAAACTTCCCGGCCAGCCTCCGCCCGCATTGCCCACACGGCGGTATTCCAGATTCCAGGTGGCGATTCCTTTTTTCGTGAGCGCAGCACACAGGTGCCCGGCATGCTCAAGGCCATACTTCGCTCGCCAAAAACCGCCATGGACATTCATCACCATCGGGAACGGCCCGCTGGTTTTCGGAATCCGCAAGTCGCCGAACTGGTTGGGATCTGTTCCATACGGAAGGCGGTGATCAGCCGGCGGCGGCGTAAGACTTAGTATGTCTTCACTCATCAAGTACTATTCTTTCTATAACCTGTCTCTCAAATACAAACTTTTACTTTTGAATGCTTGACTTGCGTCCTTCGAGGTTATAAAGTCGCGGCGCTCGCTGGCAAATCGTTTTTCTCTGTACGAGCTTAGTAGCAGCGACTGCAAGAAGATCGGGCATCGTTTCGTCACAGCAATAAAGCCGCACCGAATAAATATAGACGACAGCTTCATGCCCGGGACGTTCCCCCCTCTGTCGTAAAGGTCTCATGCCGGCAGAATTAGGCCCCGATCTGTTCCCCCTCGACCCACGATACTGACCAGCGTTGCGTAGTTCGGTCGGGTATCGTATTCCCATTGCTGTGTGGATCACACTCAGGAGGAGCTAATGTTTAGTTTTCGCACTTGCATCTTAATGACCGCGCTCGCCGCCACTGCTGCGATTCCGGCAGTTGCACAAACCTGGAGCGCACCTCAATTCGTCGCCAACGGCGGCGGAATCGCCGTGTCCACCAACGGATCAACTTCCGCGGTTCTCTTCATGCCGCTATCCGGAGGCCTGCAAGCTTCCGTAAAAGCAGGAAGTTCCTGGAGCACTCCCGTTACTCTGACGTCTCTGGGCAGCTTCGGCGGTGGAACTGGCAACATCATGGTCGCACCTAACGGCGACGTTCTCGCCGTATGGAGTTTTCGGACCACCAACACCTACATCCCAAATGAAGCACAAGCCGCGTTCTTTTCCGGAGGACATTGGGGCAGCACCATCACGATCTCGAACAACGTGTATGGCAACGTCAACAGCTTCGGGCTTCCCGGCATCGGTTTCGATAGTCACAGTCAGGCGACTTTAGTCTGGGAAGAGATCACAACTCCCTCCCCACTTTCGTGCGCTCTCCGTGCAGAGACCGGGAGTGCCGCCAGCGGTTTCGGTTCTGCGCAAACCATCTCGAATGCAACAACCTGTTACGGTTCCGCGAAGCTGGCCGTGAATTCGGGCGGAGAAGCCGTCGCCCTGGAAGGCGCGACCGGCATCCTGAGTGGCGCCGTCATCGCCATCAGCCGCAGCCTCACCGGCACGTGGGGAACGCCGGTTACTGTGGCCGCCTCCGCGTACCGCCAGAACGGCGTAACTGTCGGACTGGGTAACAATGGCACAGCGGTTGCGGTATGGCGCACGCGCTCGGGCGTTTCCTACGCAGTGCGCTCGGGAGGCACGTGGAGTGCTGCCGCAGGTCTGCCCGTGCTGGTGGGTCAGGCCGGCGGACTCACCGGTGTCGCCGTGGATGGCAGCGGAAACGCTGTCGCCATCTTCACGCAGGTCACGATCAGTCCCGGAACCTATGCCACCTATCGCCCCGTGAACGGAACCTGGCAGACGAAAGTGCAATTGAGTTCCGGGCTTCCCGTCGCGGCCACACCCGCCGGGACATTCGTCGCGTCCGGAACAACCGTCTCGACTCGCCTTGCCGGTACGTCCAATTGGTCGACACACACCTTCTCGGGAAGTGCGATCGTCAACGCGGGTCCGGGGACTGCCATCGCTCTGGTCGGTCCGCAGGTCAGCGTTTCAACGGCGGCGGTCCCGTAGAGCTGTCGCGAGCAATCCTGTCACAAACAACACGGGCCGCAGTCACTGACTGCGGCCCATTTTTTTGAACTGTTAGCCGGCGATACGGAAGAACTCAGGACAATCCTCTTAGCTCTGATCCGGCCGCAACTCCACGACCGTGCCCTCACCCCAGCCATACTTGCTGTTCGAGAATGAACGAATCCCGCCCAGGACCGTAGCGTCATTTTCCGCAGTCAGCACGCGGGCATGCGCATTAAAGTTTCGCTCGCCAACCCGCACTTGCACTGCCGGGTTGGCTCGCAGGTTCTGCAGCCAGTGGGAAGCATCGAATTCCGCGATGACGTAGAAGCAGCCATCGCGCTCCGTGAACCAGATCTCGATTTCCCGCGCCAGGCCGGTCTTTCTGCCCCGCGTCGTTAGGTAGAGATACTGTTCCTGTCCGATGCTACTACCCCTTCAGTTTCAGCTTGTCCTTGTTCTCTTCCAGAAACTGGCGCAGATTCTCCGCCGCATCGAGTAAGCGCGTCCATTGTTCGTAGTACAGGGTCACGGGAAACCGTCCCAGCCCGTACACGCTCACTCCGCCCTTTTCCGACACGCGAAACTCCATCGCGCCGCTGCGCTTCTTGGTTTCCACCTGCTTCTCCAGCTCTTGCAGGCGGGCTTTAAGTTCGTCGTAACTCGGTTCAGCCATAAGACCTCTTCAGATTCGGAATGTATGACGGGATCGCACCATCATAGAGGCGTGAATACCTCTGCGTCGAGCACGTGCCCCTAGAAATATCGTCCGAGCTGGAAGTAAAACTTGTGGTGACCACGATCCCCGACGCTGCCTCCGAATACAACTGGCCCAATAAACGACTGCACCAGCACAGCCGCATTGAAGTCATTCGGCAATTTTGAGTCGGTGGCGTTCAGCGCCCCGTAGGCCTTTCCGATTTCGTAGTTGGCGATCAAATACACGTTGTTCCCCAGCAGCGGACTCAACTCCTTCAGACGCCGGATGTATCCCGGTTGGAACAAAAAGTACTGGTTGGTGAGCAGTTCGTTGGTTCCATAGGCCGCCAGCCGTTGCGGTCCGCCCAGGCCGAACATGGGCAGCCCGGTGTTGCGGTAACCCATGGTCGAACCGCCGGACCCTATCAGAAAGATCGAATTCGTCTTCAGGATGGGATGAAAATATCCCAGCCGCGCTTCCGCCAGCGGGAAATGCTCGGTCGCGTCGGGATTTGCGTCATAAAACTCCAGGCGCGATTGCACGAGGTAGCCTTTCCGGGGAAGGGTCGGATCATCCGTGTGGTCCGCGACATAACGTACGCGTGAGAAGCCCTGGCGTCCGCTCACATTACTTAACATCTGCGGGATCCCGATGCTTCGCGTGAGGGACAGGTGCTCAATCTGGTAGCCGAAGCGCAGCTCGGAAAAACGATTGAACGCGACGCCGAAGTCCAAGCCTCCACCTGCATCATGCTGACGGAAGGTCGCGATGCGACTGTCATTAAAGTACAGATCAAAAGGCTTCGAAGTCGCAAACAACCGTGGCGCCGCAAAAAAATGACTGAACCAGTTCAGGGGATGGTAGTACTCCGAAGCCGCTCCATAACTAGAACCGATAATGAAGTCGTTGCGGAATTCCGATCCGAATCCGCCGATATCATGGAAGGTCACGCGCGCGCCCAGCGAAAAGCGCACATCGGTGTAGTCGGACCCATCGATCACGAACAACGGGTTCACCGTTGGCGGCGCGTAATCCTTCTCGTCTGCGCGAATCAGCAAACCGTCCTCGCCGTTCTTGCTCGTCAACTGAAAGCCTGCACGCGCGAAACGTCCCAGGCCGGTCACGTCGGTCAGATCGCCGTCCAGGCGCTTGAAGTCCACGGGCTTGCCGACGTTGTCCGCAAGACTCTTCTGAATTCCTTCCGCGATCACGGGCGCGGTGCCCGTGACCTCGATGAATTGCGGAACCGGCACATCTCGCTGCCGGCCTTTGCGCAGCTCGACGTACTCGGCCCAGTCGTGGTCGTTCAGTGCCAGCCTCTCCAGCAGCGCGGCCCGCTCCTGGGCCCCGACGTAGCCGACCTGAATCAGCTTTTCCGCGTACTGGTAGTCGGTCATGTTGAAGTTCTGCGTGTGCGCTGGAATCAGAATGTCGGCCTTCTGGATACTGGCCAGTTCGTTCGCGCCGATGATCACTCCCACCGAACGCTGAAGTACGCTGAACGCCGAAAGACTCTGGTCCGCTCTCAGCGGGGGAACCTCCAGGTGTACGGCAATCACGATCTGCGCGCCCATATTGCGGGCAGCATCCACCGGAAGATTCTCCACGATTCCGCCGTCGACATAGACATGGCCGTCGAGACGTACCGGACTGAAAATCGCCGGCAGAGACATCGTCGCCCGCAGCGCCTCCGAGAGCGAGCCTTGTCCGAACACCGTGGCTTGCCCGCTCACCAAGTCCGTCGCTACACACCGGAACGGCGTCGGCAATTCATCGAAAGTTTTCAGATTCGAATAGGGCAATGCAACGCGGTCGAGGATGAGTCCCACCTGTTGGCCTGAGTTGAAGCCACTTGGAAACGCGATTCCGCCCTTCAGTCCGAATTCGAGATCGTTGGGGTACTCTTGCTTATCTTCCTTACGCCGGAAGGAACGCGCTTGGTATGGAAGCTCGTTGCGGAAGGAGCGATTCCAGTTGATCTTCTGCACGAAGTCTTCGATTTCGCTGCCCGACATGCCGGTGGCGTATAACCCGCCCACCAGTCCGCCCATACTGGTTCCCGCAACATAGTCCACCGGAATGTGGTGCTCCTCAAACCACTTCAACACCCCAACGTGCGCCAGCCCAAGCGCGCCGCCGCCTTCCAGCGCAAGCCCGATGGAAGCTCGCTTCGGCGCCTGCACCGCGGCAGGCGTCGGAGCACTAGTCTCCGGTTGTGGTTCGCGCTGTTCCTGAGTCCAACTGGTAATCGCACCCACGAACAAGACGAGACTGACACACAGGCAGGAACGCAACTTCATGGCATCTCCGGAATAAAACAGGAAAATGAGTATATCGGTGGTGACTGGCGACGGTGAAGACGCGGTTGCGCGAACCAGCCAGCGGGGCGAGAGAACAACCAGGATCGGGTTTTTGCGTTTGTAAGGAGAAAGCGGCGCCTCGCGACGCCGCTGCAACTGCTACTTCTTTTCGATGTGCTTGGGCGAAGCCTTGCTCAGAGTGGCCAGCAGCCGTCGCGCAGCGGCCGGAACGGGAACCTTCCCTTCCCGCACAATCTCCTTGGCGCTGATCTCTCGGCCGTACAGCAATTTGTTCCCGCCATCATCAGACCGCAGGGTCGAACCTGCCAGTGAAATTCCGGCAAATAATCCCTTGGCACGCGAGTAAGAAAGGATCTCGGCTTTCAACACGACATCAGTTTCCGCCGACGCATTTCTTCCCACCGGCCCCGCGGTGGCCGAGGCGTCCGCGCCCAGTTTAACTTTGCTTGTCATCACGGAGTTCGCACCGCTCTCATTCATGATTAGCAGCACAAAGTCGGTCGCTTGTGCTCCAATCTGCAACCCGAAGCTACCACCCTCTAGTGCGAACATCGCCGGTGCACTCCACGACCCGCCGAATTCCTTTCCCGACCGACACGTGATCACTCCGCGGCCATAGCTTCCACCGACAATGAAGGCTGCCTTCTTCACCGACGGATACACCACCACGCAAACTGCCTTGTTGAGCAGATCCTTTGGGATGCCCTCGGGCATGCCGAGGATTTCCCTCAATACCACGGCGGACTCATTCAACCGGTCCACTTCTTTTTTTTCTTTTTCAGCTTTGTCTTCACCGAATATGGGCATGACGAAGAGCATGGCTAGCGCGGTGACCAACAGCTTCCTGTTCATAGTTCTCCGATTTAAGAAGTTGAAGTGCGCAGCCATAATCGGCGTTGCACGAGTTGTACGGCATGCGTTGGAGAGCTTCCGGAAAACGATTGGGAATCTTATACGCGTTCCAGATGAAGGACAACTCCGGGAGGCAACAACTTCGGCCAACTTGCCAAGCAAAACAAAAGCCTCGCCACAGAGGCGAGGCCCGATTTCTATTCGAACTGTTTTACACGCTGAACGACGATCCGCAGCCGCAGGTGCTCTTCACATTGGGATTCTCAAACTTGAAGCCCGCGCCCTCCAGCGTCTCCACATAGTCTACGATGCAGCCATTCAAATACATGACTGAGGTCGCATCGACGAAGACCTTCAGTCCGTCGAAGTTGAAGACCTTGTCCATCATGCCGGCGCTGTTTTCGAATTGCATGGAGTAGGAGAATCCAGAGCAACCTCCGCCCACCACACCCACCCGCAGACCTGCGGGAGCCGGATTCTGTTGCGCCATAATCTCTTTGACCTTCGCCGTAGCGTTGGGCGTCAGTGTGATCGGCGCCTTCTTGACTTCGGTCGTCGGTGTTCCGGTCGCCGGTGTTGTAGTCGTTGCCATTCCATTCTCCTTGAGCCAATTTCGGCGATTATAACATTGGAACGCCAAAACTCCTCGCCATCCTGACTCGAGGAGTCCCACCTCTGTCAATCCCGTCAATCACTTAGATGCTCTCCACACGAAAAAAGGCGCAGAGCCGGTTCCTGCCTAAAAAGCCTTTTTCTCCCGCCATGCAAACGGCGCTATAATGCCGCTCGATGGGCCCTTCCCCGAATGCTGGCTGTGGGGATTCAAGACCGTTCGCCTGACAGCAGGACCCGCGGGGCTGGCTCGATTTCAGTGCCGAGGTGGCATATGTCTCCTATGGGCTGGATGGCTACTGTGTGGGGCGTTCTCACCGGTGTTCTGGTAATCCTGCTGATCTACCGCAGCACACTCACCATGCAAGAGGACGATCAACTGTTCCTCGACGACACCAAGTCTGCGATGGAGCAGGAGCAGGCCGAACTCATGAAGAAGGTGAATAAGATCAACCCCTTCGTGAAGATTCTGGGGGCCGCCTCTGGACTCATGTTCCTCGTTCTTGCGGGCATGTTTATCTACCAGGGATTGAACAACACGAATCCGTAGAGACGCGCCCATCGATCGTCCAAGCCACGTCTCTGCGACCTCCTTATGCTGGAGTGTGTCCGGAATCGGATGCATTTCTCTCGCATTAAGAACGTCCCAGCCTGGGTAAGTTTCCCATCGAGGAAATTGCAGCGCGTCGTGCTCATGTGTTCCCCACCTCCTGCCTGACTTACTATTGGAACGTCCTGAAAATAGAACGAATGCGCTCGCCAACCAATGCTAGAATGGCGCAAATCGCTACAAGACCGCGTGGCCTCAAGCGAACCCTCGATGCAACCATCACCCGGAACAACGTGATCGGCGTCTAGGTGTAGCCCACGCGCTCGACGCATCTCGCGCGATTCTTCAATAGGAGTTTCGATGGATTCAGGCCACTTGGTGAGGGGGACGACCTCAACAATTCGCGAGGTTCCGCCCGCCGGTTCCTTTGAGTTTGGTCCGCCTCTGCAACCCTGGCTCCCGTCACAGGAATCGGCACTGCGTGAGTATTTCCGCGTTCTCATCAAACGCAAGTGGACCGTCATCGGATGCCTCGTCACCATCTTCAGTCTGGTAGCAATCGCCAGCTTCAAGATGACGCCCATCTACGAAGCGGTAGGCCGGATCGCCATCAACAAGCCTGACTCCAATCTCGTCAATTTTAAGGATTCTCAGAACGGAGGCGGCGACTACTCCGACCCCACCGACATGGATACCGAGGTTACGATCCTGCAAAGTGACCTGCTCGCTCTGCAAGTGATCAAGGCCCTGAATCTTGACAAGCTTCCGGAATACGGCGGGAAGCCTTCCACTGGGCCAGTGGATAATCTTGCACCTGATCCCTTGCAGGCTGACTCCGCGCGAACCTCAGGCTTGCTAGGAGGGTTCAAAGGCGGTTTGCGCGTCGCGTTAAAGCCGAATACCCGTATCGTTGAGATCCGCTACGTCAGCACCAATCCGCAGCTCGCCGCCGCTATCGTCAACAAACTGGCGGAGACTTATACGGAACAGAACTTCAAAACTAAATTCGAATCCACCATGCAAGCCTCGGACTGGCTGTCGAAGCAGTTGGTGGACTTGCAAATGAAAGTGGAGACTTCGCAGGAGAAGCTGGTCCGTTTTCAGAAGGAACACGAAATCCTCGGCGCTGACGAGAAGCAGAACATCATCACCGAGAAGCTGGGTGAACTGAACAAGGAACTGACCGCCGCCGAAGCCGCACGGATGGAAAAAGAGTCTCTCTACCGCCTTGTGCAGTCCGGAGACCCCGATGTAGTGGCTTCTACGGCAGGAGCTTTGGAAACCTCCGGAGTTGGCGGTACCGGTGGCATTGCACCGCTGATTGCCAGCCTCAGGGCAAAAGAAGCCGACACGAAAATTCAGGTCGCCGAACTGAGCACACAGTTCGGTCCGTCTTATCCCAAAGTCGCGCAGCTCAACAACCAGTTGAAGGAAGTCGACGCGCAGATTCAACTGGAACTCAAGAAGGTTGCCGATCGCGTACGCGGTCAATTTCTCGCCGCCCAGCAACAGGAAGGCATGTTGCGGGAGGAGTTCGACAAGCAGAAGCAGGAAGCCAACAAGCTGAATGAGAGCGCGATTGAATACACACTGCTCAAGCGCGACGTCGACGTCAACCGCCAGCTGTACGAAGGCCTTCTCGAGAAGCTGAAAGAAGCGGGCGTCACCGCCGGACTGAAATCCAACAACATTCGCGTGGTCGATGTCGCCCGCACTCCAACTTATCCGACGGAACCCAATATTCCCCGCAACCTGGCCTTCGCTTTGGTGCTTGGCCTCACGTCGGGAATTGGGCTCGCCTTCCTGCTCGAGAACATGGACAACACGGTGCGCACCACCGAGCAGGCACAGGTGATCTCGGGACTTCCAGCCCTGGGCATGATTCCCATGGGTTCGAAGAACGGGATCGATTCCACTGGCAAGAAATTGTTGACGCTGACTTCGTCACGAGAAGCAGTTGAACTGGTCACCCAGGCGCGGCCGCAATCGCAGATGGCCGAATCCTACCGCGCGTTGCGTACTTCCCTTCTCCTGTCGAACCTGGGTACGCCGCCGAAGATCATTATGATCACCAGCGCCCGGCCGCAGGAAGGCAAGACAACGACCAGCATTAATACCGCGATCGTGCTGGCCCAGAAGGGCGTCCGGGTACTCCTGATCGACGCCGACCTCAGGCGCCCGAGTGTTCATAAGACCCTGGGCATGGGGCCACGCAGCGGACTCAGCAACGTGCTGACGGGCAGCATCACCCTCGAACACGCCATCACTCGCTCGCCCATTCTGTCGAATCTGTTCGTGTTACCGGCCGGAACGCCGCCTCCCAATCCGGCCGAACTGCTGGCATCCTCCAACATGCGCGACCTGCTCGCCGATCTGCGCGAGCACTATGACCACATCGTCATCGATACGCCGCCGACGCTATCGGTAACGGACGCCGTGGTCCTCTCGCAGCGCGTCGACGCGATCATTCTCGTCATCCGCTCGAGCAAGACCACCAAGCAGGCCCTTCGCCGTTCGCGCGATATCCTGATGCAAGTGAACGCCCGCATTACTGGCGTGTTGCTAAACGCGGTCGACCTAACCTCTCCCGACTACTACTACTACTACGAATACCAGGGGAAATATCACGACAGCTACTACCGGGAAGATGGCGATCCGGAAGAGGCTGCCGCCGATCGCTCAGCGGGCGACTAGCATCTATGCGCGAGACGCACTACAATCTCGCGCGATCCTGAGTCGCACCGTTTCGTAAGTCCATGCAGATTGTCACGGAGTCGCCTGTCAAAAAACGCGCCCTGCGCTGGGGATTGCTTGCCCTTTCGGCAATCTACCTGCTCGTGGTGACTCTCCAGTTCGTGAGCGACTGGCTCGGCTCTCGTCCCGATCCCCGCAGTCTGCGCACCGCCATGAAACTCGATCCGGGCGACGCCGACTATCACAATCAACTCGGCCTTTATTACGACCTGGCGCGAAACTACCAGGCTTCGATTTCCGAATATCAGGCAGCGACTCGCCTCAATCCGCACTACGCCAAGTACTGGCTGAAACTGGCCGACGCCTACCAGATGACGGAAGACACCAACAGTCAGGCGAAGGCGGTGGAGCAGGCCATCCACTACGAACCGACTGGACCCGACGTCGCCTGGCAGGCCGCCAACCTCTATCTTGTGCAGGGCCGCGTTGACGATGCGCTACGCGAGTTTCACGTCGTGATGGAAGGAACGCCCAACATGGGTACGTTGGCCTTGCAATACTGCTGGCGTGTGCGGCCCGATGCCGACGTCCTATTACGCGACGTTCTACCTCCGACTCCCGCCGCGTATCTTTCCTTCCTCCAGTTGCTAACCACGAAGAAGGATACGGAAGCTGCTTCCAGGGTCTGGGATGCTCTCATCCGCCTGCACCAGCCCATCGGAACACA
>DASRDJ010000388.1:0-6307 GCA_035652655.1 Terriglobales bacterium
CACCACCCCCAAACCTCAATGGCGGGGATGCCCTCACCCGTCGCGGCAGTGGCAATCGTGGAGCGGGTATGGGAGGTCTGAACGAGGCGGGCTCCGCACTCGCCCCGCCTGCGTCGGCAGCGGGCGGCAATGGCGGCGGAAAAGGTGTTGTGGTCTCGAGCGAGCCCGGCTCAGCGAAAGGCGTGCCGAGCGGTAACACTCCGGGCGCAATCGCAATGTCGCCTTCAGGCAATGCCAAGAGTGGATTGGGCGGTTCCGGCGACGGCTCCGGCATCGGACGCGGCACCGGCCCGGGCAGCGGTCTGACCGGAGAAGGATCAGGCGCTGCGAAAGCCGGCACCGGATACGGCTCCGACCCCAATTCGCATGGAGGAATCTCGCCCTACCCGGGACCGGGCGGCGCAGGCAACGGAACGGCAGGCACTCCGCCGGCTCCCGGAGTCAGCGTTAACGGAGGCAACACCCCCGCGATCATCAACCTGCCACCGATGCCCGACTTTGGTACGGGCGGCGATCCTACGGTCCCCGGCAGATCTCCAACCGCCAGCGGACGTCCGGCCCTACGCGTAACCACCAAAGGCACATCCCGTTCCGGCGGAGCCTTCAACCTTTACGGTCACCTCCCGGGAATGGTCTACTCGACGTCCTTCACGATTAATGGATTTGGAACGGTCTCCATGCAGTTCTCGGACCCGCTCACCGCTGAGCACGCCTACACGGAAGATCTCACCACTCCGGAGGTTTTGCAGGCAACCATGCCGGTTCAACTCAAAGGCGCGCGCATCATGATCGAAGGCAAGATGAACCAGTCCGGACATCTCCACGACTTCCATCCGGTCTTCTCTGATCCCGGCGCCCCGGTAGCAAAAGTAGTGGCCAGCGTTTCCACGTGGAAATTCACTCCAGCCTTGCGCGGCAACGATCCTGTAGAAGTCAGCGTGATGCTAGGCTTCAACATCGACACGCGGTAGTGGCGATGTAGCGCGGGCTCGCCCGCCCGCGAAGGCCGCGATAACAAAAGGTCCGCAGAAGGTCTTTACGCCGACGTTCTGAGGATTCCGCGAGTTCCCCGGCCGACGCTCAATTGGATATGAATAGTCGATTGCAGAGTCTTGAGGAAAAAGAAGAAACCAACCTCGGAGGAATTGCGGAAGTTCGAACTGCAGAAGCTCACTGACCGCCTTTAGAAGCACGCAGCGGCACTCGCCCTACGTTCGGCAAAACTGGAGAAGTTGGGGGCGGCGAACCAAAGTCGTTCTGCTAAGACCAAACTCGGACGATCGCCGCCCCCGCCCGACTCATACTTCAAACTACACCTCTCGCTTAATCAAGCCTTCCTTGCCTCGTCTGTTTACGGTCGAGGTCAAAGGCGTCACAGAGCTCTTTTACAAGCAAGGCCAACTTCTCTGAGTCAGCTTCGTTTGCAATTTGTTCCGCGATTCGTTTCCATTCTTCACTGTTTGAGGCATCACGCATAAAGTACCCCCTGCGAAAAAACAAACCTCTAGAGCCACTACTCAGTCTCATTCCACACGTACAAGAAGTCGGCGTCACTAGCGGTAGCAACATTGCGGCTGCCCTTGTGAATGGCCCGATTCAGTGCGGAGCGCACGTTTTCCTTGCTTTCGGCTAGTTCCACTAAGGGCACTTTCAGCGCCGCTCCCTTAGGCAGTTGATCGAGATCAGCCAAAATCTTCGTGACGATCTGCTTGTGCTTTCCATTGCGACCTTGGGGAACATCGACCTGCTGCATTGTGTTGAAGTTCATCGCAGCTTTTTTAATCCGGGGGGCCATCTGAGGCTCCTTTGCAGAACACGACGTTAAACTAACGTAACGCAATCGTAATACGACATAACCATGTCGTGCAAGTACAGAATCGCACCGTTATAAAGCCTGATCACGCCGTGCAGCACATCCACGTGCAAGTCTCGATAATTGAGGGATTTAACCAGGCAAAATGACGGGAAAGATCAGCCAAAAGAGACAGCCCGTACCGCTTCTGGCTTGCTACTATGCAGCTTGATCAGCGGAGCAAATAACAATGCAGAAGTCGAAGACAAATTTCGAACAGATTCCGGTAGCAGTAGTGAAGAAGCTCCTTAAAGAGGGAGTTGCCGAGAAGACGGAGACTGACCATGACACAGTCGCTGTGGGGACACCTTCCAGAAAAACTGAGACACGGATTGGGGAGAGGAAAAATGGCAGGCGCTATTGAACTGGGAGATCATCGGGACGATCTAGCATATCCAGATTGGCAAAAGCCCGTTCAAGCAGCACTAGTTGAACTGGACAAGGACAAACTAAAGGAACGGGTGGCCGAAGCCGAGGCGGCGATTTTCGAAAGGCAGCAGGCCATCTCGCAAAGTCGTGATCACCACGCTGAACGGGAAGCTATTGAGTACGCCCTGGCAAACCTCCGGGTCGTCAAAAGGGAGATTCTTGAGTTCCCTGACTGGCAAAAGGAATAGGTCAGGCCGCGTTTACACGGCACAAGAGACGTACCTTTTCGACTAGCCCAGAAACGTGGGCGAATTTTGAGACCATCGCAGAAATCCCTGCCGAACGAGCTGCACTTTCGGTGAATGCCTCACCGTATTCGCTGAACATGATCAGCGGAACCATAGGCATCAGCCCGTTTAAGATACGGGCCGCATCTAGGCCGTTCATCACAGGCATTGACAAGTCCAGCACAATCACGTCGGGATGCAATTCCTGAGCCCGTTCTATTGCTTCCTTCCCGTTTGCTGCTTCTCCGCATACGTCAAAGTCCACCTCCGATTTGAAGAGCGTGTAGAGGAGTCGGCGAATCACCGCATTGTCATCAACTACCAAGATCTTTTTCAGCATGGTTGATTCATCCGTCGTATGAACAACCTACAAGCACGCCATCGTATGGGCGTTGGATGCGGGCCCACGGACGACGTGGGAAAAAGATTTACGAAGAAATCATAAAGAAATCCAGACTCCGCCTACGAGGAAATGCTTACATTACGGTTGACACCCGCTGAAATCCGGCGATTTCAGCGGCAATGATCTTCTTCAGGTCAAGTACCTCATTCACCCACTCCCTCACACAATCCTGCGAAACAAAACCGCAACGTCGTCGCGATAAGCAACGCTCCACTTCGCATCCGCCGCCAGCAGCCCCGCCAGCACCGACTCCGCCGGAACCAGCGCCCAGCCCGCCCGCGTCTCCGCAAGCGCATTTTGCCAACCCGGCTCGCCATGCACGATCTTCAAGTAACGCTTCAAGAACTCTGTTCCGTACAAGTCGTGCCGGTCATCAAATGCAACCAGCCTCTGGGGATACAACCGATAAATTAGATACCCTCCCCACCGGTCAGGACAGAAGATCGCATCGTCAGCAGCCTGTGTAGGAACAGGAGCGGCAACACCACCCGAGTGCGCTCCTGCCAGATAGTCGATCGCCTTCACGGGAAATCGCTTGTCATCGAACCGCGCTTCCATCCCATGCGAAGACCCAATCCAGCCGTGATGCGAGCAGGCCCACAACAGCACCACGATCGCGAGCGCAGGCCACAGCCCCCCGGCCATCCGGGCATCAAACGTATCCATGCGCGCGCTGAACGAATCGAAGCGCGCCAAGGATCGGCGCAAGCCATCCGATACTTCCCGGCTCCCCGCCATCTCTTTCAACACTACTGAAAGCTGCGGAGCCACGATCAGCGCCAGCAAAATCGACGAGAGCGGAATGTTCCGCGAGGCATACATTCCGGTATAGATCGCAAACAGCACGACAAGCAGCTGACTCAGCGTGATCTTTTTGCGCGCGCCCGCAGTCCCGACCACCGCCAGCAGCACCAGCACCGCAAAACACTTCTGGGGCATGCCATGAAAATTTGGCGAGAGAAATTCGTCGATATGATCCATCAGGAACCGGTCGCTCAGGTACCGGTAGATGTGGACGTGCAACTGATATCCGTAAGGATTCGCCAGCGTGAACAAAGCACAAACGACTCCGGTGATCGCAATCGCCTTCGCTCGAGCACGCGCGCTCGCTTTCTCCAGAACATTGCGAGTGGTCCACCCGAGCACCGCATTGCCCACGAAGTAAATTCCTAACAGCGCAAGACCCACCACAAACCCGCCATGCAGATTCACCCAAGCGAGCATGGTCGCTGGCAGCCACACCAGCCGGCGCCAGTTCCCTTCCGCCTCGAACCTCTCCAGAACGTCGAACCAAATCAGGGTCAGCAGCCAACTCACCACGTGCGGCCGCGCCAGGAAATGAATGGTTGAGGTCGCCATCGCCAGCAACAGGATCACAATTGCCACCGGCAGCTGCGCGCCCCGCGCCATCATCCGGCGAAACACCAGCGAAAAGGTCAGCGCGATCACGAGGCCCGTGAGCAGCACTACGCCATTCAACCAAGCCCACGAATGCAGCACGCCCACTAGGCAGTCGTAGAGCCACTCCCAGGCGAACCAGGCCTTCCCCTGCATGATGGAAGAAAATGGATCGACGCGCGGAACCTCGTGCGTGCTGCGAATCAGATCTCCGGTGCGGATGTGCCAGCCAATTCCAGCATCCCCGAGCAATCCCTTAGCCAGCGTCCACGAAGTCAGCGCCACGAGGAGCAGCACGAATATCAGATCGCTGACGGAGGGAACGAGAAAGCGCAGCCATGAAGTGCGCGAGTCCGTCGAACTCCCTGCCGGCGGATCAGCCGCCTCAACGCCTCGCGCCAGCTTTTCTTCAAGGTTGTGCAAGAAGGCCTTTAGGTAGCGCCGGCGTCCCGCCGGCAGTCACGAGGGCGTCTCGACCTCGCTCTTGCTAGAACTTCCAATACGACAATCCCACGCGCATATGGTGCATCAGGCTATCTGGAAAACTGTAAGCAATCGCAATCCCCATCAGCGCATGCGCAATCGCCAAAGGATACAGGCTGCGGTACGTCCGAAACGTTTCCGTAAAGAACAATCCGCCCACCAGCGTCAGGCCCGTCAGCGGCAGATTCGGAAAGTGCAGCAACGCGAACAGCACCGAACTGACCGCGACCGCAGCCCGCCCCCCAAGCAGTTGCTCGAAGCGCACATAGAAATAAGACTGCAGCAGAAACTGCTGCCCGACCGCCCAAATCACGTACGGCCACAAATTATTCAGCTTCGGCCAATCCGTATTCGCCGGAATCGGATGCCCCCCCGCTACCACCACCAGCGGGATGGCCGCCGCCACGACGCATCCAACCGCAAGCATCACAACCGTTCCGCCACGCGCAGGCCAGCGGAATCCCAGTTCCTCGCGGCTACGACCACGCAAGCCCAACCACAGCACGCTGCCGATCAGCGCAACGATACATCCCGTGTGCAGCGGGCTGCGCGGCGTCCAGAACACCAGTTCCAGCAAGCCCAGGGCCAGCAGGATTTCCGCCCACGCTCTGCCCTTACGCACGTCCACCGTCGACGTCGCTACCGTAAACCCCGCATCGCTCACGGCTGGCACGACGGCCGTATTTGATATAAAACTTTTCGACCTCTCGGGCATTCCCGCAATCTTATAAGTAGGTGTTCATGCCCAGCAAGGAAACATCTCGCGTCTTGATCGTGGGCGCCGGATTCGGTGGCCTCAATGTCGCGCGTTCGCTCGCCAGCGCCCCGGTCGAAATCACCATCCTCGACCGCAAGAATCACCACACCTTCCAGCCACTTCTCTATCAGGTCGCTACCGGTGGACTCTCGCCCGGCGAAATCGCCGCTCCCATCCGGGCAGTCTTCCGCCGCGACTCCAACGTCGCTACCCTGCTCGAGGAAGTCCAGGACTTCGATCTCGCCCGCCGCATGGTCAAAACCAGCGAGCAGGAACTCTTCTACGACTATCTCGTGGTTGCCGCCGGAGCGACGCACGCCTACTTCGGTCACGACGACTGGGAGCCCTACGCCCCGGGTTTGAAGACCATCGAAGACGCGCTCGAAATCCGCCGCCGCGTGCTGCTTGCGTTTGAGTTGGCCGAACGGAGGGCTCTTTCTGGCGCCGGCGACGAACCGCTGAACTTTGTCGTCGTGGGCGGAGGCCCCACCGGCGTGGAACTCGCGGGAATACTGGCGGAAATTGCGCGTCATGTTCTGGCGCATGAATTCCGCTGGATTGACCCGTCGCGCGCCCGCATCGTTCTGCTCGAAGGCGGCCCGCGCGTGCTGCCCGCTTACGCCGAAGATTTGTCGCGCAGCGCCGAAGAACAACTGCGCCGTCTCGGCGTCGACGTCCGCACCAATGCAATGGTCACTTTAATTGAACCCGGCGTGGTGCATGTCGGCGACACGTGCATCGTCGCGCCCGTAGTTCTG
>DASRDJ010000389.1:0-4423 GCA_035652655.1 Terriglobales bacterium
GCAGCTTAACATCAACAGCAACAATTATTCGGACGCCATTCCGCATCTTGAAAAGGCGATCAGCCTCTACCCGCGCTTTGCGGAGGCCTACCAGTTACTGGGCGTGGCGCACATGCAACTGGATCACGGTGCGCAGGCGGAATCTTCATTGATCAAGGCACTTGAGATTGAGGACAGAATGCCCAAGGCCCAATACCTTCTCGGGGTTCTGTATGCGATGACCAGCCGCGCCAACCTTGCGGAAAAGCCGTTAACGCGCTTTGCAGAACTGGATCCGCAAAATCCGGACGCGCACTTTGAGCTGGCGAAGGTCGACTTCGCGCTGAACAAATTTCTGGATGCAGAAGTGCAGGCGCGCATGTCAATTAAGCTGAAGGAATCGAAGCCCGGCGTTTACGTGGTTTTGGGGTACTCGCTGCTCCGTCAGAAGAAAGGCGAGGATGCTCGACGCGCCTTTCAGCAGTTCTTAAAGGTCAATCCGAGCGGGCCGGCTGCGGACGACTTGAAGGGACTCATCGCCCAGATCGATCAACGGGCCGATCGACGGTAGAAGTTGGGAGCATCACCTGCCCCGCGATGGGTCCGGGGATTCGGCCGAGTCGAGATCAACGAAAATCCTCTCCCCAAGAAGCTTCGGCGGATAGCAGTTTCCGTCGGCGATGTAGTTCGAGCAAGCGCGGGCAAAATCGCGTCGGCGAGGCGACTGCGCGTACTGCCATACGCTCGCGAACCGTATCCCGCTGGCCGAAGGCCGCGGAGGCTGGGAATAGGAACATCCTGGCGACGGTGGGCACGAATCATTGCTGACCCAGAACTCGATCTTCCGGCCGTTTGAATTTTCTTGGATGTCGCTGGCGGTGACAACGAAAACGTTCCCATCTGCCGCCGCCACGCCAGAGCAATAAATCCCTGCCCGATAGCCGCCGCCGTTCACTCCATCAATCCATGCGTAGATGTAGGCTTTCTGTTCTGGCAGCATGCGCCCGCCTTCTTCCTGATCGAGGAAGATGACGCTGCCGATTGGGAAGCCTTCGCGGCGCGCTGTCGCGACTGCGGCTTGCGCGTCGGAGCGTCCGAGTTCGGCGGGACGTGCCGTTTTTTTTATTTCGGAATCGAGTCGGCCGTTGAAGAGAAGCAAAAAGCCGAGCCCGGCCTTCTTGACGACTTCTCGCTTGCCCGTCCACGAGTTGTCTTTTGCTCCGGGTGGAGTGTTTAGCCAGTATCCTGAGAACGAAAATGTCTGGCGAAGGACGGGGAGAGCGGCATCCCCAGGATATTCGTTGCGGTCGAACCCAAGATACGTTTTCTTTTCGGAAAGCTTGCTTCCGTCTGCTCGCAGTTGACCGTCGAGTCCGGCCACCGACAGGATCGCCGCGGCTGTCCCGAGAAGTGCTGAAGCAACGAACGCCGCGCCCGGCCGACTTGGCAAGAGTCTTCTCATCGCGCTCGTTCAGAGAGCAGGGAACAGAGTCGCCTCGGAAGAATGAACGTCCTCACAGCATCTCAACCTTCCGCAGGATTTTTCGAGCGAGCCCCGTGAGGGGAAGCGACATCAATCGTGACGCTGCGATCCAGGTCCCGCTATGTTCCTCCGGGCAAGCGAGTTCCAGCACGCCAACCTTGTAGTCCGTGACGGTGATGGAGTGCCGCAGGGAGAGCACCGCTCTTCCGTCTTGCACACCAGAAAGCGCTGGCAGTTCCCACATGCCCGGCATCAACGATTCAGTCGGGCTTCTTTGCCGCAGAAAAACTTCTCCATTCCTGCGTGCCAGGCCGAAGTGGATCTCTCGCCTCATTTGTGGCGCTGGCTTGGACGTTCGCGGCAAATCTCCTCGGCTGACGCAAAACTCCGACACGGGACACAGCAGGCATTTCGGTTCTCGGGGCAGACAGATGGTCGCTCCCAATTCCATCATGGCCTGGTTGGCATCTCCAGGACGCTTTCGATCAAGCAGTTCCTCGGCGGCCGTCCAGGTCGCTTCATCGTTCAGTTGGCTGCCTAAGAGTCGAGACAAGACGCGCTCGACGTTGCCGTCGACGACCGCGACCGGTTCTGCAAATGCAATACTGGCAATAGCAGCAGAGGTGTATCGTCCGATACCGGGCAGATGTCGCAAAGCCTCGCTGGTCTCGGGGAATCGGCCGCCGTGGTCTTTGACCACCAACTTCGCAGCGGCATGCAACATGCGGGCGCGCCGGTAGTAGCCCAGGCCGCTCCACAGTGCCAGCACAGTGGATTCGCGCGCTGCTGCTAGGTTCTGCACTGTCGGAAATTTTGTGAGAAAAACCCGGTAGTGCTCGAGCACCGCGGCCACCCGGGTTTGTTGCAGCATGATTTCCGAAAGCCACACACGGTAGGGATCGTGACTCTTGCGCCACGGCAGATCGCGCGCGTGCGCGTCGTACCAGGCGAGCAGGCGGAGTGAAAACGAACGTTGAATCCCGACGGCGCGAGATTTATCCTCGCTGGCAGCGCCGTTCGCCTTCTTGCGTTGCAGGCTTCGTTTCGGGGGACTCACTGGGGGACGGGTCCCAGCACGGAGTGGGCAATCGCCATCCAGCCCTTTTTTTGCTGTTGCCACACCGTCATCCTTCTTTCAGGAGCGCCAGGCAGCGGCCCCGCCGGCGATGTGCCACGCAGAACGATGGTGTAGCTCACCACGAAGGTATCGCGATTCATTTCCGTGGACAGGTCGGATATCGCGTAGTCCTGAATTCGTAGAGTTTGAATATGCTCGAGTGCCGCGGCGCGCTCCCACCGGCCTCCGGGGGTTACATACATGAAGTTTGAAGACAGGTGCGAGCCCACGTCTTTCCAATCCTGGGCCTGCACTTCTTTCCAGAACGCGCGCTCGAAGCCCTCTCCACCGGTCGCCTGAGCAAACGCTTTAATGGGATGTTCAGGATAAACCGTGCAGCCCGAAAAGATCGTTAGAGCTGTCAGGATCAGGCAACTGGAAATCGACCGCATGCGGGCGATTTTAAACCAACTCGCGAGCGGGGTTTACGCAAAGTGCGGGATGAGTGGCGCTTGAGGTGCTTCACTGTTGACCCTGTCCCGTGCGCCACGAATAATGAGCACATTGAGTGTCGACGCTTGCGGCCGAGGTCGATACTCGCAGAGGTACGTCATGAATGATTTCAATCGCAAGATGGAAGACGCCGGGGCGCGCGTCAGCAAGAAGGTCTCCGAAGCCGCCGAGCGTTTCGAGAAAGAAAGCGCCGACCTGATCAGCTACCTCAACAAGGAAGTCGTCCCTGCGGTGCGCGAGCAATCGTCGAAAGCGCTGCGCGTGGCGGCGCAACGGCTGCACCAGTTTGCCGATTACATGGACGAAACCAACGACGCGGCCAAAAAGCCATGACGAAGCGCTGTTTGCATGGGTTCGCGGTGATATTTCTGGCCATAACGTTGGCTGGGTGCAATCACCACAAGCAGGCGCGAGTCGACATCCCACCTCCGCCGTCCATCCCTACGCAGCCGTCAACGAGCGCTCCGGAGAAAACTCCATCAACGCCCAAGACTCCTGCTCCTGTCCCCGGGGCGGCAGAGAAGTCGGCAGAGACTCCGTTGTCGGTGCCGCCCGACACGGTTCCCATACTCACCGAAACTGGTATGGCCAGCTGGTACGGCGCGCCGTATCACAACCGCCGCAGCTCAAATGGCGAGATCTACAACATGAACGCCATGACGGCGGCGCATCGCACGCTTCCGCTGGGCTCGGTGGTGCGCGTTACCAACGTTAAGACTGGCCAATCCGCATTGTTGAAGATTACGGATCGCGGACCTTTTGTGGATGGGCGCATCATCGACGTCTCCTACGCCGCCGCCAAAACGCTGGATATCTGGCAGCCGGGCGTGGCACGCGTGAAGCTCGAAGTGTTGCTCACCCCGGTTGCGATCGCGACCGGCGGCCGTTGGGCGGTACAGATCGGATCCTTCAGAAAGCAGAAGGACGCCTCGGATATGGCGTCTCACCTGGCACGCCGCTACCAGGCAGCCAAGGTTGATAAATTCCTAAGCCCGGTGGGGGACTGGTGGGTCCGTGTACGCGTCCTGAACGACGACCGAACTAGGGCCGAAGCGCTCGCTCATGAGACGGAGACGCGAGTGGGATCGGTTTATCTGGTGAGGCTGGACTAGTGGAACCAGGTGTTAGGTCTTGGTTATTAGGTGTTAGGTGTCAGGAAAGGCGAGGCCAGGTGTTGTTGAATCGCTCGTGTTATTGAATCGCTAGACCTGCGATGTCAGGTTTCGGCAACTGGTGTTCAGCGTCAGGCGATGTCGATCACAGGTTGCATCTTGCCAACTGCTCAATCACAATTCTCCTGAGAACTGAGAACTGAGAACTGAGAACTGAGAACTGAGAACTGAGAACTGAGAACTGAGAACTGAGAACTGAGAACTGAGAACTGAGAACTG
>DASRDJ010000390.1:0-5797 GCA_035652655.1 Terriglobales bacterium
GAGGTCAAGATGGACGCGCAGTGTGGTGTTGCCCACCCGCAGGCCATTGATTGCGGTGCGGCCTAAGTCGATTATGGGCACATCGGGCTCCTTGCCCGGATGCGTACTGGAAATATACGCCACGAGTTCGTCGACCCGAATGACGCCTAGGACATTCAAATCTTCAACAATGGCAGTGGCACGAGTCCTGGGATAGGCCCCGGCGTAGTGGCCTTCGACGCGAGTGCGGGTCATCCTCGCGCTGATGATTTTTTCGAAGTCGAAATTGATCGTGCTGGCATCGTCCGATCCGCCGGAAGGCGACAATGAAGTCGGAGACTGCACGGGGATATCCCTTCGAAACGGACGCTCGATGTATCCACCGATGGCGGTGGCATTGGCATGGAAGTAATGAATTCGCTCAGCGCGAAGTGACATGGGTGTCTCCCTAATCCAAGAATGGAGATCTGTTCTGAGCCCTTACTGCAAACTTAATTGGAATGGTTGCCGGCCGATTTCCGTGGGAGTGCCGCCGTCTTGCGAAATTCCGCGGATTGCCACGACGTATAGACCTGGTTCGCGAAGACCCAGAACCCGCATCGGCAGCGTGTCATTGGCCATCTCCGCCGAAATCGGGAGCGACCATTTTATATGTCCCGCGGGATCATACAAGTCCGCAATGTAGGAAGAAAACCGGCTTTCGGAAGGAATATTGAGAAGTAGGACGAAGGGCTGGCCCGCTTTCGAGTGCACGTGGGGAGTGGTGGCGGAACGTGTCGCCACGTTAATCGTCGCCGACGCGAGAATGTCGGGCGTGGTGCCCGGGCGGGTACCGCGCAGCAGATAGCCCTGGTATCCAATGGCCAGGAGAAGCACCGCGATCGCCGGAACGGCAAAAGCCGGGCGCAGCCAGGCGAACCAGGGACTGGGCGCCGCCGTCGAAACCGGCTGGCGGACAGGCACAGGCGTGGGCTGGGCGAGCACCTTTTTGCTCTCTTCCAGGAAAATCGAAGCGGTCTGCACGTCGAGCGCGCATTCCTGGCATTCGAACATATGTTCTTCGAACTGTTCGAGTTGCGTCGTGTCCAACTCGTTTAATAGATATCTTTCTGTCGCGTTCATACGCAATGCGTCGGCGTGGTCCATGTCCACTGCCTCCCCCTCTTACATTGGGTAGTGAACCCAGGGTTCGAATCGTTTCACAGACCTCTGACCGCTGACTGGTTGGGCGGTGGCCGGTGAATGACCTTTAAGTATTCCGACTTGAACGCGAGCTTGGCGCGGTGCACCAGAACCCGCAGATAGTCGCGGTCGACGCCGAAGTCGCGGCAAACCCCATCTTTGTCCTGCTCCTCCAGAAAAACTGCGCGCAGGATGCGACGGTCGCGCTCCGACATTTCGTCGAGGATCTCGCGGACCTTGTCTTCGATTTGGTGAGCCGCCACGACACCTTCCACATCGATGGAGCGATCGGGGATCTCGTTGGCGACTTCCTCGTCAATTGATGTCACCTTTGAGTTGCTGCGGTATTGCTCGCGCAAGACATTGGTGCACATGGAATTCACGAACGGTCCGAGACGATCGGGCTGGCGGATCTTGTCATTTTGCAGGGCCGTGAAGACGCGCGCAAAAGTCTCCTGCTTGACGTCTTCTATTTCTTGTACGGTACGCAAGCGTGCCCGCAGCTTGAGTTGCATAAGCTGATTGAAATAAGCGAAGAAGTGCGCTTGCGTCCGAGGGTCCCCGGAGCGGAGACGATCCAAATAGGATTGGTCAAAAGCCTCAAATTGCAAGACTTGCCTCGGGGGACGGCAGAGTGGCGAATATCTTACACCTAAAACCGGGGAATCCCCGAGTCGGCCCGTAGACGGGGTTTTGGTGGGAAACTAGGCCAGCCAGGCGAACGGCAACAGCCGCTCTGGACGACATCGCGCAGTCTAATAATCTTTGCAATCGGTGAAACGGGATGCCCGCATGAAGCACGATTCGTGTGATGGCGACGATGCGAGATCGGCAGGTGCGGGAGCAGGGTTCGATCGGCGGTCTCTCGACCAAACCAGGTGTGGAGACCAATCGCCTGTTTCAACTGACCATGCTCCGAGCGTTGACGCTTCAGCCCCGGTGCCGCGACGTGTTCGTGCTGACGGAACTGCACGGATATACGCTGCCGGAAGTTGCGAGAGTGCTGGGCATCAGCAAAGAGAGTGCGAAGAAACACCTGCGGCGGGCGCTGCGCGATATGCAAACCAGCTAGCGAAACGCTCGCCGATTTTAGAAGTCTCCCGAAGGAACCCTTGCACTTGGGGGAGGGCCGGGGCGCTACGAAACGCCGGGGCTGCGATGCGGCCTCGGCGTTCTTCGGGAAAGCGCGGAGTCGGCGGGCACAATCCGCCGGCGAAGATCTGCCACGAGATGCTCCATCCAGACGCCGCCCACCTGAAGAGTCGCTCCCTGCTCAAGCATGTCCTGAAGCAACGACTCGCCATTGCGATCCACGTAGGAAACGCCCGCGAGGTCGACGGAAATCTGCTTAGCGCCAGTAATCACGCTTCGCCAGGCGCGCTCGGCTTCCGCGGTGCAGTCCCCGCATAACCGTCCTTCAAGAATTAGCGTGACCCCTTTGTCGCCGTTATTCAGCGTGACCTTTAGCATAAGTCGTGGCGAACCTTGCACCGGGAGGGCCACCCCCGGTAGGAAGGTGTGCTGTCAGTTGTCTCGCAGATTCAATCGGTTAGCTGGAGTCGTGGGTTCGGAGAGAGCGTGCACGCCTCAATCGTGTCGATGATTCGACACTGTCGAGATATACTTAGCAGCAACAGCCGGGGGGGCACAGGGGCGGTGCGACGGCTTACTTTCACGGCGCAGGCATGGCTACGCTCCCAGAACCGACGAACGCTCTTCCCGAAAGCCAGTACACCACTCTGCTGGAAGTGTCCCAGGCCATCTCTTCCCATCAAAGTCTGACTGAGCTGTTTGAAGATCTTGGCCGCCGCTTGCACACGGTTCTGAATTTCAATTATTTGAGCCTCATTCTGCATGATCCCGAGCACGACGTGATGCGGGTGCATACCTTGCATTTTGATGGTGTGTCGACCATCCATCCGGGCATGGAGTTTGGCGTGGACGATTCGCCTTCTGGCGAAGTGTGGAGAACGCAAAGGCCGTTCATTGTTGGTGAACCCGAGCAGGCGAGTCGTTTTCCACGAGCGACGCGCGTACTTACGGAGAACGGGCTGAAGTCTTTTTGCAGTCTTCCGCTGACGAGCGCGCGACGGAAAATCGGAACCTTGAACCTGGGGAGTTCGCAGCGTGACGCGTACCGGCCATCGAGCTTGTCGATTCTGACAATGGTCGCTGCGCAGGTGGCAGTGGCGGTTGAGAATGCTCTGAATTATCAGGAAGCGCGCGAACTGCAGCTGCAGGTTGTGCGGGAACGCGACCGGCTTAAGCTGCTGCTCGATGTGAACAACGCGGTAGTCTCGAATCTTGCGCTGTCGGAGTTATTCCGCGCGATTCCGGCCAGCGTTCGCAATGCGATGCAGTGCGACGCGGCATGCCTGTCGCTGCCCGACCGCGAGCAAACGCAGTTGCGCGTTTACGGGCTCGACTTTCCTGCCGGCAAGGGGTTCATGCAAGACCAGATGGTGCTCCCGATGGCAGGAACGAGTCCCGGGAGGGCGTTCCAGACAGGCAAGCCGTTGCGCTTCGGTACGGCTCCGAAATCGTTGGCACCGGTCGCGCTCAAGGTAAATGCCGAGGAAGGCTTCGAGTCGGGATGTTTTCTTCCGATCATGCGGAGGAACCGGACGCTGGGCGTGCTGCATCTGCTGGATCGGCGCAAAGAGGCATTTTCCGAGGAAGATGTTGATTTTCTGCGACAAGTTGCAAGTCAGGTCGCGATTGCACTGGAGAATGCGCTCGAGTTCAGCGAGTTGAGCGAGTCGAAGGAGCGTCTGGCGGAAGAGGGTTTATACCTGCGCGACGAGATTCGCACCGAACACCATTTTGAAGACATCCTCGGCAACAGTTCGGGACTGCGCCATGTGCTTCGGCAAGTGGAGACTGTCGCGCCGAATGACACCACTGTTCTGATCCAGGGAGAGACCGGCACCGGAAAGGAATTGGTGGCGCGAGCGATTCATGCGCTCAGTTCTCGACAGGACAACATTTTCGTAAAGCTGAATTGCGCGGCGATCCCGCTCGGTTTGCTGGAGAGCGAGTTGTTCGGGCACGAGCGCGGTGCATTTACGGGCGCCATCAGTCGCAAGGTCGGGCGGTTTGAGATCGCGCATAAGGGCACGCTGTTTCTGGATGAAGTGGGCGACATACCGCTGGAGTTGCAGCCAAAGTTGCTGAGAGTTTTGCAGGAGCAGGAATTTGAAAGACTGGGCGGGACGCGATCGATTCGCACAGATGTTCGTCTGGTAGCAGCTACGAATCGCGACCTGGGACGCATGGTGGAGCAGGGAACCTTTCGCGCCGACCTCTATTACCGGCTGAATGTTTTTCCAATTCACATTCCGGCGCTTCGCGAGCGGCGCGATGACATCCCGATTCTGGTGCGATATTTTGTCGACAAGTTTGCCAAGTCGATGAACCGGAAGATCACGCGGATTCCCGAGTCCGTAATGGATACGCTGGTCCGCTATGCGTGGCCGGGAAATATCCGCGAACTGCAGAACTTCATTGAGCGCGCGGTGATCCTGACGGAGGGAGCAGCGTTGCGCGCGCCCCTGGCTGAGCTGCGCGAAAGCAAATCGAAGAGTTCGCAAGGTGCGACTCTGAAAGAAGTCGAGCGTAAACACGTGCTGCAGGTTCTGCGAGATACCGACTGGATTCTGGGTGGGCCGACGGGCGCCGCTGCCCGGCTGGGTATTCCGCGCACGACACTGATTTATAGGATGAGGCGCCTGGGAATCGAACGTCCCGTCGACTAAATGTGGGGTGTCGAATCGTGTCGACCCATCGACACCAAATTCGAGCAATCTCCTGACTATTTTTAAAAGACTTTGCTCCCTAAGTACTTTCATCCTCATCGAATAGCTTGTTGAGCATTGTCAAAGAAGATTGGCAGTGTCCGTGCGAATAAAGTATCTGGGGTCGTGTCGCAATTCGCACTTCTTCTGTCCTGATCAGGCGATTGCGTCACATTCAGTTGTGCTGGTCCGTCCATCCGTAAGAGATCGCTATGTGGATCGTTAAGCTCGCTCTTCGTCGGCCGTATACGTTTACAGTGCTGGCCCTGCTGATCCTGATCCTTGGGCCCATCGTGATCCTGCGCACACCCACCGATGTGTTTCCGGAAATCAATATTCCGGTGGTCAGCATTGTGTGGAATTACTCCGGCCTGTCTTCGGAAGACATGGGAGCGCGTATCACCACGGTGACCGAGCGCGCCCTGACAACGCTTGTCGACGACATTGAGCACATCGAGTCGCAATCGCTGAACGGCATCGCCGTGGTAAAGGTGTATTTCCAGCCGCACGCCAACATAGATAAAGCCATTGCGCAGGTGACGGCGATTTCACAGACGCAATTGCGGCAGCTGCCGCCGGGGACGACCCCTCCGCTGGTTATCAGTTACAGCGCATCGACTGTGCCGATTCTCCAACTCGGCCTTTCCGGGCACGAGCTTTCCGAGCAGCAATTGTTCGATTCGGGCGTGAACTTCATCCGAACGCGATTGATCACCGTGCCGGGAGCGGCGATTCCTTATCCCTACGGTGGCAAGCAGCGGCAGGTGCAGGTGGATCTCGATACGGCCGCGCTGCAGTCGAAAGGGCTTTCGCCGCTGGATGTTGTGAATGCGGTTGGCGCG
>DASRDJ010000391.1:0-33581 GCA_035652655.1 Terriglobales bacterium
TGGGAGTCCTGCATCTTTGCGCCGCATCGCGGCCCCGATGGCACCATCATCGGCGTGGTGGGGTTGGTGCGCGACGTAACCGATCGACATCTCGAGGAAGAGCGTTTCAAGTCGATCGTGATCGGCACCGCTTCGGCTACCGGGAAAGATTTCTTTCCGACGCTGGTGCGCCATATGGCCTCGGCGCTGGGGACGCGATACGCGTTTATCACGGACTGCGCTGACCAGAAACGTGCAAAAGTACTGGCAGTGTGGACGGGGGACAGCTTCGGCGACCTCTTCGAATTTGATATCGCTGACACTCCGTGCATGAAGGTGCTGAACGGCGAAGTATGTCATTACAAAGACGACTTGCAGGCTCTATTTCCGCTCGACACCGGACTCGTGGATTGGGGAGCACAGAGCTATCTCGGTGTCCCCATGCTCGATAGCGAAAGCCGCGTGATCGGTCACATCGCCATCCTTGACGATAAGCCGATGGAGCGCGATCCCCATGCCATAGACCTGGTCAAGATTTTTGCTGCGAGAGCCGCAGCCGAACTAAAACGACAGAAGGCCGAGGTGGGGTTACAGTCGGCTCTTGTGCGGGTCCAAAAGCTTGAGCAGAAGAACCGCACTCTGCTTGAGATTACGAACACCCTCATCACCAGCCTGCGACGTGAAGAACTGCTCAGCGGAATCTGCCAGGTACTGAAGGACGTTGCTACGTTCGACTTCGCTGGCCTCGCCATTTACGACCAGGAAGCACGCGACCTGCGGGTCTTCGCCCTTGAGGGTGGATTTCAACGCGGCCAGCTATCGGTTGGGCAGTTGCTCGATTGCGAAGGGAAAAAGTCCGGACAACGCTGGGATTTCAGTCGCCCTGTCCTGCGCAAGGATCTGGAGACGGAAAAGCAGTATTCCTATGAACACGGGCTACACTCCGCCGGCATTCGATCTCAATGTGCAGTCCCGCTTGTCGTGCAAGGGAAAGTCATCGGCGTGATGGGTTTCGGTAGCACGAGTCTTGGAGCATATTCTGCCGACGACCTCGAGTTCTTTCAGGAGGTTGCCAATCAGATCGCGATGTCAGTCGCGAACATGCAGGCGTATGAAGAGATTGCTACCCTCAAAGCGCGCCTGCAGGAAGAGAACGTCTACCTGCAGGAGGAAATCAGCAAAGAACACAATTTCGAGGAGATTGTCGGCAATAGCCGCGTTCTCTTGGAAGTTCTACGCAGCGTCGAAACCGTGGCGCCCACCGATTCGACCGTCCTGATTATGGGTGAGACGGGTTGCGGCAAAGAGCTGATTGCCCGTGCCATCCACAGTCGCAGTCAACGGAAGCACCGTCCGTTGGTTAAGCTCAACTGCGGCGCGATTCCGACCGGCCTGGTCGAGAGCGAACTGTTCGGTCACATGAAAGGCGCATTCACGGGCGCGCTCGAGCGCCGCGTTGGTCGCTTCGAACTGGCGGACGGCGGCACCTTATTCCTCGACGAGATCAGCGAGCTGCCGCTCGACACGCAGGTCAAGTTATTGCGGGTTTTGCAGGAGCATGAGTTTGAACCTCTCGGCAGCAGCAGGACAATGCGCGTCAACGTTCGCATTATTGCGGCGAGCAATCGTGACTTAAACAAAGCAATTCAAGAAGGTCGATTTCGCGCCGACTTGTACTACCGATTGAACGTGCTGCCCATGATCCTGCCGCCACTGCGCCAACGGCGGTCAGACATTCCGCTGTTGACGTCCTTCTTTGTCGAGCGGTACTCCCGGCAACTCGGTAAGCAAATTACAGGCGTGGCGCAGGACACTATGGATATTCTTAGCCAATACGATTGGCCCGGAAACATCCGAGAGTTGCAGAACGTAATCGAACGGGCAGTGGTGCTCTCGCGGGGATCGGTCCTGCGGCTAGGTCGAGATCTCCTTCCATTGACCGCCGAAGCGGCGATTGACGACGATATCGTGGCCACATCCGGCCAGCTTGCGAATGGCGAATCGCATTCGCTGGAGCAAATAGAGAAGCAACACATTCTCGAGGTCTTGACCCAGACCAAGTGGGTGATTGAAGGTGCCAATGGTGCGGCCAAAATCCTCGACCTGCACCCGAACACCCTCCGAAGCCGCATGAAGAAGTTAGGCCTGCACCGCAATTCGATGAAGGGCTCATCTTCCGCCCAACCTGCCCAGTCGTAGTTTCCCGAGACATTCCCGGGCTAATCTGGAAGTTCCCACGACATCCCTCTGCAACCGGCTCCCCACGAAATTTCGTGGCCACGAAACACCAGAGATGCCAAACCACGAACCATCGTGGGTTCCGGTATCTAAGCTCTCCGCTCTGAGTTGCTAACCCGCTGGAGTTCATACAGTTAGATTTCGCTGGCGTCCGCGGTGCAATTGGTCGGGCGAGTGCTTTAGTCAGTATGTCTTTCGGAGGAACCCAAGCGGTGCTCAAGATTTCAGTGACGAGTCAGTCGAGCGAAGCAACCAGTTTTCAGCTGGAGGGCAAGCTCGTAGGCCCCTGGGTCGATGAGCTTCGGCGCCTGAGCGATGCGGCTTTGGCCAGAAGCGAAGCGGTGAGCCTCGACCTCGAGAAGGTCTGGTTCGTGGATTCGCAGGGGATCGCCCTGCTCAGAGACTTGGCGAAGCAGAAGGTCGCCCAGCTCAATTGTTCCCAGTTCATCAGTCAGCAACTGGAGGAGAAAACCTATGACGAGCGCATTGGCTGAAAGCATCATGATGTTGAGCAGCCCGACGATTCAAAACGACACGCAGACTACCCCCCAGGCGCAGGGCAACGTGTTCGAGCAGGCTCTCATCCGCCGCGTTCAAGCCGGAGACGCGGAAGCTTTCTATGAATTGGTCCGGCCCTACGAGCGCGCCGTATTTCTTGCCGCTGTAGCGATTGTTAAGAACGAAGCCGACGCCGAAGAGGTCGCTCAAGAAGCGGTACTGAAGGCATTCAAAGCCCTGGGTCGGTTCCGCCAGGAATCCAAGTTCAGCACGTGGCTCATTCAAATCGCCATCAACGAAGCGAAAATGAAGCTTCGAAAAGACCGGCGGCACTTGTACGAGTCCATCGAGCAGGGACAGCAGAGTGATGACGGCGACTACATCCCACGGGATTTCGCAGACTGGCGGGAGATTCCCTCGCAGGCTTTGGAGCGTCGCGAGCTTCGCAACGCACTGACGAAGGCACTTGAATCCCTCCCCGAGAAATACCGGACGATATTGATCCTCCGCGACGTGAACCATCTCAGTATCACGGAAACCGCCCAGGTCCTAGGCCTGTCAGAAGCGAACGTGAAGACAAGACTTTCGCGAGCCCGCCTCCAAATGCGTGACGCTCTCGCAAACGGTTCCATTGGGTTGTGGAGTCGGGGCAGCGAAAAGGTGCAGACGTCCGAGAAACTTGTCGGAATCGCACGGAAAATCAGTTATTGAGGGCACTTTACGTATTGCTTTTATTTGGAAGGAAGTGGGGGGCACGTCAAATGTTGGTGTCGAGAATCATAAAAGGCCCGCAGTCTGGCAACTTTACATGAACGAGTAATTATTGAATTTCGCAACAGTGTTGAAAAATTTAACAGTTAGCCCCACCCGCGCGGGAGGGCCGCCGCCACACCACGCTATAGTAAATGTGCGTGTGTGGTGGCACCCATGCTTACCATGCTGCCTTGATTGCTGCATCAGTCCTGCCCTGCCTGACCTTGCTCCATTCGTGTGAATAAAACTTAGCGACTACTGCAACGGTGTTTCCTAACGCGGCGGCCACGTCCTCAAACGTCCCGCCGTGACGGATCATCTCGATAGCCAGGGTATGTCGGAATTTGTGGCTTGTGGCGCTCGGAAAGCCCGCCGAATCTAGCAAGGCTCGAACCTGCTTTTGCCAAAACTTAACCGCATCCCGCTTTTCTTCAGACTTAGCAGCATCCTGGCCCGGCCTGTTCCAGAAGACATAGCGAGGATTTCCATTGAGGACGGAAACGAGGTCCCGGCCCAAGTCGGGCGGGATGGCGTTGTCAATCATCTGCGGCTGCAATTTCTTGCTTGTCTTCTGCCGGGACGTGAGCTGGACCCGATACGACTCGCCGCTGCGGATGATTTGCTCCCGCTCAAGACAGGCCGCGTCAAGGATGGCGAGCCCGCCGAAGCGCATCAGCCGAATTAGGGCGAAGAGTTTCTGACTGCCGGACTTCTTGGCCGCCTCCGCAATCTTCTTGTACTCTTCGGCGGTGAAGCCGGAAACCTGCTCCACCTTGCCCTTGATACGCTTCCACGGAGCGGCAGGATTCTTGGCTATCGTGCCCGCGTTGTGGAAGTACCGAAAAAAAGATTTTACGCGCTCTTGATTTGCCCGGAGCGAGTTGACCGTGTCGAAGTAGCGGTCCCATTCCCAATTCGTGATATGGACCAGCGTGATGCTGTCCAGGACAAACAGCCCGTCCGCTTCGGCAAATTCGCGGATGCGGTCGCACGTCTTCTGCAGCTTCTGAAGCGTTGGCTCTTCCAAGCCGTCATTGCGCTTGGCCTGCATAAATTTTTCAATGGCGGTAGACACGGGCATCCGGGCGTCTTTGGTTTCTGACGGAGCGCGGCCCGTTAGCTCATCTTCAAGCTGCCGCTTCTGCTCTTCGGCTTCCTGCCAAGAGCGTGTCCCGGCCTTGCGGCGGTACTGCTTGCCTTCTTGCGTCCAGCGGAGATGCTTGCGGCAGTTGCACCGCTTGCAGAATTCGTCTCCGGCGTATTTGCAGTCTGCTGCGTGACGGACAAAGATTGTGATGAGTGGCGTCGTCATCGCAGGCCTCACTTTCCTTCGACCCGACGTTAGCGCAAAATTAGCACAGCGTCTGTGATGCCGGCCACATTGTGCTGATTTTATTGCTACTTAAGGTTGGTGGCGGCGGTTGGACTCGAACCAACGACCTAGGGATTATGAGACCCTCGCTCTAGCCACCTGAGCTACACCGCCATTGCTGGAAACAAATCAGGAGAGATGATATCGGCTGATGCTGACGGGTGCAGCACCGGAGTGGCTCGGCCCGCTACGGTCAGCATTTCGATTCTAAGAGGCGCGCTCGCGGGGTGTCAAACCCGCGTAATTGCGGGCTCGCGAGGATTTCGAGCATGGCGGTTGTCTGCATCGTCATACCGCGCGAGTTGCAAGTCGTGCAACTTCCTAAGAAACTACTCAGACCCATGAAAGCCATTGCCGTCATTCCTGCGCGCCTTGCGTCTACCCGGCTGGAGCGGAAAGCTCTCTGCGATATTGCCGGGATGCCCATGATCGGCCACGTCTACCGAGGCGTCTGCGCCTCGCCTCTGCTGGACGGCGTGATCATCGCGACCGATTCGCTGGAGATTGTCGAGGTCTGCAACCGACAGGGCTGGCATGCGCGGATGACCTCGGCCGAGCATCGTAGCGGGACGGAGCGGGTTCATGAAGTGTCGAACTTCGCGGCCGCCGATGTCTACCTGAATGTGCAGGGGGACGAACCGCTCACGCGGCCGGAACATATCGCGTCCCTGCTTGCTGTGATGGATGATCCGGATGTGCCTGTCGGGACATTGAAGACTCCTTGCGGCACGGAAGATGTTGAGAATCCGAATGCGGTGAAGGTGGTGACGGACGGAGGCGGACGGGCGCTTTATTTTTCGCGGGCTACGATTCCTTATGATCGCGACAAGACCGGGCCGGCGTATTTTAAGCATCTCGGATTTTATGCGTACCGGAAAGCGGCATTGGATCGCTTCGTGAAGCTGCCTGAATCGTCGCTGGAGAAAGCGGAGCGGTTGGAGCAGTTGCGTTTTCTTGAGAATGGCATTTCGATTCATGTCGGAGAAACGCCCTTTGACACGGTTGGGGTGGATACAGCGGAGGATTTGCGGCGTGTGACGGAGTTGTTGGCGAAGAGCGGCCGCTGAAGCCATGGGAAGGGCACGACCTCAGTCGTACCGCAGCGGCTTGAATGATTTCGTGCTTCAGCGCCTGTGATGAGTGTCTTCGTGCCGCCGACAGTCGAAAGAGCGGACCTCAGCGGCTAAAGCCGCCCGATGATCAGTCATTGTTCGGCCCGACTGAAGTCGGGCCCTTCCCTAGAGGTGCCAGTCTATAAATGTGCCACTCTTTAGCAGTTGTGCCAGTCAGATGTGCCAGTTTAAGAGCGGCGGGGGTGACGGTCCAAGGGGTGCGGGTGATGACAGGAATTTAAGAGCGGGAATCGGCAGCCAGGCGCATCTTCCACGCCTCGGCTGCTGCTACGCGGCGTGAAATTGCCGGATGCGAGTGAAAGAGCCACTCAACCCAACGAGAAGGAGTACGCTCGGCCAGGTTCTGCGCGGCCAGTTTGTTCATCGACGTGATGAAAGGCTGCACGCTGCGAATCGTCTTGAAAGCGTATCGGTCCGCCTGGCGCTCGTTGAAGCGCGAGTAGGCGTTCATGGCCGGCATCAGCACGACCGACAGCACGGTCGAAATCAGTACCAGCAGCGGTAAATTGGAGAAATCCGACATCGTGTCGAACATAGACCACTGTTCAATGGACAAGTGCAGCACGTAGTTCGCCGCCCAGAAGCCGAGCAGGGTTACCCCCGCCTGCACGAAAATGCTTTTCAGAATGTGCTTGTGCACGTGATGCCCGAGCTCGTGCGCCAGCACCGCTTCGATTTCTTCCGGAGAATAGTGGTCGAGCAGCGTGTCGGCCAAGATAATGCGGCGGGTGGCGCCCAAGCCCGTCAGCGCTGCATTCGCCTTGCGGCTCTTTTCTGAAAGATGCCACTTGTAGATCCCGCGGACTTTTGTGCCGGCGCTCTCGCTCAGCCTGACCAATCTCTGCTTCAGATCGTCGTTCTCCAGCGGCTCGAACTTGTAGAAAATTGGAAAGAGAATCAGAGGCGCGATTTGGGCCAGCAAGACGAACAGGCCCATGAACATGGCCCAGGAAATGATCCACCAGTGCTGCGGCGATTGGCGGATCGTGAAATAGAGCAACTCGGCGATGATGCTGGCAAACAGAAGCCCGACCAGGAAGCCCTTGGTCTCATCCCAGATCCATGAGCGCGTCTTCTGGGTAGTCAGTTGAAAGCGACGTTCCAGGCGAAGCCCGTAGTAGTCGAGGCCAATGCCGAGCAGTTTGCCGCCCAGCAGCAGCATGAAGACGTAGATGAAGACCGAGAACGTGTAGTTCTGAAACGCGAACCGGTAGGCCCAATCGCGCAACACTGCGTTCCATCCGGAAAGAAGAAGAATCACCAAGAAGGCGAGGCCCAACGCAAAATCGCTGAATTCTAGCCAGCGATGGATGCGGTTATAGCGCCGCGCCTCGGGCGTATCGGCGGCGATGGCTGGACTGTCTTCTGCAAATCTCATGAGTGGCTGCGCTCGATAATTATCCACTATTCAGGACGCATCGCGGCTTGGTCGCGCATGCCCAAAAGTTCAGTGTCTACCGGACAGTGGAGTCGCTTGTCGAAAGAACAACTTACCCGCTGGCCGAAACGAAAGTCTTTGCCAGGTCAAGGATTTCCGAGACCAGTTCCGGCTTCGCGGCTTCGGAATAGAGTCGCAACAGAGGCTCGGTACCGGAGGCACGGAACAGGATCCAGGGCGTGGCGCCGTTGTTGTCGGCTGACGCGCTGAGAAAGAATTTGACGCCGTCCATGTTCTCTTTCTTGACGACTTTGTACTTGCCGAGGGTTGTGGTTTGGTCAGCACGCGCGCGCTGGATTGCAGCTTGCTTCACGTTGTCGGGGATGTGGAGGTCGCGCCGTCCGTAAAAGTGCGCACCGAATTCGCGCTGCAGATCGGCCACCAGCACTCCCAGCGGCTTCTTTTCTTCGGCCATCACATTGGCCAGCAGCAGGGAGTTCAGCAAGCCGTCACGTTCGGGCAGATAGCGCGAGTAGCCGATGCCACCTGATTCCTCACCGCCAATGACAACTTCGTGATCCATCATGATGTCGGCAATGTGCTTGAAGCCGATGGAGCACTCGTGCAGTTTGCGCCCGTGCTTGGCGGCAATGCGGTCGACCATACTGGTGGTGTTGAAGGCGCGGACAACGTCTCCCGTCCACTTCTTGCGCTCGAGCAGCCAGCGCAGCAGGACCGCGAAGCACTTGTGCGAATCGACGAAGCTGCCATCCTCGGCGACGGCGCCAATGCGGTCGGCGTCACCGTCAGTGGCCAGGCCCGCGTGGCATTTTTCCTTGGCGACGGTTTGCTTGAGTTGGTCGATGTGCGGCTCGATCGGCTCGGGATTGATTCCCGGGAAGAGCGGGTTGACGTCCTGGCGGATGGCGACGTGGTTGATGCCGCGCGCGGAGAAGATGCCGGCCATGACGCCGCGGCCGGAGCCGTACATGGCATCGATCGCGAACTTGAGATTGGCTTTCGCGATCAAGTCTAGGTCGGCGAACTTGCACATCGCGGCGATGTGCGCCGGCTTGAAGTCGACTTCCGTAATGTCGGCTTGATTGCCAGTGGGCATCGCGTTGGCGGCCAGTTCTTCCTCGATCTTGCTCATGATGGCCGGAGTGGCTGAGCCGCCGAACTTGCCTTTGAATTTGACGCCATTCCAGTTCCAGGGATTGTGGCTGGAGGTGACCATGACGCCGCCGGCAGCACCCTGCTGCTTCACGGCGAGAGAGACGGCGGGAGTGGGGGTGTAGTCGTTCGCGAGCTGAACAGGAATGCCGGCACCCGCGATGACATCGGCGATCAGACGAGCAAAGCGAGCCGATCCAAAGCGCGTGTCGTAGCCGATCATGACGCCGCGGGAGGCCTCTTCATGCTTCAGGACATACGCGGCGATCGCGCCCGCCACGCGGCGCACATTTTCGTAGGTGTAATCGTCGGCGATGATGCCGCGCCAACCGTCGGTACCGAATTTGATGTCAGTCATAGGAATGGCTGCGAGCTTCGAGCTGTGAGCTACGAGCGAGCAAAAGCACCATACTGAGCAGGATAAGCATGATTGCTCAGAGCTCGCGGGTCGTAGCTTTTAGGTCAACTTCGACAGCTTTTTTTCGTCCAGGTACTTCACTACTTTGCTTACATCCTGCGCGCGATCGCGAGTGGTGATCAACAGGGCATCCCCGGTGTCGACGACGACTAAGTCTTTCACCCCCACCGCGGCTACAAACTTCCCCGGCGCGTGCACGTAATTGCCGGAGGCATCGAGCGTGAATGAGCCGTCGTCGACCAGGACGTTCGCGTTCACGATCTTTTCTTTCGCGGTGCGATGCTCGTGAAGCGCGGTCCACGAGCCTAGATCGTTCCATCCGAATTCCGACGGAATGCAATAAATGCTCGAAACGCCTTCGCCTTTTGCCGAGCGCGGTTCGAGCAGCGCGTAGTCTACGCTGATGTTGTCGCACTTGGCGTAGAGCTTGCGGAAGGTGGCCTCGAATTTCCGCGTGCCATAGGTGGCAGCAATTTTCTCGAGAATTGTTGCGGTGTTGGGCAAGTGCTCGCGCAAGGCTTTGGCAAGAGTTTGCGCACTCCACAGGAACATTCCGCTGTTCCAGTAATAGTTCCCGGCGGCGACGAATTCCGTGGCACGCATGATGTCGGGCTTCTCTGTGAAGCGGCGGACGCGCAGCGGACCTCCGTCAGCCGACGCGCCTGCTTCGATGTAGCCGTAGCCCGTTTCGGGGCGTGTCGGCTTGATGCCGAGAACTGCGATATTCTCTCCGGCAGATGCAATCCCGATGGCGCGCTCGACGTTCTTGCGATAGCTCTGCTCGTCGCCGATCACGTGATCGGAGGGGAACAATCCGATGACGGCGTTCGGATCGCTGCGCAACAGCAGAAACGCTGCGAGACCCACCGCTGGAGCCGTGTTCCGCCCGATCGGTTCAGCGACGATCTGGCGTCTGTCTAGCTTCGGGAGCTGTCGAACGATGGCGGTACGTGAGTCGTCATTGGTAATAATCCAGACCTGCTTCGCTGGAGAAAGCGGCAGCAGCCGATCGACCGTCTGCTGGATCATGGTTTTCTTGCCGTCGAGCGGAAGCAACTGCTTCGCGCAGCGTTTGCGGCTCAGGGGCCAGAAACGCGTACCACGACCGCCGGCAAGGATCACGGGATAGAAGTTCGATGGTTTAGCCACGCAGATTCATTTGCGCTTACATTTCAGATTCAGAGCCGAGTCTCTGGTTCAGACAACGTTGTCCCCGGCACGTACGCTTTCAAAAATGTGACGCCCCACTGCGGCCGCACGCCGAATGCCTCGAGTGACGCGGGAATCACCGCTGCGTCACCCTTGGCTAGCGTGACCGGCTCCATTCCCGGGGCCTGGACTACGCCGCAGCCCTCGACCGCAACCAGAATCTGCACCGAACCTTTGCCGGAATCGTCGCTAGTTCCGAACGACTGAGGTTCCTTCAAGTCGTACTGATCGACAACAAAATAGGGGGCGCGGATCATGGGCGCGATTGTATTCTTCGTGCGCCCGATCGGCGACGGCGCGGGCCTCACCACCTTGCCGGACGCGACTTTTTCTTTCACTGCTGCAAGGCCTTCCTTCAAATGCAACTCGCGCGGGCGTCCATAATCGTAGAGCCGGTAGGTTGTGTCGGACTGCTGCTGCGTCTCAACGATGATGGATCCCGGGCCCAGCGTGTGCACCGTGCCACCCGCCACGTAGATCATCTCGCCGGGATAGACGTTGATCCAGTTGAGAAGCGCTTCAGCGCGATTTTCTTCGATGGCCGGTCGCAGACAAGAGCTGCTAACGCCGGGTTTCAGTCCCAAAGCGATTTGCGCCCCCGGCTTGGCGGAAGCCACGTACCAGCATTCGGTCTTTCCCCAAGGCTGCCCGGTGCGCTGTGCCTGTGCGTCGTCGGGATGCACCTGTACTGACAGCTTTTCGTGCGGGAAAAGGAACTTGAGCAGCAGGGGGAAGCGCTTGTCATCGCGAGCAGCTTCGCCTACCAGCAGCCGGCCACAAGTCTCGCTGAGATCGGAGAGCGTTCGCCCCGCCAGCGGACCGTTGGCCACCTTGCAGTGATCACCGGTCAGCCACGCTTCGCCGATCTTCTCTTCGAACTTGTGATCCGGATAGATGGGAGAAAGATCGGTCGTCCCCCAAGGGCGCGGGTCGAACGCAGGCAGCATTCTCAGTGGGTAAAGGTAGGTCATGCTCCGAAACTCAGATGCATTTGTAGCCCACGCCGAACATTTCTTTTGATCAAGGCTGCGGGCTCGCGACCCGCTGCCAGACTACCTTTCGCTCGTGGTCCTCGCCCATTTCGTGCGTCTTGGCGGTGAGGATCAGGCGATCGCCGTCGAGTACAAAATGCCGAACGGCATCTTCGCCGCGTTCGCCGGGCGTGAGTGATTGCTGGATGTGATGGGTGACGGTTGAGGCGGCGGCGTCAAGGGTCCAAGTGCCGTTGTAAGCATAGTAGCCGTCAAAAGCTTTGCTTTTTTCGGCTGGAGTCGCGCCCAATACGCTTTCCCGTGAACTCGCGGACGGAACGGTCGGCGCCGGATCGGAAACGATTTGCACACTCATCCAGCCGCCACGGTCGTACATGATCAATCCTTGGGGATGCTTGCCGTAGTAAGGATAGATGACCTCGCCATTGGGGCGGATGGTTTCGATGCTCACGAGTCGCCAGGCTCCGATCAGTTGGTCGCTCGCGGGCGCGGGAGCTTTCGTTTGAGCGGACAGCTGTGCGACCAGAGCGGCCGCACAGAGCAGCCAACGCCAGGCAACAGTATTCAACGAGAACCTCCACGCACACGAAAGTGACTTCCTCGGCGGGTCGGTGATCCAGCTTTATGTGTGCGGAAATGCTTTCTTGTCCGCGTATCAGAGCGCGGCAAAAAACTTACGCATGCGCTCGAGTCCGCGATCCAGTTCTCCGACTGAGGTCGCGTACGAAACGCGAATGTGATCGGTGGTGCCGAAACCTTCGCCCGGCACCGCGGCCACATGCGCCTCGCGCAACAGGCGCCCCGCAACGTCGGACGCCGACTTCACGCCGCCCTTTCCGAAGAAGGACGAAATGTTCGGATAGGCGTAGAACGCGCCCTCGGGCATGGTGCACTTCACGCCGGGAATCGCGCGCAGGCCGTTGACCACGTGATCGCGCAGCTTGATATACTCGCGGCGCATTTCTTCGACGCACTCCTGGCGTCCCTTCAGCGCGGCCACTGCGGCCTTCTGTACGATTGACGTCGGGTTGGAGGTCGATTGGCTCTGCAGCTTAGCCATTGCACTTACAACCGCAGCCGGTGCTAGTGCGTAGCCCAAACGCCAGCCTGTCATCGCATACGTTTTCGAAAGCGAGCCGAGGATCACTAGGCGCTCACGATATTCCTGCAGCGATCCCGCCGAGAAATTGCGGGCGGTGTAATTGAGATAAACGTAGCACTCGTCCGACACAACCCAGATGCCACGCTCATGCGCCATCTGGATGATCTCCGTCATGTGCTCGGGCTTCATCACCGCGCCCGATGGGTTCGACGGCGAGTTGAGGATGATCATCTTCGTGCGGTCGGTGACGTTCTTCAGCACCATCTCGGCGGTGAGGCCGAAGTTGCGTGACTCGTCGGTCTCCACCAGCACGGGTTTGCCACCGGCGTAGCGAATGATGTCTTTAAACGACACCCAGTACGGCACGGGCAGAATGACTTCGTCGCCGTGATCGACCAGCACCTGCAGAGCATTGAAGAGCGCGTGCTTGCCGCCAGTGGAGGCGATGACTTCCTCACGCTTGTAGCCGGAAGCAAAATCCGCGGCGTGGCGTTGCACGATCGCATCGCGCAACTCGGCCGTGCCGGCGACGGCCGTGTACTTCGTGAAGTTGCCCTGAATGGCCGCGATGGCCGCGTCTTTGATGTGTTGCGGCGTGGCGAAATGCGGTTCGCCTGCGCCGAAGTCGACCACATCCACGCCCTGCGTGCGGAGTTTGTCAGCCTCCGCGACCACCGCCATCGTGGCGGAAGGCTCGATGCGGTTGATGCGATCGGTCAACTTAACGGCGTGGGCGGTTTCCGCAGTCGTGGGTGTCATGCTTTTTTCCTTGCTCTGGATTTACGGCTTTCCGATTTTGCATCTTGCGCACGAAATTCTTCCAGCTTGAAAGCTGGGTCGAGCTTGCCGCGCAGGTGCTGCTCGACCAACTCGGGCACTAATCCCTTTACCGATCCGCCCAGTTGCGCCACTTCGCGCACCAAGCGCGAGCTCAGGTACGAATATTTCTCGGCTGGCATCATGAACACCGTCTCAAGCTCAGGGCGCAGCTTGCGGTTCATCAACGCCATCTGCAATTCGTACTCATAATCGCTCAAGGCGCGAATACCGCGTAACACAGAACTCGCGCCTACCTTGTCCGCGTAGTCAACCGTGAGCCCGTCAAATGTATCCACCCGCACATTGCTGTAATGTCCCGTGAGCGCCTCCAGCATGGCCACGCGCTCGCTCACGTTGAACAGAGGGTCCTTATCCGGATTCCGGAGAATTGCCACGATCAGCTCGTCAAAAATTTTGCTGCCCCGCTCGATCAGGTCCAAGTGACCATTCGTGGGGGGATCAAACGACCCGGGATAAATGGCGATGGTTTTGTGCAACGGTCCTCACGGAAAAGCCGGTGCAAACTGGCGAGCCTTGATTTTAGTGGGGCGGGAACAGGGATGGCAAACGATTCGGTCGCCCCATATTGACGGACCGGGGCGGTGGGTGTATCTGTTTAGCGCGCCCGATGTCTCAACGACTTCTTCTATGCCTGACTGTGCTGGTCTCGCTAGCCGCGCCCGCAGCTGAGCGCACCGACGAGTGGCTTGAGATTTCCAGCCCGCATTTCCGAATCATCAGCAATTCCGCAGAGCCGGACGCTCGCCGGACCGCCCGGCAATTCGAACGAATGCGGTCGGCCTTCCAGAAGATATTCCCCGAAGCCAATCTCGATACGTCCACGCCGATCACAGTGATCGCGGTTGAGGACAAGCCGAACCTGGTGGCCCTCGAGCCACCGGCCTACCTGGGCAACGGGAAGATCACTATCGCGGGCTTGTTCGTGCGGGCACCCGAGAAGAGTTTCATTCTGATTCATAGCAATTCTCCCGGCATCCACCCATACGCCGCCGTGTACCACGAGTACACGCACTTCGTGATGAACCGGACGGGAGACTGGATGCCGCTGTGGCTCAACGAAGGCCTAGCGGAGTATTACCAGAACACGGAAATTTACGACGACGAAATCAGGATCGGCAAGGTTGACGCATACACGGTCGACTTTCTTCAACAAAAACCACTTCTCCCGTTGACCACGCTGCTTGCCGTCGACACGCATTCACCGTATTACCACGAAGAAGACAAGGGTTCGATGTTCTACTCCGAGGCATGGGCCCTCGCGCACTACCTCAAGACCAAAGACAACGAGGAGAACACGCACCGCGTCGACGATTACCTGGAACTGATGCACAAGGGAGTAGACAGCCTTACGGCAGCGACCCGAGCTCTTGGCGACCTCGCAGAGTTGCAGAGCAACCTGCAAAAGTACATTGTGAACACCGGGTACGGGTACGCCAGCTTGCCCACTTCCAACCAGGTAGATGATTCGACTTTTTCTGCGAGAAAACTCACGAAGATCGAGAGCGATGCCGTCCGGGCGGAGTTCATGGCATATGTGGGACGTGGCGATGACGCCCGCACCTTGCTCGAGCCGATATTGCGTGATGATCCGGGGAATGTGCACGCACATGTCACGATGGGCCTACTCGCGTTTCGTGACCGCAAGTTCGATGAAGCTCACAAATGGTGCCAACAAGCGGTCGAACTCGACGAGAACAATTTCATCGCACATTTCTGCTCGGCCGTGAGTTGGCTAAGGAAAGGCGTCACTGATGCACCCGCCCAGGCACAGTTGGAAAGGGACCTGCGCGCGGTGATTCGCCTGAATCCCAATTTCGCTGCTGGATACGACGCTCTAGGAACAGTCATAGGAATGCGCGGCAAGAACTTTGGCGAAGCGCGCATGTGGATGGAGAAGGCGGTGCAGCTTGAACCCGGGGATGTGGCGATCCGGGTGAACGAAGCGAATCTGCTGGTGCGCATGGACCGGAATGCGGAGGCCATCGAGAAACTCGAGTTCGCCTTGAAGCTCGCTCACACCCCTGAAGAAGTTGCGACGGTGGAAAATATCCTGCAGACTTCGCAGCGCTACCTAGCGGAACGCTCGCGATTACAAAAGAAGGCTGCTACCGTTCCGATCTCTCCGGTTGGCACGCAGTCGAAATCGCCAGGTGTAACCATGGCGCGCGCTGTCCATACTGTGCAGGCCGAGTACACCGAAGAGGCCCGGAACGCAAAGCGCCAAGGCACATGCACACTGTCCTTAGTCGTGGGCGTCGACGGCAAGCCGTCGAACATCACTGTCACCAAAAAGCTCGGGATGGGACTGGATCAGAAAGCTGTCGAAGCGGTTCGTCAATGGCAATTCGAGCCCGCGCGGAGGAATGGACGCCCGATCCCTAGCGTGCTGATTCTGAACATCAGTTTCAGCTTGTTCGGCGGCAGAAGCGATAAGTTCATCGAGCTATCGGAGAAAGCGCGGGAAGGCGACCCAGCGGCGGAACTGGAACTGGCGAATGCATTCTTTGCGGGACGCGATATCCCCAAGGATGAGAGCCAGGGACTGGCGCTCCTAGAGCGAGCCGCGGAGGGTGGACTTCCGCCAGCCCAGTTTGAGCTGGCTGAACGCACCTACGGCGACGGAACGATTTCCGCGAACTACGTCGAAGCTTATGTCTGGTATGGGCGCTCACAGCGCGGCGGGTATGCCGCGAGCGAGGCAAAGATCAGCGAACTCGAATCAAGAATGACGCAAGAGCAGTTGGCAGAAGCGCAAAAGCGGCTGGAGAGATTGAGCTCGCCAGCCGCCAAGTGACTCGTTCGTTTTGGGGAAGCTAAGCTTCCCGCCCTTCTATCGTCTCGCACCTGCCGGTACCTTCGCATCGGTTCCGGTGGGCATGGTCGCCACTTTGGCCGTTTGCTGCGCCGCAGGTGTTGCGCCGTTGGTGGGCGCGGCCGCCGCAGGACTCGCCGGAACCAGGCCTAGTGCTTTCCGGACTTCCGCTTCCAGTTTGGCCAACGTGTCCTTGTTTTCCTTCAGGAATGCGCGGGCATTTTCGCGGCCCTGGCCGATGCGCTCCGTCTTGTAGCTGAACCAGGAACCGGACTTCTCCAGGATATTGTTATTGACGGCCAGGTCGAGCAAGTCACCTTCGCGCGAGATGCCTTCGCCGTAGAGGATGTCGAACTCAGCCTCGCGGAACGGCGCGGCGACCTTGTTCTTCACGACCTTGACGCGCGTGCGGGAGCCGGTGACCACGTCGCCTTCCTTGATGGCCGCGATGCGGCGGATGTCGATGCGCACCGACGAGTAGAACTTCAAGGCGCGTCCGCCGGTGGTGGTTTCCGGATTGCCGAACATGACGCCGATCTTTTCGCGGATCTGGTTGATGAAGATCAGGCAGGTGCGCGATTTGGACACGATGCCCGTCAGTTTGCGCAGAGCCTGCGACATCAGGCGAGCCTGCAGTCCCATGTGGCTGTCGCCCATTTCGCCATCGAGTTCGGCCTTGGGGACCAATGCGGCCACTGAGTCCACCACCAAGACGTCAATCGCATTCGAGCGCACCAGCGCTTCGGCGATTTCGAGCGCCTGCTCGCCGTAGTCCGGCTGCGAGACCAGCAGGTTCTCGACATCCACACCCAGCTTCTTCGCGTACTGCGGATCGAGCGCGTGCTCGGCGTCGACGAATGCGGCCATGCCGCCGGTCTTTTGCGCCTCGGCAATGACCTGCAGGGCGATGGTCGTTTTGCCCGACGATTCCGGCCCGAAGATTTCGACCACGCGTCCGCGCGGGAAGCCGCCCACGCCCAGAGCTGCGTCGAAAGAGATAGCGCCGGTCGGAATCACGGAAATCGGCACGATGGCTTCTTTCGATCCCAGCCGCATAATCGAGCCCTTGCCAAACTGCTTTTCAATCTGGGAGAGCGCGAGATCAATTGCTTTGGTACGTTCGTCGGCCATGATGGCTCCTCAAAGGTAGGCTTTATGAAGACCCTCGTAGGGTATACCCACGGGCTGGCGGGTCGTAGTGCTGATCGTCACAGCAAATTTGGTCAATTTACCAACGATTTCGGCCACTATACCATAGAGCGAAGAAAAAGCGAATCATCATTGTTGGCGGAACCATCGGAAGCAACTTGTGATCGCTGACACTTTCGCCCTGGGACTGCTGACCCTGACCTCCCTTCACCTGTAGGGAACAATCTCCGGATAGACATAGCGAGTTGCGACTGGGCCGTTCAATCGGTCCATCGCAAGCCCGAAAGGGCGAAATTCATTAGCCCAGCGCGTGAGCGCTGGGAAGGCCAAAGCCGGAGGAAAGCCCCGGAGGGGCGACAGCACATGAGCCACACATATTCTGCGAACTTTGTGCATTGCGTTTTCAGCACCAAAGGACGAATGGCAATGATTGATCCCGAACGCCGCGAGGATCTGTGGGCGTACATGCTCGGCATCGCGCGCAATGAAAAAATCAGGATGCTTGCCATTGGCGGAGTCGCGGATCATATGCATCTCCTGATTGCCTTGCCGCCGAAGATGAATCTGTCGAAGGTCGTGTGCGACCTAAAGGCCAATTCCTCGAAATGGATGAATGAAAAGGTGTGCGGTTTGCATGGCAGGAAGGATAAGGCGCGTTCAGCGTAAGTCCCTCAAGGATCGTAGATGGGCAGCGTTATATCCGGAACCAGGCCGAACATCATAAGAAAAGAAATTTCGAAGACGAGTTTGTGGATTTGTTGCGAAGGTCGGGGATTTCGTTCGAGGAGAAGTACGTGTTCGGTTGATTTCGCCCCTCCGGGGCTTCGTCGCGTGTCGGATGCCTACCCAGCGCTTACGCGCTGGGCTAATGAATTTCGCCGCTCCGCGACTACTCGGCGGATGGCGCCTTTGCCTTTCCGGTGGCCGGTCCCTGCTATTGTTCTGGCCAGCTACTCGGTGGACTGCAATCGAATTCGCTTGCCGAATCGGACAACTGCGAAACTGTCCAACCCGCCACCTTACCTATTTAACAAATCAATCGGCTCTTTTACGTCGTGCACGCGAAAGTAATTCGCCAGGGCGGGGTGTTTTCTTGCTACGGCCTCATACATCGCGTATGCCACGCTGCGGTAGGACATGTGTCCTGCTGGGCCGGTTCTTAGTTCGGAGATGTACACGACCTCGGCGAAGTCCATTTTGAAGAGCGTGCGCTTGCGGTAGCCGAGCGGGATGACGTACTGCGCGTTCTCCACGGTTTCTTCGCCGGGGCGACGCGCGATCTGATCGGCGGCAAGCGCGGCGTTCTTCATGGCGGCGTCGTATCCTCCTCGCACCCCTGCAGCGTCGATTTCCTGCGGCGTGTCGTAGCCGTGGCGCGTCGTGAATCCCTGGCCGATCTGGATGCAGCGACGATGGCGATGCATGTCACGGAAGCCGCCGATGTCCATGAGGATGTCGAAGCGGAATTGCTGTCCGGCGCAGAAGGGGCGCAGCAATTCGTCGTGCGCACCGCGCCCACGCAGTCCGAGATCGATGATCTCGCGCCGCATCTTTTCCCCCGCGGCCTGCACCGCCTGCCTCACCTGGCGGTAGGAATAGTGGCAGTGCTCGTACAACAGCGTTGAGGCCAGTTCGACTTCGAGTGGCTCTTCGTCCAGCAGATCGACAAGCTTCGATGGCGCGATCTGCGTTCTGCCAATCACTTCGACCGCTGCTTGCTGAAGCGCGCGGCGGGTCTCCATCTCGTAGGGATTCGGATTGGCGTACTTGACGAGGGTTGGCGCGACTCTCACTTCTTTCAGCAACTGCTCTTCGGCTTTCAATGCCAGCTCAGGAGAAACCTCACGTATTTCGTTGACCAGATCTTCCAGGGCTTCCTGATTTACGTTGTAGGCAGGCGAAAGCGCCGCTTTCTTGAGCAACTCGCCGAGATTTCGGATTTCCGCATGCGGTTGCGATAACAAGTGTGCGACCTGGGTTTCTAACGTGCGCGCGTTTACGATTTCTCCCAGGGAAGTATTAGTGCCGAGCGGCAAGAGATAGCGCGAGATGTCGAACGCCCGAGCCCGCAAGGTGCGCTCGTAGGCCTCGGGCTTCATGTCTTCGGGACGTGGAGTGATTTCGGCCAGGTATTCGTAGGTACGCTGCGACAGGGCCTCGTACACTTCGAACAGGCCGTCCATCGTATTGCGGTACAAAGCCTGCGCCTGATCGTCGCCTCCGAAGTCGGGCACGTAATAGCCGCTCTTCTTAAAGTCCTGATACCGCGTCGAGCGCTCCTGCCCATCCCAACGCTGCTCATCGGCCACCGCGATGGCCGCCAGGATGGAGAGCTTTTCGATGGCGAGAGCGATGTGCGCCAAATCCGCAATCGAACGGTGCCCGTACTGAAAGTAGAAAGTGTTGAGGAACTTTTCGGCTTTCTGGGCCGTGATCTCCTTCAGCGACTCTTTCATGGAGAGCGCCGAGCGCGAATACTTCGCCATCGCGTACGCTTGCACTTCAGGTTCGACACCGTACACGGCGAAGACTTCGACGGCGGGAGTGTTTGTGGCAGAAGGAGTTTGGTGAGCTGGCTCTGGCTTAGTCATCACTTCAGACATGGGAGTCCTCGAATGTTATCTGTACGGGTGCCGATGCGCAATGCGACTGCCTGTGGAGATTTGGGGCTTTTGACACAGGCGATGCGGGCGTGGCGCCTATGGTCCGGGGAAGCTTTTGTGTCTTTTCAGTGGCCCGATGAATCATATATAACCGAGTAGACCCTACTATTATTGATGAAGCGCACTTTTCTCATAGTCCTCCTTTGTGGGCTTTGGGCTCCGGGAGGAGTTTTTGCACAGGCAATGTTTCCCGCGGGCGAGGCGGCAGTATTGCCGTCTGCCAAGGGAGTGTTGCCGCCCTTCCCGCTCATTCTGGCGGACTCGCAACCCGTTCCCACGCTAGGACCTACGGCGGAGTTGCCGCTGATGGCGCCGGAGTTGGCGCTCGCCACTTACCAGAATCGCGCTGCGCAACAGGCCGCGGCCCTGGCATCGTATTCGGCGGTGACGATTGTTCGCGCCGAATTGCCTGATAGTTCGCAGCAGGGAGAGTTCGAACTGCAACGAAAGTTCGAGGCTCCGCACAGCCTGCAATTCACGCCTGTGCATTACACCGGCGACGGCTTCGTGAAGAACAACGTCATCACACGACTTCTGCAGACGGAAGTGGACCATGTTCAGAAAGATGATCCGTCGCAGACGGCGATCAGCCTGACGAACTATAAGTTCAGCTATCGCGGATTGAGCCGAGTGAACGATCGAACGGTGCATGTCTACCAGGTAAAGCCGCACAAGAAGCGTCCTGGGCTATTCAAGGGCCGCGTGTATCTGGACGCGCATAACGGGTCACTGGTGCGGGTGGAAGGCAGCGTGGTGAAGTCGCCGTCATTTTTTGTGAAGCACATCGACTTCTGGCAGGACTACACCAACGTGCAGTCGTTTACCTTGCCCGCGCATATTCACACAGTGGCCAAGGCCCGCATCGTGGGTCGGACCATTGTCGATATCGTGCACCGCGACTATCAAGCTGTGCCTGCCATCACCGCGCGCGTAGGCGCGCCTGCGCATTTGGGAATCCGCTCCGGGTTCTAACGCTTCGCCACGCAGTTGAGTCCCTCAGCCCGTCCTCTGAAGTTTCGTTCCCTATAATCTGGGCATGCATCCGGCGCTTCGATCGCTTGCGCACCGGCCTTGGCCCTTGTCTCCCGGCCCATGGGTGATGACGCAGAGTTGGCATGATTTGTTGTTTGCACATTGGCCGATCGCTCCTGAAGCATTGCGCCCGCTTATTCCGCCGCAACTTGAGTTGCAGACCTTCGACAAGCAATGCTGGGTGAGCGTTGTGCCGTTTCGCATGAGCGGAGTGCGGGCACGGTGGCTTCCGGCCATCGCAGGAACGTCTTGCTTCCCAGAACTGAACGTGAGGACCTACGTTGTTTGTGGCGGCAAGCCCGGCGTCTATTTCTTCAGCCTCGATGCGGCAAACCGACTGGCCGTAAAAGCTGCGCGTCTGCTCTATCACTTGCCTTACTTCTTTGCGGACATGCGATCCGACGACACGGGGGAGGAGATTGTCTACCGTTCGAAGCGACGCCAGAACGAAGCCGAATTCGAAGGACGATACCGGCCGCTGGGAGCGGTGAAACGCCGCTCATCCGCCACGCTCGATCATTGGCTGACGGAGCGGTACTGCCTCTATGCGACCGCCAACGGCAATGTTTACCGGGGCGAGATCCATCACGAGCCCTGGCCTTTGCAAGATGCGGAGGCAGATATCCGAGTGAATACGATGGCCCCAGCCGCCCGCATCGGCCTGCCGGATACCCAACCTCTGCTGCACTTCGCGAAAAGGCTGGACGTACTGATCTGGCCTTTGCGGCGCATCTGACCGCGAAGCAGACAGGATGTTCTCTACCGCGCAGTTCTCCTTCTGGTTTGTGGTGTACAAGGCTGAGTGCGCCAAAGCACTGATTCTGGGCGTGGCAGGTATAATTTCTGATTCTGTTCATGCGATTGTTCTGATCTGGGAGCTGATGAAAATGACCCTTTCCGGACGCGTTGCGCTGGTTACAGGCGCTTCGCAAGGTATTGGCCACGCCTGCGCGCTCAAGTTGGCCGAGGCGGGCGCTGCAGTGGCCGTGGCTGCACGCAATCAGGCCAAGCTTGATGAACTGGTTGCGCAGATCACCGCGGCCGGCGGCAAGGCTGCTGCGTTTGCCCTCGACGTCGCTGATGAAGAGCAGATCAAGTCCACATTCAAAGCGGCCATCGCGCAGTTCGGGAAGATCGACATCCTGGTCAACAACGCTGGTATCACGCGCGATCAACTGGTGATGCGCATGAAGCGCGCTGACTGGGACGCGGTGATCAATACCAATCTCACCTCTGCTTACTTGTGTATTCAGCAAGTGATCAGTTCCATGCTGAAGCAGCGCTGGGGCCGGATCATCAACGTGACGAGTATCTTCGGGCAGAGCGGACAGGCCGGGCAGGCAAACTACTCTGCGTCGAAGGCGGGGCTGATCGGGCTGACGATGGCCATCGCACGCGAAGTGGGTTCGCGCAACATTACTTGCAACGCCGTGGCACCTGGTTTCATCGCTACAGCTATGACGGACGTGCTGCCGGCAGAGTTGAAAGAGGCCGGGTTGAAGATGGTCCCGCTGGGCAGGATCGGCACGCCGCAGGATGTGGCCGGAGCGGTGCGCTTTCTGGCCTCGGATGAAGCTTCGTACATCACAGGGCATGTGTTGAATATCAACGGCGGCATGTTGATGGGGTAACGCTTTTTAAACCACAGAGGACACAGAGGGTCACGGAGAATGCAAAACCCCGTAGAGAGAGCTCTTGGTTCAACCTCCGTGCCCCCTGTGCCCGCTGTGGTTAAGGGTTTCGCTCTGTCGCAGGCCGAATCGCCGTCCCAAATCGCACTGGCTCGCGAGCTATTTCTCGAATACGAGAAGGCACTTGGCATCAGTCTGTGCTTTCAGGGATTCGAACAGGAGTTGGCGGGCTTGCCAGGTAAATATGCACCGCCTTCCGGGCGGCTGCTGCTTGGCATGTACGAGGGTGCAATCGCGGGCTGCGTGGCGCTTCATGCTCTGGAGCCGACGATTGGTGAGATGAAGCGCCTGTACTTGCGGCCAGCGTTCCGGGGCAAAGGCCTGGGGAACGCGATGGTGGCTGCGATCGTCGCCGAGGCGCGTGCGATCGGATACCTACATTTGCGGCTCGACACGATCGAGCCGTTGATGAAGAGTGCAGTCGCGATGTATCGCCGCATTGGGTTCCGCGAGATCGCCCCGTACTGCGCGAATCCGGTTGAGGGTGCGCTCTACATGGAGTTGGAGCTTGGTTAGTCTGGGGACTCGATGGCTGAGCGTAGGACTGGCCTTCCTGTGCTCTTCGTTGCTGTTATTCACGCAAAGTCAGCCGCAGAGCAGCGACAATTCGAAGGAGAAGACGTTGTCCGCGCACGCAACCGGAGCTTTTGATGTGAAGATTTCGCCGTTAACGCTCTCCGATCAGAGCGCCGATCCGAAACTGGGACGGATGGCGATCGAAAAGCAATATCACGGCGATCTTGAGGCGGCGGCGAAAGGTGAAATGCTGACTGCACAGAGCGAGATCAAAGACTCCGGCGTATATGTCGCAGTCGAGCGGGTAACGGGCACTCTGAAGGGCAAGCGCGGTGGTTTCGCGATGTATCACAGCGGCGTCATGAATCGAGGCAAGCCGGAATTGAAGATTACCGTGGTCCCCGATTCAGGCACGGATGAGTTGCAGGGACTTACGGGGACAATGAATATCAAGATCGACAACGGCAAGCACTCCTACGACTTCGAATACAGCTTGCCGGCGAAGTAGTTCTCGAGATTCTGTATTTCCCAGCTCTTCGCTATGCGCGTTTGTTGGTGGCGCTGCGCTTTGATCGGCCGATCACGGGTCTTCATCTCCGAAATAAAGGCTAGGGTCATGACGAGAATTCTTCTCAGCCTGTCTCTTGTGCTGGCTTCGGTTGGGGCTTCCGCGCAGGCATCGCCGTCGATGCCTCATGCAACCGGCGCTGCCAGTCCGCTCATCGGAACGTGGCGCTTGGTCTCCGCGGGCAACATTCACAAGGACGGACGATTCGAACCGTTCGCAGAATATGGACCGCATCCGATCGGCTACCTGATGTACGACATCACCGGACACATGTGCGTATCGCTTGCCAATCCCAATCATCCGCGTTGGGCCAACGCCGGCCAGCCCACCGACGCCGAAAAGATCGAATCCTTTCGGGTGATGTTTGCGTATTGCGGGACTTACGAAATTCAGGAAAAAGAACATCGTGTGATCCATCGTCCGGAGATGGCCTCGTGGTCCGACTATGTGGGGACCGACCAGATCCGGCCATACCGGCTCGAGGGGAACCGGTTGATTCTCTCGGGGCACGAAACTGCGCCAGGCGACGAACCAAGCGACTACCAGATCATCTGGGAGCGCGTCGAAAAATGAGTTGGCAATTCCAAGACAGGAAAAAATGATGAAACTTACTTTGAGCAAGGTTTTGATTCTTTCCCTCTGCGTGTTTGCGCTGGCTGCGGCTTCGTTCGCCGCCACCGGCAAAGAAGTCTCCTACAAAAGCGGCGATGAAACCGTCACGGGCTTGCTCTACACGCCCTCAGGTAGCGGACCGTTTCCCGGCATCGTCGTCATTCACGAGTGGTGGGGACTAAACGACTGGGTCAAGGAGCAGGCGGCGAAACTCGCGGACCAAGGGTACGTGGCTCTCGCCGTCGACCTATATCGCGGCAAGGTGGCCGACAATCCGAACACCGCTCATGAACTGATGCGCGGTGTGCCCGAGGATCGGGCGGCGCGCGATTTGCATGCGGCCGTGGAGTATTTGAAATCGCAGTCTAACGTGAAGAAAGACCGCATCGGCTCGATCGGCTGGTGCATGGGCGGCGGCTACTCGCTGAATGTGGCGCTCGCCGAGCCGACTCTGGCGGCAACCGTCATCAACTATGGGCATCTCGCAACGGATCCCGCAGCGCTTCATAAGATCAACGCTGCGATTCTTGGCAATTTCGGCGGGAAGGATCAGGGAATCCCGCCTGAGGACGTTAAGAAGTTCGAAGAAGCTCTAAAGAAAGACGGCAAGCAGGCGGATATCAAGATTTACCCGGACGCGGGGCACGCGTTCGAAAATCCGAACAATAAGGGCGGCTATCGAGCCGAGGATGCGGCGGATGCATGGCAGCGTACCGTGAAGTTTCTGAATGAAACGCTGAAGAAGTAAAAAACAGGAAGACAAGAGTGAGTGATCCAGGCCAGCCGCGAGACCACGGCTGGCCTTTTGCGTTGACTAGGCGGCTTTTCCGACCGTTTGCGAGGGCAACTTCGAAGCGATCACGTCGACCCGTTTGATCTCGGGCGGCTGCGACAACAGCTCCTGCGCGTTCGCCATCAGCGCGGAAGCTACGGCTCCCGCGAGATGAGCCTGCCTCCCGGCTTCGTTGGGAAATGCGTCGAAGATCCCAAAAGTCGAGGGGCCCATCTGAATTCCGAACCAGGCGACGGTGGCCGGTTCCTGCTGCACCAGGGGAAGGCCGCTACGGAGGAAATCGGCGACTGCTTTTTCTTTTCCAGGCTTGGCTTCGAGCCGAACCCAGAGCGCAACTTGCACCGTGTCAGACATGAGAGTGACTCCTTCTTGAGTTCAAGTATGGCGAGCGGTCCGACGAAGTGGAGCGCCAGTTCCGGGTAGAGGCCCGGAACAAGTTCGATTAACTACTATCATAATGCAACCGGCGACAAAGCGAGGTTCGCCGCACTGCAAACCTGCGCTAGGAAAGCGATCCGTGGAAAATCCCGGTAGATCGCGTGCGCGAGGCGTACAAACTTATCAGCGCGAATGGTTTTCACTCCTAACTACTTTCTACTTGCCAGACCGTACTACTCTGGTTACTATGCAGTCCAACTCAGTCACGCTGTTTGATGTTGTTTTTACCGCTCTATGAACATCGGCGAGACCATCCGAAATTACCGGCTGCAGAAAGGTATGTCGCAGGGCGATATCGAAAAGCGCACTGGACTGCTTCGCTGCTACTTATCACGGGTGGAAAACGGGCATACGATTCCGTCGCTCGATACGTTGGCGAAAATTGCCACCGCGATGGAACTTCCGCTCTCGCAATTCTTCTCCGACTCGGGCCACACCAACGGATCGAAAGGCCTGCCGCAGCTTTCTGAAGATGAAGTGCGCTTTCTCAGCCAGATTCGCCGCTACTCCACCAGCCTGAACGACAGCGATCGCAAACTGGTGCTGGCAATGGTGAAGAAGATGGCGTCGAGCGCGGCCAGATAAGCTTCGAGACTCGAGCTACGAGCCGACCACCCCAAATAGCGAATAGGCCCGAGTTAGGACTCGACTTTCGTGTCGTCCTAGCAGCGGCGGGCGCCCAATGCAGTTGCCTGCTCGAAGCACATAGCTCGCAGATCGAAGCTCGTGGCTTCACGATTACTTTTGTACCTCGCCTTTCGTGTCCGCTCGGTATCTCCCACAATCTTTTGAGTCTGCCTACACTGGTCCTCGAGGGGCGCTCGCTTTGACCATTGATGAGGAATTGACGCATCTCGACTCGCTGTTACGGCGGCTAAAGATCGAGTACGAGGTGTATTTCAACAATCCGACCAAGCGCCCTCCTGCCGATCTGGAATGGAAAGCGGTCGCCCTCATCCGCAAACATTCGGACGGCGGGCGTATGAACTTCACGCAACGCTTTCGCTACAACGAGATGGCGCAGCGCTACGCGATCTACAGCGACCTGTGGCGCAAGAAAATGCGAATTCGCGAAGAAGGCTACCGGCGTCCGCAGGATGCGTTGCTGTCGGTGCAGGGCGTGCGCACTATGGATGAGCCGACGCCGGCACACAAGGCACGGGGCGCAGCGGCAGCCGCAGAGAGTCATGGCTTCACGCTGGAATGCTCCGCAGCCTGTCCCAAGGACGATGTGGAACGGCTCTATAACGCTTTGCTCGCGGCGAAGAAGAAGTCGGGCGAGGCGGTCAGTGGCGATCTCAAATCGTTCTCGACCTTCGTGAAGAAAAAGACAGATGAGATTCGCAAGCAGTACTCTTGCGAAAAAGTGGAATATTCGGTGGAACTGCAGAACGGGCACGTCAAATTGAAGGCGAAAGCCAAAGTTTAGAAGCTGAGAGCTGGCAGCTCCTCAGTTCTCAGTTCTCAGTTCTCAAGAAACTCTCCAGATTCTCCGAACATCTTGCAAGCCTCCAGACCGTCACCGGCATGAGCTTCTTCACCCGACATTCACTACTTCCCATCTCGTTGGAAAGCGTTGCTGACGACTGATGACTGGCGACTGAAGGCTGATCCCTGATGTAGAATTTCTTATTCTGCAGCAGGCATCCCTTCTCCAGTGAGGCGTTCCCATGGCGAAAATTCAGCGTGCCATTCTGAGTGTGACCGACAAAACCGGACTGGTGGACTTTGCACATAAGCTTTCCGGGATGGGGGTGGAACTGATTTCGACTGGCGGAACGGCCAAACTGCTGCGCGATTCCGGCGTCCTCGTGAAGGACATCTCCGATCTCACGGGCTTCCCCGAGATGCTTGACGGGCGCGTGAAGACGTTGCATCCCAAGGTGCATGGCGGGATACTGCATCGGCGCGAGAATCCGCTGCACCGCTCGGCAGTGGCGGAACACGGGATTCAGCCTATCGATATGGTGGTCGTGAATCTCTACGCGTTCGAGAAGACGGCCGCTAAGCCGGGCGTCCCCTTCGAGGACCTGGTAGAGAATATCGACATTGGCGGGCCATCGATGATTCGCTCGGCTGCCAAGAACTTCCAGGATGTTGCAGTTGTGACTTCGCCTGCCGACTACGGCGCACTGGCCGACGAGATGGCGAAGTCGGGCGGAGAGCTTTCTTCGTCAACGAAATGGCAACTGGCACAGAAGGCCTTCGCCACGACAGCCGCTTACGACACGGCGATCGCTTCGACGCTCGAACGCGTCAGTTCGAATGGACATTTCGAGCTGAAACCCGCCGGCGGATTCCCGGCGAACCTGCGGATGTCGTTTCAGAAAGTCATGAACCTGCGCTATGGAGAAAATCCGCACCAGAAGGCGGCAATGTACTCCGACGGCTCCGGGTCGGGAGTCGCAAACGGCAAGCAACTGCAAGGCAAGGAACTTTCCTACAACAACATCGTGGACCTGCAGGCTGCGTGGGACCTGGCGCAGGAATTCGATGAGCCGGTGGTCGCGATCATCAAGCACACGAATCCATGCGGGACGGCGACCGGGAAGACTCTGCTCGAAGCCTACAAAAAAGCGCTGGAGTGCGATCCGGTTTCCGCATTCGGTGGGGTGATCGGCGTGAATCGCGCGATCGACGGGGCAGCCGCCGAAGAGATGGCCAAGCTTTTCCTGGAAGTAATTGCGGCGCCCGGATTTGACGAAGAAGCGCAGGCCAAGTTCGCGACAAAAAAGAATCTACGCCTGGTGCAAGTTGTGCCTTCCGATCAGAAGTGGACGTTGAAAAATGTTTCGGGAGGAATGCTCGTGCAGGACGCCGATGTCCGGCCGCTGACTGACGGGGATCTGAAGGTAGTCACCAAGCGCGCGCCCACCGCCGAAGAGAAGCGGGCGCTGCTGTTCGGCTGGAAGGTCTGCAAGCACGTGAAATCAAACGCGATCCTTTATGTCCGCGATGGGCAGACTGTGGGCGTGGGAGCCGGCCAGATGAGCCGCGTGGATTCCTGCAAGATCGGCGCGATGAAAGCGCAACTGCCGCTCAAGGGGACGGTGGCAGCTTCCGATGCGTTCTTCCCTTTTCCTGACGGGGTCGAGGAAATCGCAAAGGCGGGATCCACGGCGATCATCCAACCCGGCGGTTCGGTGCGCGATCAGGAGGTCATCGAGGCCGCCGACCGGCATGGTATGGCGATGATCTTTACTGGAGTCAGGCACTTCCGGCATTGAGAGTCGCTGATTGTCGATGGCCGGTAGCCGATGGCCCGTGTCGCATGTCTAGTGCTTGCACCCTAAAAGCACGAAACGAATTGCCCATGTTTCGTATTTGGGCATTACTTTCGCTCCCCGACAGCATCCTTCGATTGAAAAAAGAGCGCGAACCCGGAAAAACTTAACAAACGACTCGCCAGTACCTGTCCTTTTGGTGGTGACGCGGGATCTTTTCAGGGACCGCGTTTCCTTAGGAATCCGCTATTCTGCGGAGTACAATTCAAATACACCCACGCGCGGCGGTTCAGCATCTAAATCGCTGAGACTTTGGGATCTAAGGTATTTCATGAAGAGACTTTCTTTTGCCTTTTCCGTGCTCTTGGTAGCCACTGCTTTCAGTTTTGGCCAGTCGGCCAGCACGCCCGAGAGCACGAAGCAGCCCAGTCCGTCAGCCGCGCAGAAGCCGGACAAGGCCGCCGCCTACTTTCACTACACGCTCGCTCACATGTATGAAGAGCAGGTTGCGGTGTATGGACGCAGCGATCTCGCTACCAAGGCGATCGAGGAATACCGCGCGGCCATCGAAGCCGATCCGGGTTCCGAATATCTGACCTCGGCCTTGGCCGAACTGTACGCCAAGACGGGACGCATCCGCGACGCGGTGCTCGAAGCACAAGACATTCTGAAGCGCGATCCCAACAATCTGGAAGCCCACAAACTCCTGGGTCGGATTTACTTGCGGTCCCTCGGCGATATGCAGTCGGGGAACAACGGTTCAGGAAGCGTGCTGAAGCTTGCCATCGAGCAGTACGAACAGATCATCAAGATCGAACCCGATAACGTCGACGATCACCTTCTTCTGGGCCGCCTCTACCGCATGAACAACGATCTGCAGAAGGCGGAGCGCGAGTTCAAGCTGGCCGTGAAGCTGCAGCCGGACTCGGAAGAAGCAGTCACGACGCTCGCTTACCTCTATAACGAGGAAGGCGATGCCACCCGCGCGGTGCAGGTACTGAGTTCTGTGCCCGACGCCGGACGCTCAGCGAAGATGTATTCCGCGCTCGGCTACACCTACGAGCAGCAGAAGCAGTACAAGGAAGCGATCGACGCATATCGGCGCGCGATTGAACTCGATCGCGACAATCTGGACGCGATCCGTGGCCTGGCCGAGAACCTGATGAACGATGGCCAGACCGATGCGGCGCTCGAGCAGTACAAGATCATCGCCGACGCGAATCCGGAAGATGCGCAGACCTATCTGCACATGGCCGAGATTTATCGCAAGAGCGGCAAATTCGATCTCGCGCTTGAGAACCTGAAAAAAGCCGAGAGCATGGTACAGGATTCGATCGAAGTTCCCTACAACGTGGCCGCTGTGTATCAGGCCCAGGGACGCTTCGACGAAGCCGCGCAGACCTTAAGCGACCTCCTCAAGAAAACCGAGAAGACCGATAACAGCTATACGCAGGGCGAACGCAACAACCGCGCCGTGTTTCTAGAGCGGCTGGGAACGGTCTATCGCGACCAGGATAAATACAACGAAGCGATTGAAGCCTTCCGCAAGATGATCGCGTTGGGCGACGACAATGCCGTCCGCGGATATCAGCAGATCATCGACACCTACCGCGAAGCCAAGCAGTGGCAGCAGGCCACCGTAGTAGCCAAGGAAGCTACGCAGAAACTGCCCAACGACCGCGGCCTGCAGATGGTCTACGCAGCGCAGTTGGCGGATACGGGTGCGCCCGACAAGGCTTTGGCAGAAGTGCAGTCCATGCTGAAGGGCAAGGGCGACGACCGCGATGTGTATATCACGCTCGCGCAGATGAACACCCGCCTGAAGCGCTGGGACGACGCGCAGAAAGCTCTCGACAAGGCCGAGCAGCTCTCCACCAAGCCCGATGACAAAGAGTATGTCTATTTCCTGCGCGGCTCGAGCTTCGAGCGCCAGAAGAAGTATGACCAGGCCGAAGAGATGTTCCGCAAGGTGCTAGCCAGCGATCCGCAGAACGCCATGACGCTGAACTACCTGGGCTACATGCTGGCGGACCGCGGCACGAAACTGGAAGAAGCCGTGGGCCTCATCAAGAAAGCGGTTGAGCTGGAGCCGTCTAACGGCGCCTACATGGACTCGCTGGGCTGGGCCTACTTCCGGCAAGGCAAATACGAACTGGCGGAAGAAGAATTGGTTAAAGCCTCGCAGCGCATCGGCACCGACCCCACCGTGCACGATCACCTCGGCGACGTTTACCAGAAGATGGGACGCCTGAAGCTGGCTGTCGCTCACTGGGAACGCGCGGTAGCCGAGTGGAACAAAACCGTCGCTCCGGAAGTCGACACCGACAACTTCGCCAGCGTGCAGAAGAAGCTGGAGTCGGCCAAGGTGCGGCTGGCGCGGGAACAGTCGGAAAAACCGTAAGGGAAAGTTTCAAGTTTCAAAAGTATCGGGGTTTCAGGGATTCAAAGGCTCTCGTCTTTGAAACCTTGAAACCCTGAAATTTTGAAACTAGACTTCTCACATGCTCGCTGATTACGCGGTTCGTGTTGAACAATCGCGCGGTCGGCGCTATCCGCAGCTCCAGCATCCCTACCGCAACGACTTTCAGCGCGATCGCGACCGCGTCATCCACGCCCGAGCATTCCGGCGGCTGGAAGCTAAGACGCAGGTCTTCACGCGGCGCTACTCCGATCATTTCCGCAACCGCCTGACACACACCCTTGAGGTTTCGCAGATTGCGCGCACGCTGGCCGCGGCCCTGCATGTGAATGTCGACCTGGTGGAGGCGCTGGCCCTGGTGCACGATCTCGGGCATCCACCCTTTGGGCACGCTGGGGAAAAGGCGCTCGACGCCCTCATGCGCCAGCACGGGTTCTTCTTCGATCACAACCTGCACGCGCTGCGCATCGTGGAGGATTTCGAGATCCGCTACGCGGCCTTTCGCGGACTGAACCTGACCTTTGAGGTTCGGGAAGGGATCATCAAGCATTCACGCGACTACGATCCACAGAAATTTCCGCAGTTGGCGGAATATGCGCTCGATCGGCGGCCTCCAATCGAGGCGCAGTTGATCGATCTGGCCGACGAAATCGCATATAACTCGGCAGACCTGGATGATGGTTTCGAAGCCCACCTGCTGTCGTTGGAGCAGATTCGCGCGGGTGTGCCGGTATTTGCGCGCTACCTGTCCGAGGTTGAGGCGATCTACCCGCAGGCTGCCGACAAGCTGAAGTTCAACGAGACGATCAAGCGCATATTGGATCGAATGGTGGGCGATCTGATTCTGAACACTGCGCGGCGAATCGAAGAGAATCGCGTCTACACCCTGCAGGACGTGCGCCTTTATCCCGAACGACTGGTGGGGCTCAGTCCCGAAGTGGAAGAAGAGCGGCGGGCCACCAAGAGTTTTCTGTACGAGAACCTGTACTTCAGCCCGACGCTTTCCGATGAAAAAAATGATGCAGAAGTGGTTGTCGCGTCGCTGTTCGGCCACTGGATGGAGATGCCGTCTGATCTACCGCACCAATATCAGGAGAAAGCGCAGGAAGAACCGCTGCCGCGGGTCATCTGCGACTATATTGCGGGCATGACTGATCCGTTCATTTTTGAGCAGTATGACAGGATTTTTCGGCGATAACACCGCGACCCAGAAGTGCCATTTGCACTTGGCTTCATCCGTATTAGCCTGTGAGCCTGCGATATTCTGCCGCTGAAAACGCTACCTGGAGCCGAGGAGATCACCCCAGTATGATTGGGAGCAAGCGTATCCACCGAAGTGCAACGATCGCGAAGTTCCTGCTGTTCGCCTGCCTGGTGGCCGCAAGCCGATTGGTCTTCCCGCAAGCCCAGATGAATGACGACCCGCAGACATCTGCTATGCGGAAGCAGGCACTGCAGCTTTATCGGGAAGGCAAGTTCGTCGACGCCATGCCGCTGCTTGAAAAGCTGGCCGGCATCAACCCCTCAGATTTCGTGGTGAAGGAGCACTGGGCTTACTGCGTTCTGGAGTATTCCAAGACCCTGACAAATCCCCAGGAACGCAGGGCCGCGCGACGGCAGGCACGACAACTTGGACTGGAAGCCAAGAAGCTTGGTGACGAAGGCGAACTGCTACAGGTGTTGTTGTCGATCCCTGAAGATGGATCCGACCTGAAGTTTTCCGAGCGGGCGGATGTCGACGAGGCGATGAAGGCGGCCGAAGCGAGCCGCGCCAAGGGCAATCTGGACGATGCGAAAAGAGGCTACCTGCACGTGCTCGAGCTTGACCCCAAGAACTACGACGCTACTGTCTATGTCGGCGACGTCTATTTCTCCGAGCGCGCGTTTAACAGCGCGGGTGAGTGGTTCGACAAGGCCATCAAGCTCGATCCTGACAAGGAAACCGCTTATCGCTACTGGGGAGACGCGCTTGGCGAGTCGGGCAAGAACGGCGAGGCCCGCGAAAAATACATCAATGCCGTGATCGCGGAGCCCTATACGCGTCCGCCGTGGACCGCCCTGCGTCGTTGGACGGATCGCACCCAACAGCCCTTCAACGCGATCCTGCTGCAGAACAAGTCGAGCGTGAAGAAACCCGCCGACAAAGCCGTCAAACTCGAAGACCAGCCATTGAAAGAGGCCAACGCCGAGCAAGCAGGTTGGAATGCGTACGAGAAAGTTCGGCAGGAGTGGAAGGATTCGAAATTCAAGCAGCAGTTTCCGAATGAGACGGCCTACCGGCGCACTTTGAAAGAGGAGGCCGAGGCGCTGGATGCCATGGTGGCGGTTCTGGCCCCGGATGCAGCCTCGTTGAAAAAGGCAGAAAAGCTCGACCCTGCATTGTTAGCCTTGATCCAGATCGATCACGAAGGGTTGCTTGAGCCGTTCGTGCTGTTGAACCGGGCCGATCCGGAAATCGCAAAGGACTATCCCGCGTATCGGGCCGCGCATCGCGACAAACTTTATCAATACGTGGACAAGTACGTTCTGACGAAGGCCAATCCCTGAACTCGAAACAAAGGCAGCGGCGCCGTTCAGCG
>DASRDJ010000392.1:0-6113 GCA_035652655.1 Terriglobales bacterium
TTCGGTCGATGGGGTCGTAGTGAATGATCGCATGAATGGGGGAACGTCTCAGAACTTTTCGCAAGAAACCGTGCAGGAGTTTCAGGTCGAGCGATTTAGCTTTGATCCTGCATCACAAATGAGTGGCGCTGGTGGAATCAATATCGTTAGTCGCCATGGCACCAATGATCTCCACGGCTCGGCGTTCTTTTTCTATCGAGATCACAATATGGCCGCTTATCCTGGCCTTCATCGAGACCTCAAGAATCCGGACCCATTTTTTGCACGGAAACAGTCTGGTTTCAGACTTGGTGGCCCTCTAAGAAAAGACCGAATGTTCTGGTTCACGAACTTTGAGCACGATTGGCAAACCGCCGCGCTTGCAGTACAGAACAATCATCCTATCTTTTCCAAGCTCGATGTCATCTATCCCAGCCCGCTCAGGTTCAACCAGTTCAATGTACGAGTTGACGGAAAGCTCGACAACGCCAATAGCGCATTCGTCCGCGCTAGCCAAGACAAGAACAGCAACGCAGCTCCGGCTTCCGTAGGCATTTTCATGCCTTCGAACTGGGTGTCAAGTCACAATTCCGCTTTTCAGATTGAAGGCGGGGAAACATCGGTGCTTAACTCGCGGACGGTGAATGATCTGCGCTACGCCTACAGTTACCTGCACAGCCATTCTGATCCGGTTACCTCACAGAACTGTGCGGATCCAGTAGTTTGCATTGGTGTGGGGGGACCTGAGATCATCCCCTTTGACGATCCCGCGTTTCATATTGGGAATCGTCCAAGCTCTCCGATCGCCATCTCCCCAACTACGAACCAGTTGCTCGATGTACTAACCTTGCAGCATAACCGGCATCTGCTTCGCCTTGGCGGAGACTGGGAGCATGTTTCTCTGCACGGGTACCGGGGGATCTATGAACCGGCGCAAATTACCTTGTGGGGACCGACAAACCTGCTGCAATCACCATCGCTTTACAACGATTTGCCTGCTAGCTTGAGAGATCCCACAGCGCCTGCCCCCACGCTGGAAGACATTCTGCAACTGCCACTACGCAGCTTCATAACGGGAATTGGAAACGTTAGTTTCCCCGGACCATACCACTCGGATAGCACATCTCACAGCAATTTGTGGCGATTTCATGTGCAGGATTCGTGGTCCGTGCGGCGTGGCTTGACTCTGACTTTTGGAGCGGCCTACTCCTATCAGACAAACATCTACAACCAGGATCTGAAGCGACCTGCTTATCTCGCTCCCATATTCGGTGGCGACTTGCGACCACCGCACCGCGGCGCCAGTGTGATCGATCCTTCAGCCGGCCTAGCCTGGAATGTGCAAAACAAGGGTAAAACAGTAGTACGTGGCGGCGGCGGAATCTATCACGACAGAGTCTTTTTCTTTGTGCCGCTCCTCGAACGTGGCGCACTCGGACCGTCGGGCAATGAACGCGTTCCGATCGACGGTTCAGTCGTGGGACTTAGTTTTCTAAGCACGCCCACGGCTTTTCGTGGGCAAGATCTGCTTCCAATCCTTCCGACCATCCGTTCCACCCTCGCGTCCAAGCTTGGCGATGGAACCGACCCCACGGTGAGCACGGTCCAAGTCATCAAACAGGCAGATCAGCTATTCGGTCCTGATCACACCACGGCCTACGCAATTCATGTAAGTGCAGGAATCCAACAGGAACTGACGCCCAGCCTAACTTTGAGTGCGGACTATGTCATGCGTCGTTACGTGCACATGGGGGGCTTTCAGGGTGTGTTTTCCGTGGATCGAAACCAGTTCAATCGCCCTCGTGTCACCGGAGTAGATCCAAATACTGGTGTTGTCTCTTTTGTCCGCGATCCCGTGATTCCCCTTTGCACACCGGCGCAAGCTGCGGCACTTAACCCGCAAGACCAATGTTCTACTGGGGCCATCACTGTCTATGGCGGTGATGCCAACTCCCGTTATCAAGCATTCCAGATAAAACTGGACAAGCGGTTCTCTTCACGACTGCAGTTCACTGGCAGTTATGCATTAGCTCAGAACACCGGTTTCGTTGCGGTCACGCAATACAATAATCCCGCCCTCGATTACGGAAATGTCGGCACGCCACGGCACATGTTGATCGTCAGTGGCGTCTACGAAATCCCGGACGTGCATGCTCAATCGCGTATTCTGCGCGGCTTGTTGAACACATGGACGGTAGCGTTTATTTCGGAGACTGACAGTGCGCCTCCGCTCGACACCACATTATCGGGACTGGACCTTGACGGTGACGGCATCAGCACGACCTTGCTACCGGGAATCGACGGTCACAACCTGCTGGGACAAGGTCTTAGCCAATCCAAATTGCGAGCTCTGGTGGCGCAATACAACGCTACGGTTGAAGCACGTACGAGAATTATTACTAATCCCGATGGCACGCAAAGCGTTATCAGGCCACGGACGCCATTTAATCAGATCATCAGCCCGATCGTGCTGCCTGGAAAAATTTCGGCAGGGGACAGCTTCATCTCGCAGGACGTCCGCTTGACTAAGAGGTTTAATATTAGGGAAAGGGTGACCTTGTCCCTGATTGGCGAAGTCTTCAATCTTTTTAACGTCGCAAATCTGACCGGCTATAGCAGTGTACTGAATCAACCAAATTACGCTCAGCCAAGTGCACGTGCCGGACAGGCATTCGGAACCGGCGGTCCGAGAGCTTTCCAAGTTGCCTCACGTGTGGAGTTCTAGCATGTGTGTTCCTCGAAAACAAAGGGGCCTTTGCACTCGGTCGCTCATTCCGCTGGTGATTGTCTTGTCTGTTTCTTGTTTTGCAGCGGATGGGCCTGCTGCTCAGCCCCAAATGGCGGTGTTGGCTCTGTATGGCAGCAGGCCGGACTTACCTACAAATATCATAGTAGATGAGATCATACGATCAACTTTGGAGCGAGAACTGGGCCCCCGTCTGGACTTCTACGCAGAGTTTCTTGATACGTCGAGATGGCCGGAACGTGAGACCCAGATTGAAGTTCACGATTTTCTCCGCCGTAGATATGCGAAAAAAAACCTCAGCGTGATCATTGCGGTCGCCCGGTCGGCCATCAATTTCATGCGCATTTATGGGGATGAACTGTTCCCAGGTGTTCCAATCGTCGCCTACGGAGATGAGGACTCCCTTCGCGATTGGGAACCAGGGCGACCCATTGCGGGCGCGCTCGCCAAGGTTGACCTGAGCGAAACCGTGGAACTTGCACTCCGCTTGCAACCTGGGACCCGGGAAATACTCGTTATTTCCGGGACCTCCGACAGCGACCGATGGCGTCAGTCCGGAGTTCGACGCCAGCTTGACCGGCTTGAGAAAAGGGTGAAGTTGACCTATATGGAAGCCGGTAGCGTGCAGGATTACCTGACAACCGTTGCCCGCGTTCCCGAGGGAACGGTGATTTTGTTTCTTACCATGTACCAGGATTCGGCGGGAAACAAATTACTTAGCCATGAGGTGCTGGCTCGGATCGCAAAAGAGGCACGGGTTCCCGTCTACAACCAGACTGCCACCAACGTTGGTTTAGGAATTGTTGGTGGGGTTGTTTTCGATCCTAAAATTCTAGGCCTCGAGACCGCCCAAATTACCCTCCGCCTTTTGCGGGGAGAGCGTCTACAAGATCTCCCCATCCATGAGAGCAAGTCAACCGTTCCTATGGTCGACTGGAGGCAACTGCGGCGCTGGGGACTAGACGACAAGCGGTTGCCAGCAGGAACCGTTGTGCAGTTCCACGAGGCTAGCGTCTGGGAGTCCTACAAGTGGTACATCATCGGCGGCATCGTTCTGATCTTGGCTGAAACGCTACTGATTTTGGGGCTGATATTGCAGAGGGCAAGAGCGAGACGCGCAGAAACCCACCTGCGCGAGAGCGAGGCGCGTTTCCGTCTGGTTGCAAATACCGCGCCTGTCATGATCTGGACGGCCGGGACGGACCACAAATGCAGCTACGTCAACAAGACGTGGCTGGACTTCACAGGCCGCCCACTTGAGGCGGAACTTGGCGACGGTTGGGTAGAAGGAATTCATCCGGACGATTTGAGATGCTGTCTGCAAACCTATACCGAAGCATTCAACCGAAGAGAGTCGATTGAACTGCAGTATCGCCTGCGGCGAAAAGATGGAGAGTATCGCTGGATTCTCGACGATGGTGTACCCAGATTTAACCCGGATGGTACTTTCGCCGGCTACATCGGTTCTTGCATCGACATCACGGAGCGGAAGCTCGCAGAGGAGAGCCTCGCCACGATAGGGCGAAGGTTGATTGAGGCGCATGAGGCGGAGCGCACCTGGATTGGAAGAGAGCTTCACGATGATATCAATCAGCGCCTCGCGTTGTTAGCGATCTCATTAGATCGATGGAGTCATGATGCTTCGACCAATGAAGTCACCGAGCTAGTTCGTCATACCCGGGCGCGTATCACAGAAATTGCCCAGGATGTGCAGGGACTATCCCACCGCTTGCATTCTTCGAAACTCGATTACCTTGGCCTGGTCACTGCGGCTAAGAGCTTCTGCAGAGAGCTCTCTGAAAGAAGTACCGTTGAGATTGTGTTCGAACATGCAGGTATACCGCCCACTCTATCGAAGGAAGTCTCGCTTTGTTTGTTCCGAGTTTTACAAGAGGGGCTGCAGAATGCCGTAAAGCACAGCGGTGTTCGGAGCTTTACGGTGGATCTCCAGGGCACAGAAGAGTCGATCGAACTCACAGTGACAGACTTTGGAAATGGCTTTGAAGAACAAGAAGCTTTCACTCGCCACGGTCTGGGCATGATCAGCATGCGCGAAAGGTTGCAATTGGTGCACGGCGAGCTTTCGGTGAAATCGCACCCTGGAGCTGGCACTACGATTCGCGCTCGCGTTCCGCTGAAAACTGACGAATATCGCGCAATGGCCGGATAAGCACTCCATGAATTCTATAGTTGCGCTTGCGCAACGACGTGAATTGCGGAATATGCGATTCTGAATACAACCGACAACTAGCGTCGCAGAGTCGGGATTGACATTGAAAAAGGGGATTCCTTGGAAACATCATCAATCCAGGTTCTCGTGGTCGAGGACTCGGATGAATTTCGTAAACTTATTTGTGCAATGCTTGGGGAAATACCGGAATTGCAGATCGTTGGCGAGGTCACTGACGGACTCCAAGCGCTTCAGAGAGCGGAGGAATTGCAACCGGACTTGATTTTGCTCGACATCGGGCTTCCATCGCTAAACGGGATTGAAGTCGCTCGACGAATCCTCAGGCTCTCACCCAAATCCAAAATACTATTTGTTAGCCAAGAATCTTCTGCCGATGTGGTGCGGGCAGCCCTTGGTACGGGCGTACATGGCTACGTCGTCAAGATTGACGTGGGAAGTGAACTCCTGATTGGGGTGAGTGCTGTTCTTCGAGGCGACAAGTTTGTGAGCAGAAGATTTTCTGGTGAGGATTTCGCCGTTGGCTCGCACGCCGGACTCTCCGAAAATCGGCAACCTGTCGGTAGTTGCGAGAAAGCCCAGCAAGATATGCAGCCCCCTCGCAGCCACGAGGTTGAATTCTATTCTGATGATGCAGCTTTTGTAGCTGGGTTTACTCCTTTTATCGAAGCAGCTCTCGAAGCCGGAAATGCTGTTATCGTGATCGCGACCGAGTCACATCGGAAGAGTCTTCTTCAGAGATTGCAGCAACATGGCGTGGATGTTGCCGCCGCCATCGAACAGGGACGCTACGTCTCTTTGGATGCCGCCGACACGCTCTCAACCTTCATGATGAATGATCTGCCTGACCCAGCTCGATGCCTCAAGGTCGCGGGCGATCTCGTGATGGAAGCCGCGAAAGCGGCGCAATGGGAACCTCCGCGGGTTGCAGTCTGTGGTGAATGTGCGCCTATTTTGTGGGCGCAAGGAAAGGCGGATGCTGCAATTCAGGTCGAACGCCTCTTTGATGAAATCGCCCGAAAGCACGAAGTGAATATTTTGTGCGGATATGTGTTGAACAGCTTTCAGCGTGAACAGGAAAGCCAGGTTTTCCAAAGAATCTGTGAGGAGCATTCGGCAGTTTATTCCCGCTGAAATGCTTATCGAACGGTAGCAATGAAGCCGCTGTCTTAAAACTTGGCGCGCGCAGAACCGGGCCGC
>DASRDJ010000393.1:0-10991 GCA_035652655.1 Terriglobales bacterium
GGCTACATAAGAGCGGCTCGGACGATCAAAATATCTCGTTGCTTCCGATTAAGATGCTTGGAGTCTTTGCTGCATGCTCCTATCTTTTCGCCGTGGGCCTCTACTTCGCGCCGCAGGACTGGAGACTCAGCCCACTGCCGCTTTTCTCACTCTGTCCTGCTTGTGTACTGACGGTCACTGTCGATGCTTCACTTGCCACAGTCTTGCTGATGTTGGCTCCTTTGAGCGCGGCGGTGTACGGGTCAATCGTATGACCAAGCCGTGGAGGGCGGTTGCGATTGTGTTGGCTGCAGTCGCCGCAATTGTTCTTTGTGGATGGATGGCGGCAAACTGGAGTCGATTGCGTCCGTATCACTGGCAAGTTGTTGAGTCACCAGATGCAGCCTTCAGCGTCAGTTTCCCCGGAAATCCAGCGGCTTCACAGCAAAGCGAGATAGACGTGATAGATGGAAGCGAATTTGTTTCCAGTCGACTTGCTGTTTCGCCCGCTCCTCGAATTGCATACGCGGTGAGTTGGTGGGTGAGCCAGCAGCAAACAAGCAAGTCCACCGAGGGACTGTTCGCTCACTTCCGAGAATGCGACGCCAAGGTATTTCGGGGAAATGTCACAGCGCGAGAGTTCGTCGTCCAGGGATATCCGGCCACCGAGATGACGGTAGTGAATTCTGGGGGAAGGGTTGCTTTTAACCGAGTCATTCGGGCTGGCCCTCGCATTTATTCCCTTTGGGTGGTCAACACGTCGGGGAAATTCGTAGTGGACAAAACGAACGTTAGCAAGTTCTTCGACTCATTCTCACTCCACTAGCGTAATTGTTGTGAAATCGCGATTACACTCATTGCGTCGCTGGACGCCTTGACTCGGGGTCCCTTGGCCTCTCAGACAAATGCTTCACCGGATGCCACCGCTTTCATTTCCTTCTTTTGGCGAAGATAGCTGTAGCGGTGGTAAATCCTCCTCAGCCACCTCTTGCGACGCTTCCCCTTCCGCTCTGCTTTATAAAATTTCAGAACCAGCTTGCCGTCTTTAGTTTTTCCTAACTGGTCGTTCAACTCGCGCCACGTCATTCTTATTTTTCCTTCCATTGTGCAACGCCCGTCCAAATCTCATTTCGGATGCCTATTGTCGGGCACGACGGCGACCATCTGCAAGTCACAGTGCGACGTTTAGGGCGTAGACGCCTACTCGACAAGATCGGGCTGGATGAGGGAGCCTCGACGGATTGTTGGTGAAAAATGGCGATTACACTCCATTTGACCCCAAAAAAGGCGAATAGACGGCGCAAGCTGGTGTAATCGCTGGTTTCGACACCTACGCCGGTGAGAGGTCTCGAAAAAGTCGTGCAGGTGTAGACTGGCCGCGTCGGGCGCCTCGCAGATCAAAAACGCGAAACAACGCTATCACGCGATGAATTGAAGCTTCCATGCAAGACATCCGCTACGCGATCCGTGGACTGCGCAAGAGTTCGGGATTCACCCTGATCGCTGTTCTAACTCTGGCCATTGGCATCGGCGCCACCACTGGAGTTTTCAGCGTGATCGACGGAGTTCTTCTGCGTCCGCTTCCTTACCCCGATGCGGACAGGCTCATCTCTGTGTCCAATGTCGACCGGAAAGATCCGAAGTGGTCCCAGCCTGTTTCGAGCACTGACGTTGCTCACTGGCGGGCCGACAACAGTGTGTTTGAAGCACTGGAATTCATCTCGCATCCCGACTTTGTTGCCATGTCGAGCGGGGGATCGGGCGAACGTGTTGGCGTACAACACGTCAGCGCACGGGTCTTACCGTTGCTCGGAATCAAGTCGTTTCTGGGCACGATTCCCGCGCCCGACGTTGTCGACAAACCAGGCTTCGCAGGTGTTTTGATCAGTTACGAATTTTGGAAGCGCCATTTTGCGGGCGATCCCAACGTGCTTGGCCAAAGGATGTTCGTCGACACATTTTCGGCACCGATCGTGGGCGTCCTGCAGCCCGGCTTTGATCTGTTCGGCTGGGGAACTCCCGAGGTTTACATCGTCCATGGAGAAGGAAATCCGGCAATTTCCGGCGTCGACGATGTGCGATGGTTTACCTCGATCGGGAAACTGAAAAGAGGCATTTCGCTTCAGCAGGCCCAGACGGCAATGGACGTGACCGCAGGACATGTAGCACAGACTTTTCCGGACGCATACAAGGATCTGCGCGTGAGGGTAGAGCCTTTGCAGAAACACCTGTTCGGGTGGTCGGGTGACGTCTACTACATGCTTTTTGGAGCTGTGGGATTGGTCTTGCTGATTGCGTGCGCCAACGTCGCCAATCTACTACTGGTTCGGGGAGATGGACGCCGGAAAGAGATTGGAGTGCGGGTCGCGCTAGGAGCCAACCCAGGAAGCTTGATCCGGCAAATACTCACCGAGAGTGCGCTGCTTTCTCTCGTCGGAGGAGTTGCCGGACTGGTTCTGTCCTTTCTAGGCGTCAGAGTTTTCAATGTGTGGGCTCCGTTTTGGCTTCCGAAGACCACGGGCATCGTCGTCGACGCACGGGTTTTGTTATTCACGTTTTGTGCGTGCGTGATCACCGGCATTGCCTTCGGGATAATTCCCGCCTATCGCGCCGTGAAGAGTAACGTCAGCGAATGCCTGCGAGAAGCCGGTCGCAGCACTGCGCCAGTTTCACGTCATCGCACAAGGAACACCCTGGTCGTAACGGAGATCGCACTGGCATTTGTGTTGCTGATCTGCGCTGGCCTGATGATCAACACGATGATACGTATCCTGCGGACGACACCGGGATTCAATCCAGAGCATTTGCTAACGGCAGAAGTTCGATTGACGGGAGAAAAATATATGGACTCATCGACGGAGGACACTACCGGGCTGAGTTCCATCCTACCGCCTGTGGACCAGTTCTGCCGTCAGGCGCTGGAGCGCACGCGAAACATACCAGCGGTCGAAGATGTAGCACTGGTCGACTGGCTCCCGCTTCTCGAAACACAAGGATACGCGTCGGCTGGCTTCACACTTGCGGGACAGGATGTATCGACCGTTTCGGAGAAACCAACCGTTCTGAGGCAGTCGATCAGTCCCAAGTATTTTGGACTGATGGGCATTCCGGTGCTGCGGGGCCGAGGCGTCACGGAGCAGGACACGCCGAGTAACGCCTGGGTAGCTGTGATCAACGAAGCCATGGCGCGACGGTTTTGGCAAAACGAAGACCCGATCGGCCGCAGTATCAGCTTCGACGATTCGCCCGAGGAAAAGCCGCGACAGATTGTGGGGGTCGTTGGAAATGTACACCGGTTTTCGCTGACGGCTTCCCCCGAACCAGAGGCTTATATCTCTTATCAACAAATGCCAACACGCATCAAGTCCATCTGGACGGAGACGCGGATCCACAAGAGCCTGATTGTCCGAACACACTCCGCATCAAAAGCCCTGATGCAGAATGTACGCCGGACGATCTCAGAGCTTGCACCAGAGTCGGCCGTCTTCGGAATCACAATGGTGGATCAAACGGTCTCGAAGTCGGCAGGTCCCTCGCGCTTTCTGTGCCAGGTCCTCGAACTCGTTGCAGCCATCGCGTTGATTCTTGCCGTGGTCGGGATTTATGGGGTGATTTCCTACTCTGTCGGCGAACGCACTCATGAACTCGGCCTGCGGATGGCGCTGGGAGCGCGGCCCAACCAGGTCCTGGGGTTAGTACTGCGGCAAGCGATGGTGCTTTCGCTGATCGGAGTGGCGGTTGGTTTAGCTGTTTCGTTCGCCGTCACGCCTCTACTGGCCGAGTTTCTCTACGGAGTGAAGGCTTACGACGTGCCGACTCTGGCTCTGGTGTCCTCGCTCCTGATGGCAGTTACCTTGGGTGCCAGCTACGTCCCCGCTCGCCACGCGACAAAGATCGATCCAATGCGGACACTTCGACAGGAGTAGTCTGCAATTGAAGCTCAGCGTATAAGGCTTTGGCCGATACTCCGAATAGCGAAGCATGGCTGGAAAAGGCAAAGCGCTGGGCACCCAAAGGGGTCTCCCGTGTATAGGTACTTTCACGCGGGAGAGGAATAGCTGTTGAAAAAATCGCGATTACCCCAAAACCCCCTTCGTGGCGGCCTGGGCCGGGGGATATTAGTGTGGCGAATTCTGAGGCATGGATGGCACGAACCTCCGCGAACGTCCGACTACATCGGGATTCTTACGCAGGCGATTATCCCGACGCTGGCATGTCTTCTTGTTGGCGTGTGGGGGCCTCTCCGACCAAGCCAGGGTGATTCCCTTTGGTTACTTTTGGTTTGCGCTCTCTTCGCTCAAAATGGTTACAAGCAGCCTGCAGGCGAACTTGGATTTCATGTTCGTGCTTTTACGTCGGGGTAGACCGGCAGGGCCTCGGAGAGGACTACGAGATTGCGGAGTTCTTGGCTCTTTGCTGGCCTTCTTCTACTCATATTGTGCAACTGGTCGATGCCAGCCGAAGCCTGCGAGCAACTGGCTGCGGGCACCCAGTTCTGGGTACGCTTGACCGCTTCCCTTTCCTCCTACGATGCAAAGCCCGGCACGCTTGTGCGAGGCCTTCTGCTGAAATCGCCTGAGTGCGATAAGGCTCCAGTACTCTCCGCAAGAGTTCCCATCGAGGGTAGGGTCTTGTCCGTTCACCGAGTCGGGCTTGGGATGTGGCACGAGACAGCCGCACTTGAGATTGTTTTTTCCCGCCTCTTGCCGCCCGGCGGCGATGTAATCGAAATCAACGGACGAGTGAGGCTCATTGATAACGCTCGGGAAAGCGTCAAGCACGGAGTCATCGAAGGCATTCGCAGCACTGACACGCCGGAAGGGCGCATCAGCAGCCGCCTTAAATACCTGCCGTCTTTCCATCTGTATCCGGACCCGTTTCTGCTGGGTTACAAGTTGTTTTTTCCGGTCTTTCCGGAACCTGAAATCGATCTGAAACCCGGATCCGACATAGAAGTGGAACTCACGCAGGCGGCGACTCTTCCTACGGATCTCCCTCCCGTTACCGAGACTCCAGCCCTAGAGCAGAACGACGAACTGATCAGCAGGTTGAAGGAACTACCTGATCGCACCTACACGAAGAGGGGAAGTGCCGCCGACGTTGTGAACCTGGTATTCGCGGGTTCGCTCACAGATTTGGAGCACGCATTCCAAGCAGCGGGCTGGCAGCAAAGTGACGCGGTTTCGTCCCACGCCGTAATGCGTCAGTTCTACGCCTTTCTGGCAAAGACGAGCTATGACAATGCTCCAATGTCCTCCCAATTTCTGGAGGGTCGCAAACCCAACTTGACACTGGAGAAGGCATTTAACAGCAACGAAAAGCGGAATCACATCCGCATATGGGAACTGGAAGATAAGTGGCAAGGTACGCCCCTATGGGGCAGCGCGGCAGTTCGTGAGACGGGTGCCACGCTCTCGATTCGGCACAGAGGTTTTATCCACCACGTGGCAGACGACCTGCACGAAGAACAACAAACAGTCTTAAGGGATCTGTCGGTAGCAGGTTGCGTGGAAGGCGTGGCCTCGGTCGCTCGGCCTGCGATGGATCATGTCCTGCGAAACGCAACCGGAGAATTCTTTCACACAGACGGTCTGCTGCTGGTGGTTCAGCTGAAGCCCTGTTTGTTCGATTCGAATGGAAGCGGCGCCGTTGTTCCGCCGTCGTCCAAGCACGGCTCCCGGGCGTTTCGCTACCTGCGGCGCGAGATACTGACCGTGCGCAGTGACTTGTTGCGTGCCAATTGCATCTACACCCTGTTTGATCTAACTCGAATGACCGTTGGAGCTGTGCGTCGGAATTCGTCGCATCGAAGTGCTGAAGGAGAAGTCCCACGTGTGGGCACGTTCGCTCCCAAGAGTGCGATGCATAGCGTCGCGTCCGAAAAGGTTGCTGCCTCCCGAGATGATTCGAGTCTCACACCATGGCAAGGGGCAAGTGGAACTTCGCTCGATCGAATGGCTCGGGGACCCGCGTAACATTCTCGTTTCACCAAACCCTGTCTCGGTGGCGCCCAGATCGGGGGTTTTGGTGTAATCGCTACGCTGGCTGGAAAATTGTAGGAATGGTTCTGAGTGTAATCGGAACCTTCTTGTGTACTCATAATCCCTAGGTCGGTGTTCGAATCCCTTCCGGCCCACCAACTCTTCCAGATCCCACTTCCCGATCCGGGATAAGCTCTCATCAAGTTTTCTTTTCGCTGATGCGAAATCACTGAGAACACAGTTCCCGATAGCGCATGATGCAACATCGAGCATCGATCTGCAGCGGAGCGGCAGCATCGGCTCGCAGCCGGTCCGCTTCTCAGAGGAGCTATGAAGCGTATCCTGCTCGTTCTCGCCCTCTTGTTATCCGTTAGTCTTCTTCTCGCCCAAGAACCTCCTGACTGGTCCAAACGCGATTTCGACGCTTCCTCCAGCGCGGTATTCGCTGCAGCCCTGAAATCGATTCAGGCACAGCATCATGAAATCAAGTCGACCGACAATGCCAAACACACTGCCGAATTTCATGTAGGAACAACTGCCTGGTCCTGGGGCTACAACATGAAGCTCACTGTAACCGCTCTCGATGAGTCGCATTCACGAGTCGTGATCGGCATTTCCCGCTCCGGTGGCAAAGCGGTTTCCTGGGGTTCCGGCAAAAAAGAAGTATTGAAGATTTTCAATGGCATCGCCAGTCAGTTAGCGGAGAAACCAGCAGCGCAACAGTGATCCTTGATGGCTGCGGAATCTTCTCCCTCTCGGGCGATGCCTCCCCATACCTCGTCGTGCACTCGCACTGCAATGGGTTTGGCTCGTTGCTTGAGAGGCAACTCGTTCAAGCCCGCGCACCCGTTCGAGTTTTCATCGAGAGTGGAGATGGCTCTACCTTCACTTCGGGCGTTCCAATCACTAACTCGAATGCCAGTGCGGTCAGCGGGCCGACTCCGGGATGCGTGCTCGCCAGATCGATGCCTGTTCTGGTGAGCAAGTAAATTATCTTTCGGACGTCGGACGTATCCGGTTTCGTGGTGATGATTCCGTAGGCGACGAGCTTCCGCAGGCGGTCGGCCAGAATGTTGGCGGCAATCCCCTCATAACACTCCAGAAATGTTTTGTAGATGCTGGCGCCCTGCAGCATCATGTCGCGAATGATCAGCAGCGACCTGCGGTCGTGCGGCATCTACGCTGAAGCGTTCCGCGGGCGTCCTGATCGCGCGGTTTTCGGCCTGACCTATTTCGGCCCATCTTCCCTGCAGAGTGTTTAATACTTACTTGCAAGTCGCAAGTGAAGTGTGAATACTGTTCGCAAGTGGAGTGGCCGCATCGTAGAACCCGGATCGTCCCACGATCCGCGGCGAAAGGGGAAATGCATGAGCCGAAGGACATCCAAGATAGTCAGAGTCGCTAGCTGCGTGCTGGGTTTCGCGCTGGGTGCGAGCCTGCAAATGCACGCACAATCCAAGACCACTTATTCCAGCATGGCCACGCTTAACGAGTACCTGATGCCGGATCGAAATGCCGAAATAGCCTTGGCACGAAGTGCGGCTCCAGACTCGATATCCCACGATGCGAAGGTTCTGGTACTTGGGCCGCATGGCTATGAAACAGCCGTCGAGGGCAGGAATGGTTTCGTATGCGTGGTGGAGCGCGGGTGGATGGGCCCATTCGAGGGTAGATTGTCGGCTAATTTTTGGAACCCGAAAATTCGAGGTCCGGTGTGCTTCAATCCGCCGGCTGCCCGCTCCATCCTGCCGATGACGTACAAAAGAACGGAAATGGTGTTGGCCGGTCAATCGAAAGCTCAGATCATCGACGGCATCAAGAAGTTTATGAAACAAGGACTGCCGCCGCTGGAGCCTGGGGCCATGTCGTACATGATGTCGAAGAACCAGTACCTGACGGATGAGGGTCGACACAACTGGATGGCGCACCTGATGTTTTACACTCCGCTTATGGATGGTGGCGTTTGGGGCGCAGATCTGTCTAAGTCTCCCGTCATGCTGAATCCACAGTTCAGCGGCGCTCCGGAACCAATCGACGTATTCATGATCCCCGCAGGCTGGTGGTCCGACGGCACGGCGGACCCGGCTGAGGAGAACTCCAACAATGCCAGAGTATCGAACCCGTAGGCTGTCAGGGCTGTTGTTCAATCGGCCTTGAGCCAGACTGTCAGAACGCGGAATCATTGGGTCAGGCGCTGCGGCTTCCAAACCCTCCATCCTAAGCAGGCTTTTCTTGGTCTTCCCGATGTCTCGCACGGGCGCGGGCATAGGTTGCACAACTCCATGTCAGTGACTGGGGTGCTCCCCCCCCGCCTCGCTGGGACGCTAAGGCTGCTCAACCGAGCCCATGAAGAGAATGGATCGGGTGCGATTTTCAGTGATGGCGAAGAAGAAGGGGCGGTCGACGACCATGCGGAATGTGGGGGGGAGGTTTCTGAATCTGTTCGGATGAAAAGCAGGCGATGAGGCCGGTTAAGGCGGCTGCTTCAGTACCCGCTTCGTTGACCTGGACGAATGCGCGATGCAAAACGTCGCTGACATGGATTTCGGGCGGCGGCGGGTGAATCGTATCGAAGCGGGCGCGGCGGGGATCGAAAGCGATGCCCATGCCGCGTGCTTCGAGCGCGGTACGAGATGCGTGTCGCAAGTAAGTTCGAATCGCGGGAGACGCACCAATCCCTGAACCTCGTCGAACCTGCGCATCCATTTTTGCCATGAGTCGCAATCGAGCGTGGGGAGGAATTCACTCAGACTCGAGCGCAGCGCGGGGAGAAAGACACACATGGATAGAAGCGACGTTTTGTAATCGAGACGAACGCACTGGAAACTGGACTCTTCATAGTAAGGATAAGAATCGTACTGAGTCATAAAGGGAAGTTGCCGATCGCGGCCGTCACTGGTGTGGAAGGGGTCGACTTTAGTCTCATCGGCGTCGAAAGGAAGCGCCCACGATCCCTTGAAATAGATCGCGTTGAGAACCAGGAGAGACGCGAGAGGGTCGATCTGGCTTAGGATGCTTTGGATTTTCCCGCCTGTCTTTTGAAAAACCCAAGAGTTGATGGTGGAGACCGTGCCTGCGGAGTGAGGATCGAGCGGGAAAACCTCGGCGTCATATTCGTCGGCCGCCTTGGCGGTGTAGTCAGGGAGCGGCGCGCACTTGCGGTTGCACCAGAGAGAGTTGGCGACGGTGATTGCGAGGCCCGGTTGGTGGATCTGGAGTGCTGATTTCAAATCCAGGACGGCGGTTTGCAGTGCGTGGGCGCCGATGTCAGCGAGTTCGAGAACCTGATCCAACGCTGTTTTAGTGTCGCCCGTGGCTCCTTCGCGCAACAACCAGAGAGAGAGCATGACGCTGGTGGGAGAGATGAAGATGTTGTGGTGAACGCTTTCACTCGCTAGCTGGCGGAAAAGCTTGAATGCGAAAGCTAAGTTTGGGGCGGCGCTCGTTCCTGAGGGAACCAGCTTGCGAATGGTGTCGGTGCTGAATGGCCAGCGCATATGCGATGCCCGTCGGGATCGTATCCGGAGAGGGAGGGGATTGCAAGGTGACGAGGAGTTCCGGGAGGCACTACGTTTCTGACAAGTTGCGAGCGATGTTGCGTAGGTACAATGGCGGCGATTCTCTAACATCTGCCTGGAGGTTCCATGTCGCTGCTTCGGCGAGTGAGTGTGCTGGTGGTTGTGCTGGCGAGTTGCTTGGTGGATCGTGGTGTTGCGCAGGAGCGCTACGACCTGGTGATTCATGGTGGGCGGGTGGTGGATCCGGAGACTTCGCTGGATGCGGTGCGGGATGTAGGAATCAGAGCTGGGCAGATTGTGGCTGTCAGTGAAAAGGCGCTTACGGGCACGCGCGTGGTTGATGCGACCGGGTTGGTGGTGGCGCCGGGATTTATCGACCTGCATCAGCATGAACTGACTCCCGCGGTATATCGGTTGAAGGCGATGGATGGGGTGACGACGGCGCTTGAGCTCGAGATTGGTCCAAATGATGTGCGGAAGTTTCTGGAGCAGCGGCGGGATCACTCGCTGATCAATTTCGGAACGAGTGCGAGTCATCCGTGGACGCGGAATGCAGTGCTGGGTAAGGGCGAGGCTGGGGAGGGGGAAGTTGTTCCGCATACCGGGGCGGCCACGAATGATCCGGCCACGCCGGAGCAGATCGCGCGCATGCAACAACGGGTGCGCGATGAACTGGATGCGGGAGCGCTTGGAATCGGAATGGGCATTCAGTACACACCCGGGGCGAGCCGGCAGGAAATCATCGAGATGTTTCGGGTAGCGGCGGAGCGAGCCGTACCGGTGTTTGTGCACATGCGCGGGGAGCGGGTGGAGTCGGTCGGGGAAGTGATTGCGGCCGCCGCCGTGACCGGGGCGTCGCTGCATATCGTGCACATCAACAGCAGTTGCCTGGGAGATGCTCCGGAGTGTTTGCGGATGGTGGCTGGGGCACGCGCGCGAGGACTGGATGTGACGACCGAATCCTATCCTTATATAGCGGGGATGACGCAGATCAATTCGGCACTGTTCAATCCAGGGTGGCGGGAGAAATCCGGCATGGAGTATTCGGATTTGATGATCCCGAATACCGGGGAACGGCTGACGAAGGAGCGGTTCGAGGAGCTGCATGCGTCTCCCAAGCCGCAGATCGTCATTATGTTTAATAACAAGCAGGCGGTGGTGGATGAGGTGATGGCGAATCCTCTGACAATGGTAGCGAGCGATGGGTTTAGCGGGCATCCGCGTAATCCGGGAACGTTTGCGCGGACGTTCGCGCAGTATGTGCATGACCGGCGCACGATTTCGTTGATGGAGGCGGTGCGGAAGATGTCGTATATGCCGGCTGTGCGGTTGGAACGCAGTACGGCGGCTGCGCGGAAGAAAGGGCGGGTACAGGTTGGGGCGGACGCGGATGTGGTGGTGTTTGATGCGGAGAAGTTTCGGGATCAGTCGACGTTTGAGAAGCCGGACGTGCCTAGTGTCGGGGTGAGGTATTTGGTGGTGAATGGGACTGTGGTGGTGGATGGTGGGGCCG
>DASRDJ010000394.1:0-4848 GCA_035652655.1 Terriglobales bacterium
CCACCGCTGCCCGTTGCTTCCGCCGCTCGCGCAATTCGAGGAACGGCTTCTCCACACCGTAGTACGAGCCCATCGCACACACCAACGCCAGCACCAGATTCTGCGGGAATGCCGTCCACCACGTGTTCGATCCGCGATTCAGAAAAGGCTGCTGCCAGAGATAGAAGCTGTAGCTCAGCGTGCCCAGCCACACGACCGGCCCCCAGTTGAGCGCGCGAGATTGCATGCGCACTGCGCGCGCGATGAACAATGCGATACCGATATGGATCGCTGTCAAACCCGCCACTTGGTAGATCCGATTGTGATGAACCTGAAGTAGGGGCAGCAAAGCAGTGATCGCCGGGATGAGCAGAAACCAGCGGCTGCGCAGCCAAGCGTCTCTTTGGCGCCACTGCGGCTCAATCATTGCGAGCGCGCAGCCGGCGGCGAGAGCATCCATCACAACTGGAAAAGGGTGCTCGAGCCCGCGAGGTCCCCAGAGCGTCCAGAACAAAACGCGCAAGGGGGGCGCCGCGAGCAGCAGGGCGGCCACCAGCCACAGGCGCCTGCGAAAGACACCGCGAGCAGCGCCGGCCAAAGCAAATAAAACTGTTCCTCCACCGAGAGCGACCACAGATGCCCGAGCGTCCAGCTTCCTCCGTGGCAGTAGTTGCTCAAATATGTCAGGGCCGCGAGCAGGTTGGCCCATGACAGCGTGTGCCACTCGGCCACCATCGCGACCAGCATGAACGCGTAAGCGGCCGGCAGAATCCGGTAGGCGCGCCGCACATAAAAATCCTTCAGCGAGATGCAACCGGTACGCTGGTGCTCTTTGAGCAGAAGCGTCGTGATCAGGTATCCGGAGATACACGCACGCCAAAGTTCCCGTAGATTTCGAGGATCCCCCAGCGAAAAAAGTGACGCGTGCCCGAGAGATGGGCGAGCAGCACGCACGCAAGTGAGGCGGCGCGCAGCCCGTCGAGGGATGGAATGCGGCTGCGGTTATCCAGAGGCATCTCCCGGAAAGGGATTTGCCAGTGCTCGGCGAGGGGACTCTCAGCTTACCGGTGACGGAGCGAAAGTGGGTGTGATCTCGGTCACGCTGGCGCGTGCTACCCATGGTCACATTGGGAGCCATGTTGCATTCTCTGCGACCGTTGGCTAGCAAGCGTTATCCGATATATTGGATGGGACGATGAAACTCGGCTCCAGCGTGATGGTGCGGCCTGCGCGGCATTTTTCCGGAGGCTTGCGCCTTCCCGGCGACAAATCTATTTCGCACCGCTACGCCATGCTCGGCTCGCTGGCGGAAGGGAAGTCGCGTTTCGAAAACTACTCGACCGGCGCCGACTGCGCGTCGACGCTGGCCTGCATGCGACAGCTGGGTGTGAAGTGGGAGCGTACTGATGCGAGCGCGAATGTCATCGAGATCGAAGGGCGAGGTCTCACGCTCTCCGCACCCGCCAGCGCGCTCGATTGCGGAAACTCCGGTTCGACGATGCGCATGCTGAGCGGAATTCTGGCGGGCCAGGATTTCACTTCCGAAGTTTTTGGCGACGAATCCTTGTCGCGCCGCCCCATGGCCCGCATCATGAAACCGCTGGGCGAGATGGGCGCCCGGATCACTTCAGCCGAGGGTGAACGTCCGCCCCTGCACATCACGGGCGGACACCTGAAGCCGATCCATTACAAGATGCCGGTAGCCAGCGCGCAGGTGAAATCGTGCCTGCTGTTTGCAGGACTGTACACCGACGGCGAGACGTGCGTGGAAGAGCCGCTGCGGACGCGCGACCACGGAGAAGTTGCCCTGCGCGCCTTCGGCGTGGAGCTGAAGCGCAACGGCAACTCCACCCGCATTGCGGGGGGACAGAAGCTGCACGCGATCGAGGCCCGCGTCCCTGGTGATCTTTCAAGCGCCGCGTTCTTTTTCTGCGCGGCTGCGCTCTTCCCGGGCTCTGAGCTGATTGTCGATTCGTTGTTGATGAACCCGACGCGCGCCCGCCTGTTGGACATCCTGATCGGGCTGGGCGTGCGGATTTCGATCACGCAACTGGAAGAGCAGCACGGCGAACTGGTAGGAACGGTTCGGGTGGAAGGACAGGATCTGAAGTCGGCGGAAATCGTGGGTGCTGATTCCGCCGCGCTGATCGACGAGATCCCGGTCCTGGCTGCAATTGCTCCCTTCACCGAGGGTGGGATTCGCATTCGCGACGCCAAGGAATTGCGCGTGAAAGAGTCCGACCGCATCCAGGCTATCGTGATTAACCTGCGCGCGATGGGAGCGCAGGTCGAGGAGCATGAAGACGGGGTCACGGTGCCCGGCGGTCAATCCCTGCATGGGGCCGAAATCGATTCGCTAGGGGACCACCGCATCGCCATGGCGTTCGCCGTTGCGGCCTTGCGAGCGCAGGGAGAGACCCAGATTCTGGGGGCCGACGCCGCCGTCATCTCGTTCCCGGCCTTCTTCGGGACCCTCGAAAGCCTCGTCCAGCGCTGAGTTTCAGCGGTCCCGCTTCCAAATCGCAGCGCCTTTCCCGCCCGTTACCAGCACCGGTTACCGCCGTTATCTACCTGCCATGTACGTTTCCGGAAAACAATGATTGCAGTTCGGGAGTTGTCGACCAGCATCGTTAGGACGAGGGAAGATTAATGAAGACAAACATGGCACTCGCGGTTCTGATGCTGGCGACGCTGGCGCAGGCCCAGGAACCGAAGAAGTACCATACCGGGCAGTTGTTGCAGATGGAGTCGCTGCAGTGCACGGTGTTCGAGAATGCGTCGCACGAAACCGACGCGGCGGACACGACTCTGTGCCAGGAATACGTGTTACAGGGCGACAACGTTTTGTTCCACCTGCGCGCGAAGGATGCGAAGCATCCCGTGTTGTTGCCGGTGGGCAAAGACGTGGACTATCGCCTGGAAGAGGATCGCTTCTATTTGCACCTGACGGCGAATGACAAGAAGGAACACCAGTATCTTGTGGTGTCGATGGAGCGGCGGGAGAAGTCGACGCCCGCAGTACAGACAGCAATGAAGATCAATCACCTCCAGTAGATCTGATTAAAATTCCGAATCGCGGCGCGGACGGCCAGGTCCGCGCCGTTTTGTTTCTGCGACGACCGTCGGAGTGCGCAGAGTTTCCTACGGACAAGCCTGCAGAAATTTGAGAGTTTGTACGTAGCTGCGCACAACTATCGCATGCGCGCCGGCGCGAGTCCAACCTGCGTTACCCGCGCGGCATCACATCCGCAACCACCCACACACCCTCCTTCCTGCCCAGTCGTGACGTGCAGGGAAGATGTGTCGGCGGCGCAAGTCAAACCAGCACACGGGGAGTTTTTCAGTATGCAGCGCAGTATTGTCCTGGCACTTTTGGGTTTTTTGTTGGCGGCACCTGCCACGTTTGCGCAGGAGTCCGAAAATCACGTGCAGGTAGGAGTCTTCGCGGACTATTTCAACCTTAGCCGTACCAGCCCGCACATTAATTTCATCGGCGTGGGCGGACGCGCGGCGTTCAACGTGCGCAGCAACGTGCAGATCGAGGCCGAAATGGCCTACGACTTCACACGCAATTTCACCACGACCTTTTCCGACGGCGTAAACACTCGGTTCGTAAGCACCGACCTGCGGACTTTGCATGCGCTGTTCGGACCGAAGTTCGGTACCAGCGGCGGACCGGTTCGTTTGTTCGGAACCTTCAAAGCCGGATTGATCAACTTCAGCGTGTCGAACCAGAACGCCACCAGCGGCTTTCAAAACTCGCTGAGCGACGTGACCACCGGCAACACGGCGGCGGCCATCTATCCGGGCGCTGGTCTGGAAGGCTTCGTGGGACCGATCGGGTTGCGCGCCGAGGTGGGCGACGAGATCTACTTCAAGAACGGAACCCACAACAACCTGCGGGTAACGTTTGGCCCGACTTTCCGCTTCTGACGCGGGTTTCGGGGCAATGGAGGCGTCCGCTTCGCCGGGCGCCTTTTTTTCTGTTCAAAAGCCACCTTCCGCCATCGTGGTTCACGGAGTCTGTGGTAAAGTACGAGTCCAACTTCGCTCCGCCGGCCTGCACCGGCGAGCCATCCCCCGCTCTCCAGAAGAGTTTCAGGAGGAAACATGTCGACTGTGTACGATCTTGTGAAGGACCGGCGCGTGTATTCGATCGATGCCGAAAAGACCGTGCTGGAAGCGGCGCGCTTCATGATGGAACACAGCATCGGCGCACTGCCCGTGCTGCGCGATGGGTTGCTGGTGGGTATTTTTTCCGAGCGCGACGTCATGAACCGCGTGGTCGCAGCTGGCCGCACCCCGGGCACGACCAAGGTGTCGGAAGTGATGACACCGAATCCGCGCGGCGTCGATGTGAACGAGTCGGCGGAGGAGTGCCTGTTTTTGATGAAGGAGTTCGGGTTCCGCCATCTGCCCATCGTGAGCGGTAAGGAACTCAAGGGACTGGTTTCGTTGCGCGATCTGCTCCTGAAAACTTCGTCGCAGCAACGCTCGGTAGCGTAGCCTGCGCTAGTCGCTGCGCTGGCGCAAGATCAGATCGCCTTTCTGCGCGGGCAGCGCGAATGGAAATTCCACAATCTGTGAGCCGAGAGGAATTCTGAACAGGAATTCCTCGGGCTTTTTCCAATCGCCAATCCACTTGTTGTGCGTGCTGAACAGGATCCATCCGCTGATCTCTGGGTGCCTGCTGTCGAGTTGCACCGCAGGCAGGGTTCCGTGGCTCAGGAAGTCCTGCAACTCCGTAACTTCCTTCTGCCAGCCTTGCACAAACTTTTCGCGATCTTCCTTGCGCTCGGGATGCTTTTCGACTTCGCGCTGGGTCTGGTACTCGATGTCGTCGACGTCGGACTGTGCTTTCTCCGCGAA
>DASRDJ010000395.1:0-2465 GCA_035652655.1 Terriglobales bacterium
CCTCCGTTTCACCCTTCCTCTGCACGACCGGTGTGATCAACACCGATCCATAGTGACAGCGCTGTTGCACTCTCGCCAATGCGAGCACCGGATCCGACGCAACCTCTGGTGATGTCTCAGCCGCCGTCACCAGGTAATCGATATAGGCATGGAACAATTCGTGATAGAGCGTTTCGAGCTCAACATGGGTGAGTCGCCCGAGCGGACGCAACGTCGCCCCGGCTCCATTAAAGGACAGCGCGCGATTCAGTACCATCCGATGCTCCCCGAGATGATATTCGGCGGCATAGCTGTGCAAATCGTCGAACTCAAACTGAACAAAGCCCGGTGGGACTGCTTTGAGGAACTTCGTCGGAAGGCCCAAGGCGTGAGCCTCGCCAAGTAACTGACGCCATATCCGCGCGGTAGACAGCGACCGGTCCTCACCAACCCCCGCAGTCGGCGCCAACAAGAGGCCGAACGCCACCAGCGCAACTCCGAGGATCCGAACCCCGGCACATCGCATGAGGTGATTCAACCACAGCGCGCGAAGTCTGAACAAGCGGCTGGTTACACGTACCGATCGTCGTGAGGGTACCAGTCGGACTGCCCTCCCTCCTCGACCAGCGCCAAGGCTTCGAACATTGCGGGGGAAACGTGGTCAAGGAATCGAGTCGGCTTCGAGAGCAGCATGCCACTGCCCTTGTCGAAGACATTGATCGGATAGGTAAGGAAAAGATGCTGCTTCGCCCGTGTAACGGCCACATAAAAAAGCCGCCGCTCCTCTTCCAAGTCCTCATCGGTCACGAATGAGTACACGGACGGGAACCGGCCATCCACGATCCAAATGACGAACACACATTGCCACTCCAACCCTTTTGCCGAATGGATAGTGGACAACACCAGCCGTTCATCATCGCGGTCCGAAGCGCCCACATCAATCGCACTGCCATCGGGCGGCTCCAGCGCAAGATCCGCCAGCAGCTGATCAAGTTCAGGATATCCTTCGGCGATGGTATGGAGATGATCCAGGTCCCTGATCCGTTTCGGATAATCGTCGTACTGTGCCTTCAAGATGGGCATATAGTACTCATAGATGTGATTCACTTGCTCAGCCGGACGCATATCATCTGAGCCGGACAGACTCTCGAGCGTGAGCGCGAGATCCTTGAGTCCTTTTCCCGACTTGCCCGACACCTCGCGCAGGACACGATACGGATTGTCCGCCTTCACGATCGCCGCCAACAGATCCTGAGCCTTCTTTGGACCCACGCCTTCGACCAACATCAACGCCCGGTGCCAGCTGACGGTATCCAGAGGGTTCGCCACGACCCGCAAATGCGCCAGAAGATCCTTCACGTGCGCTGTGTCGATGAACTTCATCCCTCCTCGCTTGACAAACGGGAGCCCGGCACGCGACAGGACAATTTCAAGATCGAAGGAATGGAAGCTGGATCGAAACAGCACCGCCATCTCGTCGAGCGGAATGCCTTCCTCACGCAACTCCAAAATCTTCTGCGCAATGAAACGCGATTGAGCATTCTCCCCGGCCGCCTCCACCAAAACCGGCAACGGCCCATCGAGCTTCCTCGTGAAGAGCTGCTTGCTGTACTTCTCCGCCGCCTCTTCAATAATGCAGTTCGCAAGATTCAGGATCGGCTGGGTGCTGCGGTAATTCTCTTCCAGCTTATAGATGGTAGTTCCGGGAAAGAGCGATGGGAACTCCATGATGTTCTTGAACGTCGCGCCTCTGAAACCATAGATAGATTGCGCGTCGTCGCCGACGACCATCACGTTCTGATGGGTGGATGCGAGATGCCGGACGACATCCGCCTGCAAACGATTGGTGTCCTGATACTCATCCACCAGAATGTACCGATACAGGGACGAGATGGTCCGACGGATCGCTTCGTCCTCCATCACGAGCCGCCGCAGTAACACCAGCAAATCGTCATAATCCACCAGCTGGCGCTGACGCTTCGACGCCTGATATCCCCGCTGCAGCTGGCCCAGCGCATCCAGATGGTCGGCAAAATGACTGAACTCTTCGACCACGATTTCGTCGAGCGGGCGCAGCGTATTCTCGGACTTGCTGAATATCTCCGCAATCGTCGCTTTGCGAGGGAACCGCTTATCTTTTTCGTTCAAACCCAGCTGCGTACGAACCAGGGCAATCAAGTCTTCAGCGTCGCCCCGGTCGAGAATTGTGAAGCCCGGCTCAAGACCGATAGACCGGCCATAGCGCCGGAGTAACGTATTGGCCACGGAGTGGAACGTGCCGCCACGGACACGTTCGCTACGTGCACCAATTAGCTCACCGGCTCGTTCCAGCATCTCCTGAGACGATTTTCGCGTGAAGGTCAAGAGCAGAACATGAGAGGGATCGACTCCCGACTCGATCAAATAGGCCACCCGGTAGACCAAGGTGCGTGTCTTGCCGCTGCCCGCGCCGGCGATGACCAGCGATGGTCCTTCGCCCGCGGTCA
>DASRDJ010000396.1:0-6853 GCA_035652655.1 Terriglobales bacterium
GGGATGTACTTCAGTTCCCCTTTGACTCCCGACATCTTCGCGGGGGCAAGCTTGGCGGCACCGCGCTTCGGTACTTTTTTTCGTTTCTTCGAGACACCAGTTTTGCGCGTGGTCTTCTTCGCCTTGGGCATCAGTGGACCTTTCCTGGGTACAAACTCACCGCCGTGTCGTGCAGATAGGCGTGAGCCATTTCGAGCGCCTTGGCTTCGCTGACTTCATCGGTGGCGACCATCTCAGCCAGCGCTGCTGCCAACCCTGTGCGCGCAGTCTGCACGCCTAACCAGTAGCTCTCTTCCGCGCCCAGAGCGTCATTGTACGGGAATGAGTCGGTGCCGAACGTGATTTTGTCGGGGAAGGTTTCCAGCCACTGGCGCAGCGAATCTTTGAAGGCCGCCGGATACATGACGACTTCCATCAGCGACGAATCCATGTAGACATTCTTGACCGAAGCCAGCCAGATGGCCTCGCGTTCCAGCGGATACCCTCCGTGAATTAGTACGAATACGGTACTGGCATAGCGCGGATCACGCAGGATGTTCTCCAGATTCATCACATTGCTTTCAGAGATATTGAAATAGTCTCCAATGCCGACTGCGGTATGAATATGAACGGGAAGATGCAAACGCCCGCCTTCGCGAATCAGATAACGAAAGATGTAATCCTGAAACGTGCGGTACTCGGGCTCGGTTGGCACTCCCCCCGCAACATACTTTTTGTAGATCGCTTCCGCATCTTCCCGGCTCGGATCTCCAAACCGTAGCGACCGGAAGTAGGCGACTTCAAATTTCATGGCGATGCCGCCTTTTTTCTGATTGTCCTCGAGCGTTTGCGTGATGAATTTCAGGTAGTCGTCGAAGCCAGGGGGAAGACTCTTCACCTGCTCCTGTTCCATCCAGCGGTGGAGCATCTTCTCCTGCAGCGGAATGTACACCGCCTGGTCGCCATTGCGTGCCTTCTCTTTCTGATTGTCGAACGGCCACATGAAGGAGTCTGCAAAGAAAACCCAGACGAACCGCTTGGGATCGAGATAATCCGCCATCATGGCACGATTGGCAACGCCTTGCTCGATGTTCAGTTTGTCGAGCAGGTTCGAGAAATACGCTTTGCCCTGCTGCTTCTTCAGTTCTGCCTTCTTGCTGACCAACCACTTCGCGTGTTCGGCCGACAAGTCGTCGTAGGGATAGTTGAACAGTGCTTTTGCCGCCGCCACCAGCTCAGGGTTTGAGTCGCGTTCGCGCAAAGGTGCGCTGCCCGGCGGAGACGCCATGGCATCCACATCCGGATCATCGGGGAAGCCAGGGTGGGCATGATGATCAAAGATCGGAATCTTTTCGATCTGCGGGAGGAGGCGTTTGTAAATGATGTGAACGTGGTCGACGTTGGCCAACGGACGCGATTGGGAGAATGCAGCCGTGGCGAGCAGAAGCAATAAGGCCGAGCCTGGGAACCGCAGGGGTCTGGAAGTCTCCTTCATTTCGTGGGTCTCCGTGAGAGCATGACCTGCAAAGAAGTCCTGGAAAGACTACCGCAGCGATCGCAAGGCGCTGCCACGTGCCTGAAAAATAGTTGTTAGCGCGCTACCGGGGAGCGCTGCCATGCCGTCGAGGCTTTCTGAATCCGTTGCACGGCCTCATGCAGCATCGCATTCGACGATGCAAACGAGAATCGCACGAACTCCCGTCCCGACATGCCGAATGCGGCTCCGGGAATGGCAGCCACGCCAGCTTCCTCGAGCATGATTTGGCAGACTTCATCGGCACTCATGCCTGTTCCCGCAATGTTGACCCACGCATAGAACGCTCCGTCGGGAGCGGGGCAGCGGAAGCCCGGAATTTCGTTCAACTCCCGCGCGAACTGTTCGCGACGGCTGGAGAATTCCTTCACCATCTTCGGCGTGGCGGCAGATGTATCGCGCAAGGCCTCGATCGCCGCGTACTGCGTGAATTCAGCGACGCAGGTATAGGTGTTGATCGCCAGCAGATCCAGTTGTTCCGCGATTTCCGGCGGTGCCACCGCATATCCGAGACGCCATCCGGTCATCGCAAAGCTCTTGGAGAACCCGTCGATGATCACGGTGCGCTCGGCCATACCCGGATAGCTGAACATGGAAATGTAATCTTCGCCGTATATGATGCGCGCGTAAATCTCATCCGAGAGCACGTACAGATCGTGCCTGACGGCCAACTCGGCGATCCGTCGTTGAACCGCATCGGTATACACGGTGCCGGTTGGGTTGTTCGGCGAACAGGTCAGAATTGCCTTGGTGCGCGGGGTGATCTTCGCGGCAATCTCCTGGGGATCAGGTTGGAAGCCGTGCCGCTCCAAAAGTTCGTAGGCGACGGGCACGCCACCGAATCCGGCAGTAATCGAAGCGTAGCCGGGGAAGCCGGGGTCGGGGTAGAGAACCTCGTCGCCCGGGTTAACGATGGCCATTAGCGTAAGGAATAACGAAAGCTTGCATCCCGGAGCCATGACTATGTTCTTGGGATCTACATGGATGCGACGCGTGCGCAGCAGGTAGGCGGCGAGCTCTTCGCGCAGGGCGGGAATTCCAGCGACCGTACAATAACGGTCCTTGCCAGCCCGCAGCGCCTTCTCCAGCGCTTCCAGCACGGGGGTCGCAGGGTGAAAATCAGGCTCGCCCAGTTCGAGATGAATGATCGACCGACCTTGCCGCTCAAGTTCCTTCGCGCGCGCGAATACTGAAAGCGCGCCTTCCCCGCTCATGACCGAGAGTCTTGAAGCCAGCGAACGCATTAATCCTTCTTTCCTGCGACCGACTCAGGAACCGGAGTCGTCGGAATGCGCAAACCATCCACCAGGCGCGGAAACAACTCGAAAGCGGCGGCGGTCCCAACTAGTTCCACGATCTGGGAGTCAGTGTAGACAGACTTTAGTTGAGCAAAAAAGGCGTCATCCAGTCGCTGCGCCGACTGATGCAACCGCTCAGCACATCGCAACCCAAGCTTTTCCTGCTCAGTGAACGGCCCGGATTCGAAATCCGACTGTACTGCCGCGATCTGTATTTCGCTAGCCCCCTTCTGACGAGCTGACAAGGCATGGGCTGCAATGGCGTACTCCGACTGGAGAAGCACCGACAAACGAGTTGCGACGAGTTCTTTATACCAACCGGGCAAAGCGCCATCGCTAAGCAACGACTTCAAGAAGCCCGCAACCCCGAGCGCAAGTCCCGGCGTGTGCGCAAGCGTCTTGAACATGTTAGGAACAACGCCCCGCTGTTTCAGCAGGGCGTCATAGACCGCAGCAATTTCCGGTGAAACCTGGTCACGATCGAGAAGCGGGATGCGAGTCGTGGCCGCCTTTTCCGACATGCTAGAAAGCATACCGCAGAGAGAGCTGAATGAGGCGCGGCGTGCCCACCGTGGAGTTGATTTTGCCGAACGCTCCTGCATTCTCCACATCCGCTGATGTAGGGCTCGCAAAGTTCGCGTGGTTCCACAGGTTGAAGAAGTCCGCCGTAAAGCGAAGGTCCTGTCTCTCGCCGAACCGGAAGTGTTTAATCAACGAGAAATCCCAGTTCTGCTGGAATGGCCCTCGATAAATGTTTCGGTGAAGCGTCCCGAAGCGAGTAGTACAGGCGGCACCGGTCGGATCGGCATCACATCCAGCCTGATCAGCAGGAGGAGCAGCCTGAAAATTGTTAATGTCGACATACCCATTGAGTCGCTGATGAACGTCTCCATGAGTCAGCCCGTTGGCAATCGTACGCCCTGGTGCCAAATCAGCACCAAGGGCAGCGAAAGACAGAAATGTAGCCAGGTATGCCGAACCCGCTGCGGAATCCAACACTGAGAATGGCGTTCCGGACTGGAATATCGTTACACCACTGACAGTCCAGTTGCTCAGCAGCGCACCCTTCGCACCCTTTGCGTTCTTGAAGATCGGGAGGTCGTAGTTATAGCTCACACTCAGCCGATGCTTGCGATCAAAGTCTGCCAGGCCATATGAATTGCGGATATTACTCTCGTCGTTGAACGCGGTGTTCAGAGCAGTGTTGCCAGTCGACGTTGCGTCCAGCGACTTTGACCAGGTGTAAGCAGCCTGAAAGTATCCTGCGCCCCATCGACGAGAGAGAGTTGTTTGCAGAGAGTTGTAGTGTGAGTAAGCATCGTTCGCGAAGATCTGGAAGCCGCCGTAGCCGTTCACACCAGAAAGGTTGGAACGGGCAGGTCCGTTGCTGGCTGTGTTGTTGGTGATTTGGAACGGCGTTCCGTCCTCGGCCGTCACGACCACCGGGTTGGCAACCGTGGCGAGCTTAGCTTGGATGTTAGTGCTCGTCTCGCGCAGGTGAAGGCTGTGCGTGCCCACGTAGCCGATCTCTAGCACCCACTGCTTACCAAGGTCGCGCTGCACAGTAAGGTTCCACTGCTGAGTACTCGGCGTCACGAAGCGACGTGGAACGGTGAGTACAAACAAAAGGTTGGAAGGAACCAGGCCCGGGCTTCCGTTGGCGCAGCCGTAGTCAGGAAACTGGCTGGTGTCATTCCCTGGAAAGTCCAACAGCGCCCCGAGGCACGGAACGAATCCGGGATCAAGTACGTTCCCAGCCGGAAGAGCGTTGAGGTTGGCACCATTCGTCAAGCACTGCGGAGGAGTGTTGGGGCCAGCTGGAGCAAAGAAAGTTCCGAGACATCCAGCATTGTTGGGCAACCCGGCGATCGGAAGGAACGGCGCCTGGAACGACAATTGATCGGCCGTCCCAACGTCTTCACGCACGTAGTAGATCCCATAGCCACCACGTATCGTCGTATGGTGGCGTCCGAGAACGTCCCACGCAAATCCCACGCGCGGTCCCCAACCCGTCGCATAGTTGTTCTTGTAGGTAGTGTTGTTGCCTGACCCGGTAAGTCCCGCCACGTTCAACTTGCTAGCGCATTTTCCATAGACAAAAGGATACTGACCGCTGTTGCCCAGCTGAGGATCGAAATTACCGATGTGGCAGGCGTCGTCGTAGAAAGCTCCCATAATCTCGGTGCGAAGTCCCAGGTTCAACGTGAGATCGGGTCGGGCTTTCCAGTCGTCCTGCACGAAGAAACCAAAATTGTTGTTTCGGTACTTGTGATCGAAGACCCCACCGCCTCCAAAACTCCCTGTGGCCGAACCTTCGAGGAAGTGCTGGAAATCGCTCTCTCCATCGGCAGTCGTCCCAAAGAAGAGTTGACCGTTGAAGACCTGGGGAAACTTCTTGTCGAGATTCACGCGCGTGTAGTCGCCACCCAACCGGATGCTGTGAGCGCCCTTCACCCAGCTGAGCGTATCCACAAAGTTGTAGTTGTTCTGGATCTGGAACTGGTCGGCTGGGGGCGTGGGGCCCATTTGGAAACTGGAAAGTGAAAACTTGTAGATCGACTTGGTAACGTTGCTGGTGGGCCGATCAATGCCGAGGTCATCAGCGGTGATTGGTGGCTGGTTGATGAGGCTATTGTTGATTCGAACAAAGCCGAATCGGAAATCATTCACAACTGCGGGCGAAAACAAATGCGTTTCGTTAATACTGAAGAAACGGTCGTTGAGCGGGATGTCGTAAGGAAAATTCAGATCGCCAGCGCTGATACTGCTGGCCAAGGTTCCGCCCAACGAAGCCTGCAGACCGCCGGCACCAAACGGCAACAATTGTTCTCCGTTCGAGAAGAAGAAGCGGGCTGAGAGCTTGTCATTGCCACCACGAAATTCACGATCCCAATTGGCCGTGAATTGATCCTCCGTGTACTTGCCGGGTTTGCTTACGATAAAAGACTTAAATTCGCCCAGATTTCCCTGCAGCGCGGGAAACAGGTAGCCGCCGGCTGCTGGTCCAAACTGGTCACTTTTGAACAGGAGCAACTTGTGAATCACCGGGTCAACACTGGGAACGCGGATATTGGGTGGGGCGGCTTCAATAGCGGCATCCAGGGTCGCGTCATCACGAATCGATGCCGGAATCACAGGTAGCGTCGTACTAATCAGCGTACCCGGGGAAAGACCGCTGCGCTGACGGGTGCCTTGATAGTTGACAAAGAAGAATCCGGCCTGAGCCTCCGTACCAATCGGTCCACCAAAGCTGCCACCGAAGATGTTCTGCTTCACAGGGGGCCGCTTCTGTGCGGCAGCATTTAGAAAGTATTCGTTTGCATTCAATACATCGTTCCGAAAGAACTCGTACACGTCACCGTGAAAATTCTTGGTGCCGGTCCTCATGATGGCGTTCACATTGCCGCCACCATTCCGACCCTGTGACGCGTCGTACAACGACGTCTGCACCTTGAATTCCTGGATCACGTCGGGGTTGGGCAACGGGATGTTCGTCGCTTGGGCGACGTTGTAGTCAGTCGCGCTGATGCCTTCGATCAAGTAGTTGTTGTTATCCTCGCGCTGCCCGTTCACGATCACGCGAACGTTGCCGCGACCCAACTGTGCCGACGCGTTCAACTCGCTCTGCGCGCCCGAAGACAGCGTCAGTAACTGCTGGAAGTTCTGGGTCGCCAGCGGCAGATCGCGAATGGTCTTCGATTCAATCGCCTGCCCCGTGGTTGCCGTGGTAGTCTCCACGGACTGCACCAGCGCCTGCACTTCCACCTTCTCGAGTACTTGGAGGGGCACCAACTTCGCCGTCATGCGCGTAGTTTCAGTGACGCGCACCGTGATGTCAGGAATCTTCGCTTCGCGAAAACCCGTACTTGTAATGTTGACGGTGTACGTACCGACGGGCAGCAGCGTCGCAGTGAACGACCCGGTGGCATCCGTTTTGGCCGCGCGCGTAACAGTGCCGGTGTCCTGGTTAATGATCTTGATGTCCGCGTTCGCAACGACGGCGCCGGAAGCGTCTTGCACGGTGCCATCGATCGCCCCCGTG
>DASRDJ010000397.1:0-12573 GCA_035652655.1 Terriglobales bacterium
AAGTTCAGCGAGAAGGAGGCGGTCTACCTGTCGGTCTGGCCGCTCGCCGGCGTGAACGAGATCGAGGTGGCGCACCGCCTGCACGCGGAGATGGACCGGCTGCGGCCGACGCTGCCGCCCGAGATCGACATGAAGCTCGCGTACGACGCGACCGTCTTCATGGAGGACGCGCTCACCGAGATCTCGAAGACGCTGACCGAGACGATCGCGATCGTCGGCCTCGTCGTCTTCCTCTTCATGGGTTCGGTGCGCACCGCGCTGGTGCCGCTGGTGGCGATGCCGGTGTCGCTGATCGGCGCCGCGATCGTCATGTACGCGTTCGGCTTCAGCCTGAACCTGCTGACGATGCTGGCGATCGTCCTCTCGGTCGGGCTCGTCGTCGACGACGCGATCGTCGTGGTCGAGAACGTCGAGCGCCACGTCCGCGAGGGGCGCTCGCGCATCGACGCGGCGCTGCTCGGCGCGCGTGAACTCGTGGGCCCGATCATCGCCATGACCATCACGCTGGCGGCGGTTTACGCTCCGATCGGCATTCAAGGAGGACTGACCGGCGCGCTCTTCCGCGAGTTCGCGTTCACGCTTTCGGGTGCAGTCATCGTCTCCGGTATCGTGGCCCTGACGCTCTCGCCCATGATGGGATCGAGGCTTTTGCGTCCGGGCGCTTCCGACCGCGGGTTTGCGGGTATCGTCAACCGGCGCTTTGAGGGCGTGCGCCGGCTTTACTCGCGCATGCTCACGGCGACGTTGCGTTATCGCCCCGTGGTTCTCACTCTGTGGGTGATCGTGGCTGCGCTGATGATTCCGTTTTATATGTTCTCGCAGCGCGAACTCGCGCCGGCGGAAGATCAGGGCGTCGTCTTCGGCGTGATTCAGGCCGCGCCCAACTCCACTATTGACCAGACCAACCTGTACACCGACGAGGTGTACGACGTTTACAAGAGTTTCCCGGAAAGCCAGAGCGTCTTCCAGATCACCAGCCCCAACGGCGGATTCGGCGGGATGGTGACCAAGCCGTGGAGCGAGCGTAAGAAGACGGCGCAGCAATTGCTCGTGGAATCGACGGGTCCACTCTCGAAAATTGCCGGTATCCGGGTGATTCCGCTGACGCCTCCGGCCCTGCCGGGCGGCGGAAACTTCCCGGTCGATTTCGTTATTGCTTCCCCCGGCGAGCCGCAGCAGCTTGTTCAGTTCGCCAACCAGCTCGTGCAAAAGGCGATGACCAGCGGCATCTTCATCTACGCCGACTCTGACCTGAAGTACGACCAGCCGCAAGCCGAAGTCGTGTTCGATCGCGACAAGGTGCGCGCTCAAGGAGTTGATCTCAGCCAGACGGGTCAGGATCTCTCCACCATGCTGGGCGGCAATTACGTCAACCGCTTCAGCATTCAGGGACGCAGTTACAAAGTGATCCCGCAAGTAAAGCGCGCAGAGCGCCTGACTCCCGAGCAGCTTTCGCAGATTTACGTCACGGGGGCCGGCAACAAAATGGTGCCGCTTTCCACCTTCGCGACCCTGAAGGCTACCACCGAGCCGCGCGAGCTAAAGAAATTCCAGCAGCTCAACGCCGTTCGAATTCAAGGCGTTGTTCCGCCGAACATTCCGCTCGATCGTGCTTTGACCATGCTTGAGGATGAAGCCAAGAAGATTCTTCCGCAGGGCTTCACGGTCGATTACGCGGGCGAGTCTCGTCAGCTGCGCGTGGAAGGCAGCAAGTTCCTCGGAACTTTCCTGCTTTCGGCGATCCTGATTTACCTGGTGCTGGCGGCGCAGTTTGAAAGCTTCCGCGATCCGTTCATCATTCTGGCCGGATCGGTGCCGCTCGCATTGTCAGGCGCGCTGCTGTTCTCGTTCCTCGGCTTGACCACGCTGAACATTTACAGTCAGGTCGGATTGATCACGCTTGTCGGACTGGTGTCGAAGAACGGTATTCTGATCGTCGAGTTCGCGAACCATCTGCAGGAAAGCGGCAAGCAGAAACTGGACGCAATCATCGAAGCCGCGACGACCCGACTGCGCCCGATTCTCATGACCACGGCTGCCACGGTCATTGGCCACTTCCCGCTTGTGCTCGCCACGGGCCCCGGCGCCGGCGCCCGTAACAGCATCGGCATCATGCTGGTCAGCGGCATGATTATCGGAACCGCATTCACGCTGTTCATCGTGCCGTCGATTTACATGCTGGTGGCGAAGCGTCACGTGGCCGAAGCGCAAGACGTGCAGCAGGCGGAAGAAGAGAAAGAACTGGAGCCGGCCGACGCGGTGGCGTAAGTCGTTGGTTCTACCTCAAATTGATCGGCCGAAGTCTAAGCGGCGTGGAAGGCGAAAAGCATTCACGCCGCTAGTTTTTCAAAAAGCCTGAACCGCAAAGGTCGCCAAGAAAAACCGCAAAGCACGCGAAGAAACCCGGCGCGGCATCTGTGCGATCTTTGCGGCTGTTCTTGGCGACCTTAGCGGTTAAAGTCTCTTGCGGTCCCAAGCATCTCGCGCGGCGCCTGAAAATCTATAATCAAGCCGTGACCACGACGAGCATCCCCGAATCTGCTGTCCTGCGCCGCTCCTTCCGAAAGGCTTTTCCCGCTGCCGTGCGTGGTGAAGGCGTCTACATCTTCGACGCCGATGGCAACCGCTATCTCGATTTCTCCGGATCGGCGGTGGTGAACTTCATCGGTCACGGCGTGCAAGAAATTTCCGTGGCGATGGCCGAGCAAGCTGCGCAGCTCGAATTCGTTCACACGAGCCAGTTCACGACGCCCGTTGCCGAAGCGTATGCAGAGGAACTGCTCGACTTCGCGGGCGAACACTTCCGCGGTGGCGCCGTCTACTTCACCAGCGGCGGATCGGAGTCGATTGAGACGGCGTTGAAGCTCGCACGCCAATACCAGGTGGAGATGGGGCAACCCAACCGCTATCAGGTGCTGAGCCGCCAGCAGAGCTATCACGGGTCGACGCTGGGCGCGCTCTCGGTCTCCGGCAACCGCAAGCGCCGCGAGATGTACCTGCCCATGGTGAAGGAATTCGCGCACGTGGGCATGCCGTACTGCTACCGCTGCAAATTCGATTGCACCGACAGTTGCTACAACTGCGGACGGCAATACGCGGCCGAACTCGAGCAAGCCATCGCGGAAACCAAGGGTGCGGCAGCAGCGTTTGTGTTTGAACCGCTGAGTGGTGCGACGCTCGGTGCGGTTGTTCCACCTCCGGGCTATCTGGAAAAAATCTCCGAGGTGTGCCGTGCAAACGGTGTGCTCCTGATCGCCGATGAAGTCATGACCGGCATGGGCCGAACCGGAATCAATTTTGCTGTCGATCATTGGAACATCGCGCCTGACATTCTCGTCGCCGCCAAGGGCCTGTCCAGCGGATACGCTCCGCTTGGCGCCGTCATCGCCTGCAAGAAAGTCATCGCCGCAATCGCCGCCGGGTCCGGTGCATTTCTGCACGGGTTCACGTACAACGCGCATCCGGTTTCCGCTGCCGCTGGACGCGCCGTACTCCGCCATATCATGTCGAATCAACTCCTGCAGGCCGCCGACGCGCAGAAGGCAGGCACTGCAGCTCATACGCTTCGCAAGGAACTCGACACGTTGCTGGACGTCGCACACGTTGGCGATGTGCGCGGACTTGGCCTGTTACTCGCCGTGGAATTCGTGTCTGACAAAACAACCAAGGAGGCATTCGCTGCGCAGAAAGCTTTCTCGACACGCGTAGGCCGGCTCGCCGCGCAACGCGGCGTGCTCGTTTATCCGATGCAGGGAAGTGTGGATGGAATTTCGGGCGACCACATCCTGATAGCTCCTCCGGCCGTGATCACCGAAGAGCAGATTCACTGGGCCGTGAAGGAACTCCGCGCAGCGGTCGTAGAAGCAGCGTTGTAGTTGTTAATCTAGCGGCGGGCGTCTCGCCCGTCTGGAGGGCGGGGCCGCCGCCGCTCCATCGATCATTCAATCCCCAAACTAAAACAGGCATCCTCGCGATGCGAAAATGCCTGTCGTAAATCTTCATCAGAGCCCAGAGGCGAAAGCCCAGAGCCTGCTTGCTTTAAGCTCTTGCCGCCACTGCCGGTTCCGCAGCAGCCGCCGAAGCGCTCTTCGCTTCTTCCTTCTGGCCGCCTTGCTGCGAACCTTTGCGGATGTCGATGCCGCCCTTGAAGAACGCGCCGTCTTCAATCGAGATGCGCGCGGCCACGACGTCGCCGGTCAGCGATCCGTCACTGCGAATGTCGACGCGGTCGCTCGCGGTCAGATTGCCGCGCACCTTGCCGAGCACGACGATCTCGCGGGCATTAATGTTGGCGGCGACTACACCGTTGCGTCCTACCGTCACGCGATTGCCGGCCAGATTGATCGAACCTTCGACGCGGCCGTCGATGTACAGGGACTCCGAACCGGTCACTTCGCCCTTGATGACCAGCGATTTGCCGATCGTTGCCTGGTCCGCCGTGGTGGTCGTGGTAGCGACCGGGCGCGGGGCAGCCGGCTCCGACGACATTGTGGGCGCGGGCGGTGTGGACATCGCTGGACGCTGCTCCGGCTCAGGAGTGCCAGGCCGTCCCGGGGTAGCAGGCTGATTCGTGGGCTTCCACATGTTCGAGTAAATCCTTTCCAGTTGTGGGATTAACGGTCACTGGCCGCATTTCGGTGACCAAAACGCATTCTACTCCCCGAAACCCGGCATCGGCTGTGGAAATTCACTTTTTCATTGATGCCAAAAGGGATGCTGCATTCCGCGACAGCGCGTGGTTGCGCCCATGCCCATCCGGACAATCCCTGCGTGATTACGAGCCCGGGTAATTTCGCCCCGGCTGAGGCAGTTCTTGCACCGGATTTGACTCAAGGAGCCAAGTCACAAACTCAGCTTTTTCGCGGCTTTCTGCGACCTTCGCGGCCCGTATGCGTCTAAAAACAATCACGATCCCAGCCTGCCGTCCCCGCTCTCAACGCGCACGGCATCAGGAGAACTCAGACCACAATGCCCACAGAACGTCCCAAAGCAGGCGAATATAACCCGTACTACGACAAATATATTTCGCTCATCCCCGGCACCGACGTCGTCGGAACCCTTGCCAGCCAACTGCCGAAGACGGTTGCCCTGCTGTCATCGCTAAGCGAGCAGGATGGCGAACTGCGATACGCGCCCGGCAAGTGGAGTCTCAAAGAAGCGTTGGGCCACTTGATCGACACCGAGCGCATCATGAGCTATCGTGCGCTGTGCATCGCGCGTGGAGACAACACTCCCTTGGCTGGATTTGAGCAGGATGATTACGCGCGCAACGGCCCGCATTCGACGATTCGCCTGACGGACCTCGTGGAGGAATTTAAGAACGTGCGCGCGGCGACTCTTTCGTTGTTCCGCAATCTCCGCGACGAAGACTGGAAGCGCCAGGGCGTCGCCAACAAGAACGACATCACCGTGCGGGCGCTCGCATATATCATTGCCGGGCACGAACTGCACCACCGCAACATTCTCGAAGAACGATACCTGGGGAGGCAGGCTCGTGCGGAGATCGCATGAGTTCCTAAACAGAAGACTCCTGCTCTTTCCTCGGGCGCCCATCGTGTTGCTGTCTCTCTTGCCCGTCCAGACGCAGGTTCAATTGGATGACTACGAATGGAAGGGCGCGAGTTTACTCGTGCCTCAAAGTTCGGAAGGGAAGGTGCTTCAGCGCCTGAGGTGAGCTTTTCTAAGATGGGTGAAATTACTCGGCTGCCGGTTCCAACCGGCTCGGCCCGCGGAACGGCAAGCCGTGATTCTTCTGTGCCGACTCCACGAACGTTCGCAGCTTCAACTTGTCCGCGTCCGAAATGCGAGTGAATCGTATCCCGTTGCCCAGATGTGCGTTGCGCGTCACAACTTCGGCGCGCGCCTGCACTTTCTCATCATTGAGCCACAAGATAACGTCCACGCAGGTCGGCGGCTCGAGCGTCTGCACCATCTCGATGTAGCATCCGCCTTCGCTCAGATTCGAAGTTTGCCCGCGGCGCGGATAACTCTCCATCACGTGCCGCGCCTCGGCAGGGATCGACACCTTCACGCGCGGATACTTCCGCTCGCGTGCTTTCTTCACACCGGTGCCGGGCCAGGAATTCATTTGGCGTCTAGCTGCATTGTAAATCCGGCAACGTTCTTTCGAACCATACGGAAACGCAAGAGACTCGTGATTTGGGTTACGCAAGTAACCGCTGTGCAGCGGTTACGCCTTCGACCGCGCGGCCCCGGTGGAAAACGTCGGATTCTCGTTTGTGAGATAGTTTCTTAAAGGCTTTCCTCCCATGCTCTCTGACCCGGCCATCCTGAAAAAGATCGGCCAACAGCCCAAACGCTCGGCCGGATACAAGCAATTGGCTCGGGAACTCGGCCTGCGCGGCGAGCAACGCCGCGAACTGAACGACCGGCTCGATCGCCTGGTTGCCTCCGGAAAACTCCTGAAAGTAGACTCCGACCGCTACGCCCTGCCAACAAACGTGCCCGACAAGAACATGATTGTCGGACGGCTGAGCATGCATCGGGACGGCTACGGCTTCGTGCTTCCCGACCCGAAGTCGCGGGGCGACCGTTTCGAGGGCCTGGCCGGAGACATCTTCATTCCGCCGCCGTTCATCGGCAACGCTATGCACGGTGATCAGGTGCTAGTGGAAGTCGGAACGATTCGTCCGGATGGCCGTGCCGAGGGCCGCATCATCCGGCCTGTAAATCGGGCGCATACCACAGTCGTCGGAACCTTTCACTACGGATCGCGCTACAACTACGTCACGCCCACCGACGAGAAAATTCGCCAGGAAGTCGTGATACCGCAGGGGATGGAAATTCCGGAGCACGCCGACACTGGCGACCATGACCGTAGCGCCGCCGTCCTCGGCGGCAGTCGGAAAAACGTCCCGCTCGCCCAGACGAGGACGAGTCGCGCTACAAAAGGCGGCGCGAATAAAAACGTTGACCGCGTGCTCGGCGACGAGGCGGCTCGCCGCGTTAATCTCGATGACCTTGACGGTGTGGTGGTCGACGTCGAAATCACCGACTGGCCTTCGCCCACGCAAAATCCGCGCGGCAAGGTGGTCGAGATTCTCGGTTACGAAGACGATTTCGGCGTTGACGTCGAGATCATGATTCGCAAGCACCACCTGCCGCACCGTTTCCCGGCAGACGTGCTCGCAGACGCGCAGTCGGTGGAGAACGTGATCCCGGGGCGCGAGCTGAACAAGCGCCGCGACTACCGCGACTTGCCGATCGTCACCATCGACGGCGAGACGGCACGTGATTTCGATGATGCCGTCCACGTGCGCCAACTCGACAACGGCAACTACGAACTGCAGGTCCACATCGCCGACGTGGCGCAGTACGTCACCGAAGATAGTCCATTGGATCAGGAAGCACGCCTGCGCGGCACAAGTGTCTACTTTCCCGACCGCGCTGTTCCCATGCTTCCGCTTGAACTCTCCACCGACATCTGCAGTCTGCGTCCCAAGGTCGACCGTCTCGTGCTCTCCTGCGTCATGGAGATCGATCATCGCGGCGAAGTGCTGGGCTACGAAATCAATGAAGGCGTGATCCGCTCGGCCGAGCGCATGACCTACACGGCCGTCAATGCGATTCTTGAGGGCGATGCGCCGCTTCGCAAGCAGTATGCAGCGCTGGTGCCGCACTTTGAGCAAATGCGCGACCTGGCGCTGATCCTGAACCGCAAGCGAGTGCGCCGCGGCTCCATCGATTTCGACTTGCCCGAGCCGGTCATCGAGTTCGACGAGAACGGAATGATGAAGTCGATCACGCGCTCGGAACGCAATATCGCGAACCGCCTGATCGAAGAGTTCATGCTGTCGGCCAACGAAAGCGTGGCGCATTACCTGGAGAACCGGCGCATTGCATCGCTCTACCGAATTCACGAGAAGCCCGATGCCAAGCGCGTCTACGACTTCGAAACCATCGCGGCCACCTTCGGATATTCGCTGGGTGTCGGTGCGTTGCCCATCCAGCGCATGCAAATGAAGACCGATCGTCGCGCCTCCCGGGGCACGGGCCGCAACGTGCGCGAAATCGAAATCCCGAAGGAAGTGCACATCACGCCGCGCATGTACCAGAAGCTCACGGAGAAGATCGCGGGCAAGCCGGAAGAACAGATCCTGAGCTACCTGATGCTCCGCTCGCTCAAGCAGGCACGCTACTCCGAGGTGAACGAAGGCCACTTCGCGCTGGCCGCGCCGACGTACACGCACTTCACGTCACCGATCCGGCGCTATCCGGACTTGATCGTGCACCGCATCTTGAAAGATGTGCTGAACACGGCTCCAGAACGATGGGAGGGAGATGTTGCGGTGGGAGTGTCGGGCGCGCCTGATAGTAGCACCGGCGTCTCGCCGGCAGTCGAGCGGGCGTCCCGCCCGCTCTTGGGCCGACAGGATGCTGGCGCTACCACACCCTGGTCCAAACGCCGCGATCATTCCTCTCACCAGAAATCTCTCGAGCCCGCTGGTGGCCCGATCCCGCTCGACGAACTGCACGACATCGCCGAAGAATCCAGCCAGTCCGAACGCCGCGCCGACGACGCCGAACGCGAACTGATGGAGTGGAAGAAAGTAAAATTCATGCAGTCACGCGTGGGCGACGTGTTCGATGGATTGATCATCAGCGTGACGAAGTACGGCTTGTTCGTCGAACTCAACAAACTGTTCGTCGAGGGACTGGTCCCCCTGACCACTCTCACCGACGACCGTTACACCTATCACGAGAACACGCGCGAGATCATCGGGCAGCACACACGCAAGATCTACCGCCTCGGGCAGAAGGTGACCGTGCTGGTGGACCGTATCGACCCCGTCGAGAAGAAAATCCAGTTCGCGTTCTGGGCCGAAGAGCCGGCACGAGCCGCCAGGCGAAAACGGCGTCACTAGATGTCGGCAGCCGATATTTCGTCAACCCTCGAGTGTGTGTAAAGCTATAAGCTATTAAATGTCGGACTGGTTCTAGATCTGAAGAGGACGGGTACGACGTATTGTAAAACGCCCGCTAGAGCCATTTAAATGGCCTACAAACGGCCCCTGAGGGACAAGATGAGGTTTGGGTGACTCGATCCGGCAAGCACCCGCCTGAGGGTTCTAAACGCGAAACTCAGAGCATAGTTAGCTTATAGTAACTAAGCTGGCGGTGGGAAATGAGCCGAACTTACTTTTGCGCCATGGGCTTGCGATGGTACTCAGCCGCAGGCGGCTTAGGTTGAAGGTTTTTGAACCCGGGCGTCGAGGGAGATGGAATCGGCCGACTGATGTTAGAATTTCAAGGTCAAACCCCATTCGCAGGGATTGCCGCTGCGAATTCCTTCCTGTCGGGACGTGGCTCAGCCTGGTAGAGCACTCGCTTGGGGTGCGAGGGGTCGGCAGTTCAAATCTGCCCGTCCCGACCAACAATTTTTCCCCTGCCTTTCAGAGACTTGCAGACATACCCATCCTTCATTATTGAACCCAGAGGTGGCTCAATGAGCGAAAGCGGTGTTAACGTCAGCAATCGCAAAACCCGTTAAGGCGTGAAGCAGCGAAAGCTAGCATTACGCGACAAGAGAGGTTCGTCCAACTCCCTATATGACGAAACCAATCGAGCTTGAGCGCTGGCGTCCTCATCCACTAGTGTACTTTCATTGCTCACTCGCGATGGTGTTGCTGGGAGTTGCCTGCTCTTGGGGAACTACCCTGGTCATCGCGTGGTGTTGCCAACCTGAAAGCGCTGCAAAGCCAGCGATTCTCGGTCTGGGGCTATTTGTCACTGTGCTCTGCTTGTCACTGTGGCGATGCTCGACGCCTGCGCTGCCAGCTTTCCGCGGGCTGCTATCGATAACCGCTTACATGACGATTGGGATGGGAAACTTCTCACTGCTCTTTGTGATCCCAGCAGTGATATTCGCAATTGCAGCTATCATTTCGATTGCTTTCGCCAGTCTCCTTCGAAACGATGCCACGTGGGCCCGAAAGCAGTTTCGGAACCTAGTGGAGTTCTATCGGCGGCACCGCATGTACCAGTAAAAGTGCAGCTCTGGTTACGCCACAGGGCAGCTGTTGACCCTGAGCGGACCACCCTTTCAGGTTGTAAACTGTTGAAACATGGGAGAGGGGCCACCCGACGTCATGAGGAGAGTTCGAAAATCGTCGGCTAGGCCCGACCATTTCTCTAATCAGCGGTTTCCACTCCGGGTCGCAGTACTTAGGCGAGTATCCTGTTCGGCACGAGCCTTTTGTTTCATTTCTGATTGTCGTTCCGCTTATCTTCAGCGCGCGATGCCTGCAGTTCATGCATCACCCTAAGCAACTCGTCAATCAGTTTCAGGTGCTTTTGTGGATCACTCTCCTGTGCAGCTTTCTCGGCGATGAGTTCCCATGCGCGTTGTAGGTTCTCCGAGTCCATTTGGGGCCCCGTTTGCGTACACGAAATCAGATGGGCCACCGCGCAAGGCTGACCGCACGCGCGACTGTATTTGTTCGAGGGAAAGTTCCCTAAAGGGCTTGCTGGAGGAGGTTAGGTTCGCTCGGCACAACGCCTGTGTTGAATGATGGTGTAGAGGCGACGATGTTGTTCCAACTCTTTGATCATCCTTGGCCGCCTTTTCCCTTCGTTTCCGTGATGATTCTTCGATACAGTCTGTACGCCGTTAAAGGAGAACTGGACATGAGTGTTTCCCCGGGGAGAACGATTCGTGTTGGACTCGCATTGGTCCTAGTCGGTTCGACCTTGTCCGTCGCCGCCCAGACAGCGACTGCGCGAATCGTAACGGCGGCGAACACTTTTCTTTCGAAGCTTGATGAGAAACAGCGGCAGAGTGTGCTCTTTGCTTTTGACGATGAGAAGCAGCGTGCGCGCTGGTCCAATCTTCCTGTGTCGATGGTGGCCCGAGCCGGGTTGGGCTTGAAGGATCTGAATGCTGAGCAGCGTGCTGCCGCTATGGCGCTGGTTTCGTCCGCTCTCAGCCCAAGGGGTTTCGAGAAGGTCGAGCAAATTGTGGAAGGTGACGAACTGCTTAAGACCAAGGGCGGGAATAACCCGATGTTCGGCAAAGACCTCTACTTCATTTCGATTCTAGGGAAGCCTTCCGAAAGACTTCCCTGGATGGTGCAGTTTGGCGGGCACCATCTTGCTTTGAACATCACGATTGCCGGCGAACGCGGTGTGCTTGCCCCGACTCTCACGGGAGCTCAGCCTGCTCTGTACACGCTCGACGGAAAGACCGTGCGACCGCTCGGCCAGGAGAGCGATAAGGCTTTGGCTTTGCTCAATGCTCTTGATGAGGGCCAGCGGAAGCAAGCGGTTCTCGGCTTTCAGACCGCCGATCTGGTGCTTGGTCCCGGGCAGGACGGGAAAACCATCCAGCCGGAAGGCCTGAAGGCTACCGCGATGAACGACAAGCAGCGCGCCATGCTGCTCGACTTGATCTCCGAGTGGGCGAACATTATTCACGAAAGCGCGGCGGGGGCACGCATGGCCGAACTTAAAGCCGATGTCAGGGAGACCTGGTTCGCATGGAGCGGTCCAACGACGGCGGATCCCGGGAAAAACATCACCGCCTACTATCGGGTGCAAGGGCCGCATCTGGTGATCGAATATGCACCACAGAAACTGGGCGGTGATCTTTCCATGCATGTCCACACGATGTATCGCGATCCGACGAATGACTACGGCCGAGGGCTCACTGTGAAATGAAGGCGATGCTGATCGCCGCGGCTGCAATTTGTCTGGTGCTGGAGGCGCCCTTGTCTGCGCACAGGCTGGACGAGTTTCTGCAGGCTACGATCCTGTCGGTGGAGAAGGACCATGTGCAGGCATCCATGCGTCTGATTCCCGGAGTCGCGGTGTCGTCTGCGGTGATCGCGACGATCGACAGCAACGCGGACGGCGTGATCTCAGAGGCAGAGAAGTGGGCCTATGCGCGGCGAGTGCTCGGCGATTTGTCGCTCTCGGTGGACGGCATTCGCTTGGGTCCGAAACTTGTCTCCGTGGACTTCCCGCAAGTCGAGCAGATGAAAGAGGGCCTCGGGGAGATCCATATTGAGTTCACGGCGGACTTGCCGCAGGGCGGGCCTAGCCGAAGACTCATTCTCGAAAACCACCACGAAAGCCGGAGCGCAGCCTACCTGATGAACTGCCTGGTTCCGCGCGATCGCGATATCCACATCGTTGCGCAGCATCGGAATGAGCAGCAGTCCTTCTATCAATTGGACTATGTGCAAGCCGACGCTGCTTCAGTTTCCTCGGGCAGTGAATGGTGGAGAGGCGTCAGCAGATGGACGAGTGCGGGGGGCTTCACCAGCGTATTCCGCCTCGGCATGCGGCACATCGCCGAAGGCACCGACCATCTGCTGTTCTTGCTGGCGCTTCTACTGCCTGCGCCTCTCTTCGTCGTCGTTTCACGCTGGGCCGGCTTTGCTGGAGTGCGTCAGAGTCTCGTCCGAATTCTTAAGATTGTGACGGCATTTACTGTCGGACACTCGATTACACTGGCGCTCGCGGCCTTGGGGTTCGTGCGGGTGCCCAGTCGTCCGATTGAAGTGCTGATTGCCGTTTCAATTCTGGTTTCTGCGATGCACGCTCTGCGCCCGC
>DASRDJ010000398.1:0-17832 GCA_035652655.1 Terriglobales bacterium
GGTGTCAGAACGTTGGTCGCGCCGTCGAGTGCCGTATTCATCGCCGCAGCGTAGACAAACGGTTTGAAGATGGATCCGGTGGGACGCTTGGCGACTGCGTGGTTCAGCTGGCTGAAACCGTAGTTGCGTCCACCGACCAGAGCGAGAACGGCGCCGGTCCGTGGATCGAGCGCCACCAGCGCGACTTGCGCCTGCGGACCTGGCAAGACCTTCGTTTCAAACTTGTTCTTGCCAATCTTCACCTTCTTGGTGCGCATCTTCGTGATCTGCGCGTCCACCAGCTTGATGCCTTCTTCCACCGATTGCGCGGCGGCGCGCTGCAGATCCGGATCAAGCGTGGTGTAGATGCGGTAGGACTGATCGTTCAATTCATGCTCGCTAAATTTGTTGACCAGCGAGTCGCGCACCATGTCGATGAAGTATGGAGCGTCGCTGGCTTCGACGTTCAACGGCGCCAGCTTCAGCGGCGTGGCCTTGGCTTTTTCGGCGTCGGCGCGGGTAATGGCGTGCGTTTCAGCCATGGCGTCGAGCACGGTATTGCGGCGCTCCAGCGCGCGCTCGGGATGGCGATACGGCGACAGAGCACTGGGCGCCTGGATCAATCCGGCAAGCAGAGCAGCCTCGGGCAGCGTGATGTCTTTCAGATCTTTGTTGAAGTACGAGCGCGAGGCCTCTGCAAAGCCGCTGATGGTGAACGATCCGCGCTGGCCCAGGTCGACCCGGTTCGCATAGAACTCGAAGATCTGCTGCTTGCTGAATTTCTGCTCGAGTTCGAGCGAGATCATGATTTCCGACAGCTTGCGCTTGACAGTTTTTTCCGGCGTCAGGAAGAACGCGCGCGAGAGCTGCATGGTGATGGTCGATCCGCCTTGCTCGTGGCGCTGGCGGGTGACATCGACCCAGAAGGCCTGCGCGAGGCGCAGGAAGTTGACGCCGCCGTGCTGGAAGAAACGGCGGTCCTCGATGGCGAGAACCGCGTCGACCATCACTTTCGGAATTTCGTCGTATTTCACCACCTGGCGCTTGGAGCGCTGCTCGGCGTCGAACAGGGCGGTGACGAGTTGTGGCTCAAGTTCGTAGGCAGCGAGATCGCTGCCGCGGCTACTGATGCTGACCACCTTGCCTTCGCGCATCAGGATGCGAGCCGGATCGGCGCTGTGATATGACTCTGGGCCGGGCGTGATCTCGATGCCGTCGTTCATCAGGCGGTAGGTGCCCATCTTCGACTGGTCGCTCTTCTCCCCATATCCAGCGTGTCGCAGTTCGGCGGCGATGGCTTTTGCGGGAACGGCCTGACCGGGACGAATGACTTTCGGCGTCGCGTAGATGTGGGCGGAGTTGCTGAAGACGGGGCTGCTGAATCGCTTGACGATGACGCGGTCGTACTTGACGTAGAAATACGAAAACACGCCAACCACCAGGATCGCTAACGTGAAGAAGACGATCAGAATGGCGCGGACGACGGGGTCTCGGGGCAACACGCCGTAACCCTTCGCTGGTCCGGTAGTTTTCGGGATCTTGAGTTTGATAGCCACGTTACAAGGGCGGAGTCACCACGACTACGCGGTTGATTCCTATCCGCGTGGCAACGGGTGCGACAGCCTGCCTCCCGAGCCAGAGCACGATGCCGCTCTTCCAACCGAGCAGTAACGATACGGGAGTTGTCCTTATTTTAACCCGGGACAGGGGAATTTGCTGGTCACTCCAAAGACACCAATCACCCGCAGCCTTTGGGAGCATGCGGGTGATTGTCCCGTTGCGTGAAAAAGTTCAGTTCGTGGGCGCGAAATTCGGGCTCGAGGTAACGGACAAGTCGGGGATGCCACCGCTGACCGCGCCAGTTGTCGGGTTCACGGTATAGACTCCGAAGCCTCCCGTGATCGTGTAACCGAAAATGGCCGTGCCATTCTGATCCATCTTCTCAGGGTGAAGAATCCCGAGAGCCGAGAAGGGCGATCCCGGCAGCGGTGTAAGCGCTCCGCCAGAGAACGAAAATCCTTCCAAATGATTGCCGATGCTGTAGGTGTATACAAAATTGCCGTTGGGGCTAACGAACAAGCTGTCGCCGGCATTGGTGGTCGGATAGGGAACCTTGCCAAGCAGAACGCCGGTGCCCGTCTGGATCGAGATCACGTCAATATTGCTGCTGCCATCGTTGGCAAGCAGGTAGGCACCCGTGGGCTCGGAGGCTACGCGAGTCACGCCCAGGAAGAACGGACTTCCGGGTAGGGTGGTCACATCAAAGGTCGTCTGATCGACGGCAAATCCGAACACGTCGCCGCTGTGGGTCACTTCGGTTATGTAGAGATAGTTGCCGGTTCCGTCGATGACCAGGTTGGTCGGCGTCATGCCGCTGTTGGCGAGCGGCGAATTCGGCGTGAGAGTCAACGCTCCGGTAGTGGAGTTGATCGTGAGCGAGGACAGGTCGCCGTTAGCACTATTGCCAATGACCAAGTAGCGGCCCTGCGGATCGGCGACGATGGTGTCGGCTTTACTGGTGCCGGTCAAGAACGGACTGCCAGAAAGTGGCGTCAAAGAACCGTTGGTGTGGTTAATGCTGAATCCAAGTACCTGTCCCACCGAGGCGCCCTGCGGGAGCCACGTCAGGTACAGGAACTTTTTGTTGACCACTACCATGTCAGAACCCGCGCCCGCGCCTAGTGACGGAACCAGGCTGCCGACGCTGGCGGTCATTTTCGCGCCGTCGAACGATGCCGTATTCAGGATGTTGCCGCTCTGCTGGAAGAAGAGGAAATCGCGCACGCCGCCGCCGCCCCCGGGCGAGCCTCCGCAGACGGAGCCGCCGGAACTGACGCCGCCTGAGCCGGAGCTGCCGCCACCGGTTCCGAAGCTGATGCCATTGCAGTTCGTTTTCTGACCGCAGGCGACCAGCATCATCAGAGATGCGACGAACACCAGAAACGAAAGACTCTTCGCGTATTTCATTCAACTCTCCCTACCGAAGGAGGCGGCGAAAAACACCTTGCGCGGCTGGCCTTCGGAGACTCAGTGGGTCCGGCGTGAGAACCGTGCGCACCCGCCCAAACCTGTCAGGGCGGTTTGATAGCACTGTGCGGATATTAGGGCAGCCGCATGCGAGCAACAACGTTACGGGTGTCGCGGACACTTAGTAACCGCGGGGGTAACGCGTGAGCAGAGGCGACGGGAAGACAGACCTCAGCCGCTAAATTGCTGACGCGGCTGAGGTGTTTTGTGAGTTCCTAGAATGCGGTCTTGTTTTTGCTTTGCGGGTGGAAGTCGAGGTCCATGGGGTAGCCCGGCAAATCGACGTGGACGGTATATTCGGTCTCGATGAAGACGCTCCCGTTGCCGAGGGTGCCGCCGCGCTGGACTTTGATCTTTTCCTTGGTTATGGGGATTTCCAGTTCCTGCGCGCGCTTGAAGACGGCGTCACGAATGACGTCATCGCCCCGGGTGCTGTAGGTACCCAAGCGGGCTTCAGTGTCGAGGGAATCCTGGAACTCGTAGTTGGCGAAGTAGGGCGGGATGACTTCCGCGCCGACGTAAACCATAGCGCCAAGGAGTCCGAAAACGAGAATCAGTTTTATGGTGCCCATAATGCTTTTCCGTGGAACGGCCTCGCGGCCGAAGCGGAAAGGCTTCAGCGCGCAGGCAGCAAATTGCGAAAATATTCCGTTATCGCGCCGATGCTAGCATCGTGCATCTGGCGAGTCGAGCGCTGAACGACCTCGACAGTACCTTCGGTAACCTTCTTCCCCACATTGACACGAAAGGGTATGCCCACCAGGTCAGCGTCTTTGAACTTCACCCCCGGCCGTTCGTCCCTGTCGTCCAGTAATACGTCGAATCCGGCGGCTTCGAGGCTCTTGGCGATGTCTTCGGCGGTGGTGCGGATTTTGTCGTCGGAGACATTGGTTGGCACGACTACGACCTGGAAGGGTGCCACCTGGGGCGACAGCCAGAATCCGTTCTCGTCGTTGTTCTGCTCGACGATGGCGGTGAGGATGCGCTCGATCCCGATGCCGTAGCACCCCATGATGGGCATAACTTCCTTCCCATTGCGGTCGAGGACGCGGGCGCCCATCGACTCGGAGTACTTGTAGCCGAGCTTGAAGATGTGGCCGATTTCGACGGCGGTATCAATACGCAGGGGGGCGTCGCAGCTCGGGCAAGCTTCTCCGGCCGTGACGGTGCGCAGCTCGGCGTACGCGGTTGGGTGGAAGTCAACCTCGGGTGTGACGTTTTTGAGGTGGTAGTCCTCTTGATTGGCTCCGCTGATGAGGTTTTTTCGGCCCTTGAGCGCGTCGTCGACAATAAGGATCGGGCGGTCCGAGTCATCGAACGTCTTGGCCGGTTCGAGGCCGATCGGACCGAGGAAGCCCGCGGGCGAGTGGAAGAGAGCCTGGATTTCTTCTTCGGTCATAGGCCGCGTTTCGCGCCCGCCGACCGCGCTCGAAAGCTTGGCCTCGTTCATCTGGTGATCGCCGCGCATCATCAGGATCACTGGCCGCAGTTTCGTCTTGCGCGTCTTGGCGTCGGTTTCGGTCGCCATGAGCGCGAGCGTCTTCATCTTGTTTTTTGGCGAGACGCCCAGGAAACGCGCGACGTCTTCGATCGTCTTCATGCCCGGTGTGTGGACGAGCAGAGGCTTGCCGTCGCCCTCGGATTTCAGGTCTTCGACCGGTTCAAGCTTCGAAGTCGCTTTCTCCATGTTGGCCGCGTAGTTGCATTTCTCGCAGCTGACGATGAGATCTTCGCCGGCGGGCGTGCGCACCATGAATTCGTGCGAGAGCGATCCGCCCATGGCGCCCGAGTGGGCTTCGACGACCATGTATTTCAGGCCGCAGCGATCGAAGATGCGGCAATAGACGTCGTAATGCTTCTTGTAGGAGACGTCGAGTCCCGCGGCATCGATGTCGAAGGAGTAGGAATCCTTCATGATGAACTGGCGGACGCGCAGCAGGCCGGACCGGGGACGGGGCTCGTCGCGAAACTTGGTCTGGATCTGGTACCAGATCTGGGGAAGCTGCTTATAGCTGCGCAGTTCCTTGCGCGCGATGTCGGTCATGACCTCTTCGTGAGTCATGCCGAGGACGAGTTCGGCACTTTTGCGGTCCTTGAGGCGGAACATGTTGTCGCCCATGACCGCTGCGCGGCCGCTAATTTCCCAAAGCTCGCGGGGATGGACGGCGGGCAGGAAAAATTCCTGGCCGATGGTATCCATTTCATGGCGCACGATGTTCATGATCTTGTTGAACGAGCGGTTGCCCATGAAAAGGTAAGAATAGAATCCGGCAGCAAGCTGGCGGATGTATCCGGCGCGGACGAGGAATTTGTGGCTGGCGACCTCGGCATCGGCTGGGGCTTCACGTAGGGTCGGGATAAAGAGTTCGGACCAACGATGCATAGTTAGGGAATTCCTTGGGTCAGGAATTGGTTATTGTAGCAGCCGAAAGCGTACGCAGAACACGCGCGCGCCCGGTCTGCTGTCGACGCGACGGCCCGTGGGTGTGTTGCGAGTCGGGGACGAAGCGTCTATCGTTACGCAGTTATGCAGGTCATGGCACTGGGAATCGCTCTGCTGTTCTGCATTGCGGTTCTAGTGCCGAGTTGTCTGATGGGTCTGATCTTCGCTGTCCTAGGGGTGATGATCATGAAAAGCATTCCCGGAAGACAGCGAGTGGTGGTGGCGGTGACCCGCGCTCTTCCATTCTTTTTCGTTTCTGTATTCGTGATCCCACTCGTTTTGGTCTTGGTGATTGTAAGAAAAACAAGCTTCCCGGGGCATTGTCGGTTGCCCAACGGGTACGCCATCATGATGGTCAGCGCCAATGAGACGGGATGGGTTTATAACGCCCGAAACGAAGATGCCGGAAAGAGTATCGCGTGGCAGAAAGAAGGAGTGGACGGGGTGAAGGCGCTCCAGATTGCCGGTCGATACATTCTGGGTCGCAGGGATCCGCGAGGCTTGCCGGTCGAGGTAGCGGACTTGAATGGCTACTTTTTAGTGGACACGCAGACGGCCGTCGTCACGAACCTTCCCACGTTACCGCAACTTCAAGATGCTGCCGCGAAGCTTGGTGTTCAGGTCAATCTGAATTCTGTGTATGACGTCTATTGCCGATACACACCTATGCGGTTTGCCAGGTTCCTGACCGCTGCAATCGTTCTCCTGTCGATTGTCTTTTTGTTGCTGCTGATGCGATGGCTTCTGCAGATGCGCAGTGTTCCAACTTTGAATACGCCGGCATTAGACATGAAGCCGGTCTAGTCACTTACCGGCCAGTTCCCCCAGAATCTGCTTGCCCAGTTTCTGCGTCTCGCCAAAGAACTTCTGATACTCGGTGAACAGACGATTGAGTTCGAGTGACTCCTCGGGCTTCAGCCGTCTGCGCAGGATCATGTCGCGCAGGTGGACGGGGTTGGGAAGGGTCGCGTCTTCTTTCAACTCGTCGAGCGCGGTGGTCGGATCGTAGTGGTACATGGCGAACCTCTGCTGGAATTGTAACGCTGGGAGCGCGGGGACGCCCTCCCGACTGCCGGCGAGACGCCGGCGCTACTAAAGCATTTCCGTTCCCCACAGATCGTGCAAGTGAACGACTCCCTTTACATTTTGATGCTCGTCGATTGCTACCAGCGACGTGATTTTCTTTTCTTCCATGAGCGCCAGGGCGGTGGCGGCGAATTCGTGGGCGGAGATGGTTTTCGGGTCGCGAGTCATGCAGTCGGCGGCGGTGAGGTCGAGGACGTCTTTGCCGCGGTGTTCGAGCAGGCGGCGAAGGTCTCCGTCGCTGACGACGCCGAGGAGTTTCTCGTTCTCGACCACGGTCGTCATGCCGAGTTTCTTGCGTGACATTTCGTAGATCACGTCCGACATGCGGGTGGTCGGTGCTACGCGCGGGATTGCTTCGCCGGCGTGCATGAGGGACTCGACGCGCGCCAACTTTTTTCCGAGCTTGCCGCCGGGATGCAGGTTAGCGAAGTCTTCTTCTTTAAAGCCGCGTTTTTCGGAGAGCGCGACGGCGAGCGCGTCGCCGAGGGCAAGCATCGTGGTCGTCGAAGCTGTGGGCGCGAGGCCGAGGGAGCAAGCTTCCTTGTCGACTGAGCAATCGAGCGCGATATCGGCGGCCTCGGCTAGCGTGGAGAGTTTGGCCGATGCACGTCCCGACTTGCCCGCGCTTCCATTGCAGATAAGGTCGCCAGTCATGCTGATGAGCGGGACCTGCAGCCGCTTGATGGTGGCGAGCAGGCGAAGGATTTCTTCCGTCTCGCCGCTGGCGGAGAGCGCGAGCACGACGTCGCCGCGCACGACCATGCCGAGGTCGCCGTGAATCGCGTCGACCGGATGCATGAAGAGCGCAGGCGTTCCGATGGAACTCAGCGTGGCGGCGATTTTTCGGGCGATGATTCCGCTCTTGCCCATGCCGGTTACCACGACGCGGCCGCGGCAGGCGTCCATGAGTTCAACAGCGCGGTCGAATGTGTTGGCCATGGGGCCGGCGATGCGGTCGGCGAGCGCACGCAGGGCGTCGGCTTCGATGCGGACTACGTTCTCGCCGGTGTGCCTCATGGAAGGAGGATGTTATCAAAAGCATCGCGGACATGCTTTCGACGCGACGTTGTTTTTGCGGGGCATTTTGTTCGAGGTCTCGGTCCGCCTTGCTGCCTACAAAAAGAAGCGGAAAAGCAGGTCCTTCGCAGGGCTCAGGATGACAAGCTTTTTGAGTGGTGATGAGGTTTCGCTTAGAAGTGGTCGTCGACCACGTGCACGCCCTCGCCCAGGCCTTTGGCCAGGATTGCGCGATCCCAGGGGCCGCCCTGCCAGTTGTCTTTTTTCTTTTCATCGCGCATCCATGCGGGCAGGGTCAGAAGAAGACGGCGTGCGAGGGCGTCACAGTAGGGTTCGTAGAGAGAGCGCAACTTCGTCAGCTTTGCGTCGGCTTCGCCATCCTGCTTCGGACGCATCCCGGCGGCGATCAACGTCTTGCGTAGATTTTCGAGTTGATCCATCGAGAGACGATCGTGAGCGCGCGGATCGTAGACGGCGTTCACCACCTGTGCGAGATCGACGGCGGCGTGGCGAGCCATCGCGAAGGTCAGCTTGGCTTGCTCTTTAGGGATGCCGTCGATGCCGGCGAGAACGAGGGAGGTTACATCGAGCATTATCGTGAGCGCTCCGAGCCACGATTGGTTGCTGTGCTGCGAACGGAAAAAGCAGAGCACCGGGTAGGAGATGTGGCTGGCGAGCAGATCGGCGCACCAGCGTTCCCACCCGCGAAAAATATTGTCGAGGACGATCGGGTCGGGGCAGCATCCAAGACGGGCCAGCAATTCTCCGGCGGAGGGAGGCGATCCGGCGCGCGAGTCGAGCAGCGAAATTTCTAGTTCGCGGCTGGAGAAGGATGAGTAGATGACGGGCAGATAGCCGACCACGACGCCGAGAAATGCGAAGCCGGTACCGGCTTCCATAACGGCGAAGGTTCGGGCCAGGGGAGAAGTGGGTGTGATGTCGCCGTAGCCCAGCGTGAAGAATGTCTCGCCACTGTGATAAAGGAGCACGCCGAAAGTGATGTGCTCCGTCCCCAACCGCACGTGCTCGCCCATGCCGAACTGCAGCAGTGCGTATCCGAGAATCAGGCCGATGGCCCAGAAGACCAGCAGCAGGATCAGGGAGAAAGGGCCGAAGTATCCCAGAAAATTTTCCCGCCAGCTGTTCACGCGGATGCAGCGCGAGAGCTTCACCCACGGCACCCAGGTGTGGCGGTAAAACCATGAGGTGAGGCGAAACGCGCGCTGCACTTTGCGCGGCAGGACGATAGTCTCGAAGGCATCGAGCAGGACGGTAAGTATGATGAGAATCCCGATGATGGCCGCGAAAATGTGCATGTCTATGGTGTCAGATGAGGTTGGATGTTAACAGATTCAGAAGTCCGTGTTGGGTACGAGAAAATGCAGGGGTGCGTCCCCGCGCTGAGGGTGGCAGCAGCGTACGGTGAAGACCTTCGCGAGGGCGGTTGCGCTTGGCGGCATCAGCGGAGGCCTTCGACTGCGTTCGGCTTTCGTCTCACTCCGCTCAGGATGACATGGTTTTTAGTGTTGCTGCTTTGCCGAGGTGTTTGCTTTTCGCAGGCGAATTGCGGCCGAGGAGCGCGGTCTGAAGATGCCAGTGTTTTGCTGCGGCGTGGGACCAACGAGTTTGGCGGATGGATCGGGTATTCGCCGTTTTCTTTCGTGTTGAAGGGGACATCGAAGGACCGCGAGTTATTTTTGGTGGAATTGCAATATGCGCGGACACTTTTCGCAACGCGGCCTTTGACCCTGAAATACATGACGGAAGTCATTCCGTTGGCGCTGGAGTTTCAGCCCACACAGATTTATCTGGTGGACGGAAAGCCGTTGGTGAATCCAGCGGGTACGCTTTATGCGGCGGGCGCGAACCCGATTGGGTTCCAGGCAAACTTCGGGCGGAGGCGAATTCAGCCGTTCGGGAACGGGAGCCTGGGCTTTCTTTATTTCAACCAAGCGATGCCGGTGATCGGGTCGTCGCAGTTCAACTACAACATCACGATCGGATTTGGAGCGCAGTTTTTTGCACGGCCGGGGCGATCGTTCAGCGTGGGCTGGAAATATCACCACCTCTCTAACAATTATCAGGCGCACTTTAATCCGGGACTGGATTCGGGAGTGTTCTACGTGGGGTTCTCGATGTTTCGGGCGCGCTGACGGCTTTAAAAAATGGTTTGCTCGCGAAGGAACGAACCTCAGGCGCTAAAGCGCCTCGCATTGGAGCACTTGGCGGTACGAGTAAACTCACGCCCTTCCCGATCTTGTAATCTGAGTTGCTTCCCTCAGGCGGTAAGTGTGCGGTCTGGCTACGGAGTGGTGTGGACCTTCGCCAGGCTCTTCTGCACCGCCAGCAATTCTTTCAACACACCGCGCAGTTTGCGGGAGTCGAGTGCATTGGCGCCGTCGGATTTTGCTTCCTTCGGATTGTCGTGGACTTCCATGAAGACTCCGTCGACGCCGGCAGCCACGGCGGCTCTTGATAGCACGGGGATGAACTCCGGCTGTCCGCCGCTGGTGGCGTTACCGTCTTCGTCTCCGTGGGAGGAGGAGGGGAGTTGCACGGAATGGGTTGCGTCGAATACGACGGGGGCAAACTTCCGCATGATCGCGAGCGAGCGCATATCGACGACCAGGTTGTTGTAGCCGAAACTGGACCCGCGCTCCGTGACGAACACTCGCTTGTTTCCCGAAGCGTGGCACTTGTCGACAGCGTGCTTCATGTCCCAGGGGGAAACAAATTGGCCCTTCTTGATGTTGACCACGCGCTCGCTCAGCGCCGCCGCGACGATCAGGTCGGTCTGGCGGCACAGAAAGGCCGGGATCTGCAGGATGTCGGCCACCTCGGCGACGGTGGAAACGTCTCCTGCTTCATGCACATCGGTGAGGATCGGAACTTTCACCTCGTTCTTTACTTTTTTGAGGATGCGCAGGCCTTCTTTGAGGCCGGGGCCGCGGAAACTTTTCAGTGACGTGCGGTTGGCTTTGTCGTAAGAGGCCTTGAAGATGAACGGGAAGTTCAGCGAGCGGGTGACGCCTTTGATGATCTCGGCCATGCGGATGGCATGGTCTTCGCTCTCGATGACGCAGGGGCCGGCGATCAGGAAGAGGCTTCCCGCGCCGATGCGGACGTTGTCGAACTGGAAGGAGATTGCCATCAAGTCAGAAGCTTAAAACACAGAGGGCGCAGAGAACACGGAGGAAGTCCTCTGTGCTACTCCGTGTCCTCTGTGGTTACTGGTTGGATTTCAAAACGAAACATTGAAACCCGAAACTTGAAACTCGAAACTGCCTACCGTCTTCCCACTTTCTCTGGCCGATGGAACATCTCGACCTCCGCGGCGGCTTTGTCAGAGCGCCGCTGCAGGCCATATTCGTACGCCGCGCCGATGAACGCCTTGAACAGCGGATGCGGCTCGAGCGGCTTCGACTTGAATTCCGGATGGAACTGGCAGCCGATGAAATAAGGATGGTCGGGGATCTCCACCATCTCGACGTAGGTGCCATCGGGCGTGGACCCGGAAATCCGCAGGCCGCCGGCGACCAGCGTGCTTTCGTATTCTCGATTGAACTCGTAGCGATGGCGGTGGCGCTCGCTGATCTCGGTCTGGTTGTAGACCTTGTGGGCGAGGGTTCCGGGTTCGATTTTGCAGGGCCATGCGCCCAACCGCATGGTGCCGCCGAGTTCTTCGACGCCCCGCAGTTCGCGCAATTTGTAAATTACCCGGTGCGGCGTAGCCGGATCGAATTCGCTGGAATTGGCGTCGGCCAGCCCGCAAACGTTGCGCGCAAATTCCACGCAGGCAGTCTGCATTCCAAGGCAGATGCCGAAATACGGGATCTTTTTCTCACGCGCGTGGCGGATTGCGACCAGCATGCCTTCGATACCGCGCTTGCCGAAGCCGCCCGGCACCAGGATGCCGTCGTAGTCTTCAAGCTGCGCATCGACGGCAGCGTCCGCCGCTTCGAGGCCCTCGGCTTCAATCCAGTTCACCTGGAGCTTGAGGTTGTGTGCGAGCGCGCCGTGCACCAGGGCTTCCTTCAGCGACTTGTACGAGTCCTCGTACTCGACGTACTTGCCGACGATCCCGATCGTGACGTCAGCCTTCGGGTTGTAGACGCGGTGAACGATGTCCTCCCACTTGGCGAGGTCGCGGTCCTTGGCTTCGATGTGCAGGTACTTGAGGGCGAGCGTATCGACATTTTCCTGCGCGAACACGAGGGGCACTTCGTAGATCGATGCGACGTCTTTCGCAGTGATGACGGCTTCTTCCTCGACGTTGCAGAACAACGCAATCTTCGATTTGATGTCCTTGGCGAGGAAGCGGTCAGTGCGGCACAGCAGGATGTCGGGCTGAATTCCGATGCTGAGAAGCTCTTTAACCGAATGCTGCGTAGGCTTGGTTTTCAGTTCCTGTGCGGCGGCGATGAAGGGAACTAATGTGACGTGCACGAACAGCGTGTGCTCGCGGCCCAGTTCCTGGCGCATTTGCCGGATGGCTTCCATGAAGGGCAGGGACTCGATGTCGCCGACAGTGCCGCCGATTTCGACGATGGCGACGTCCACGTCCTGCGCGACTTTCTTCATTGCGCTCTTGATTTCGTTGGTGACGTGGGGAATAACCTGCACGGTCTTGCCGAGATAGTCCCCGCGGCGTTCCTTAGCAATGATCTGTTCGTAGATTCTTCCGGTGGTCCAATTATTGTCGCGGGAGAGTTTGGCGTGAGTGAAGCGCTCGTAGTGTCCTAGATCGAGGTCGGTTTCGGCGCCGTCATCGGTGACGAAGACTTCGCCGTGCTGGAACGGGGACATGGTGCCGGGATCAACGTTAAGGTAGGGGTCAAACTTCATCAGGTTGACCTTGAGCCCGCGGCTTTCAAGCAGGCAACCGATCGAAGCCGCGGCCAGGCCCTTGCCTAAAGAAGACACAACTCCGCCCGTCACAAAGATGTACTTTGCCGACATCGCTTCCTCACTTTATTTTGGGTTGGAAAATTGTGCAGGCTGGGGTGCACGAACAATTATGGCAGAGAATTCGGGAGAAGGGAATGTGGAAAAAGAGGCGTAATCACAGGGGAGGAGATCATCTTGTGGCCATGTGATCGAAAAGGCTGCTGAATACAGCGTCGAGCCCCCGATTCCACTGTTGCCAGTCATGACCCCCGACCACGACATGAAATTCGTAGGGAAAATGGCGCTCCGCAACAAGCCGAGCAAAACTGCGATTGGTTGCCAGCAAGCCTTCCTGATTGCCGCACGTCAGAAAGAAGTAGGGCATCTTCGAGGGATCGGCCGATCTGGCCAGCACGAAAGGATCGTTGTCGCGGCGGCTTGCGCTGTCCACGGGCCCGAAGATCGAGCGATAGTGCCGATACTGGCCGATGCGTGCGATTGAGAACGGACGGCCGGGCGCATCGAGCGCGGAACTCAAACCGCCCGCAAATGCATACAGGTCGGGATGGCGAAGGGCGATTTTGACGGCGCCAAAACCCCCCATCGATACGCCCATAATGGCGCGGCTCTCGCGTCTGGTTGCGGCCGGGAAGCGGGCCTCCACGTCTGCGACGAGATCTTGGGTGATGTAATCCTCATAACGATCACGCGGACGTTCTGCGGAGTTGGTGTACCAGGACTCGTCGCCGTCCGGCATGACCAGGATCAGGCCGCGTTCGGCAAAGCGGGCGACGTCAGTTTCGTTGGACCAGTCACGGAAGCTGCCGTTGCCGCCATGAAGAAGATAGACCGTGGGAAACTTGACGCCTGTAGAGACGCTGGCCGGCATAACCACGCGGTACGGCATATCGCGGTTGAGGGACGCGCTGTGAAAAGTGAAGTCGCGTAGCACGACCTTCGGGGTGAGGCGTGGTTGATCCGGATACGAGGACTCGCGCTCCGCTTTGTGGCACGCTGACGTCAGAGCCAGCAAGGTGCACAACACGAGTGCGAGTTTGCGGTGATTCCGAAAACAATTCATTTCATCGAGGCTTCGATTTCTTCAGCCGTGTAGGGCACGCCGGGCGTGAGCAACTCGGCCCCATCTTTTCGAATGACATACATGTCCTCAAGAAAGAATCCCTGACCGTCGACGGAAGCGATCGGCTCGAAGTTGATGGTCATGCCCGCGGGGAACGGTTCGGGAGGAAACGCGGCCAAAAGGTTCGAGGAGTGGATCTGCCAGAACGGAACGTTCTCGCGCTTCGACCAGGAGTCGATCGCATGCTGCGCGAGCGCGCTCTTCGCCCTGCTGCGGTGGCTGAGCAATTCTTTGCTCCATGCGTCGTAGACGGCATTGGTGGTTGTGCCTTCCCGCAGTGTTAAGGCCGCCTTGCGATACGCGGCCACGAAGATGTTCCAGGTTTCGCGCTGATCGTCGGTGTAGTGGCCAGAGACCGGAACTGTGCGTCCGAGATCGCCCAGATAGTGCTGGTATTCACAACCCACATCGAGGCGAACGAGTTCACCCGCTTGCATCTTGCGATCGAGGTGATCGTAGGAAGCGAGGGAGGCCAGGGGATTGGGGAAGACCGCGTTCTCGCCCGACATCACCCACGGCCAGAAGTTCGATCCGTGCGCGCCCGCGGCCCAGCACGCGCTTTCCACCACGGACTCGACCGTGCGTTGCGATACGGTGGGGCGTATGGCTCGCATGCCAGTGTTGATTGCCGTTACGGTGGCCTTCGCCACTGAGCGGACCGAGGAAAGTTCATCCGCATCTTGCACGGCCATCAGGTTATTCAGAGAGTCGGTGCCTTCCTTCGCCGAGAACGAGGGCCATTTCTGCAAAATGATCTGGAGCCAGAGTGGGGCCGCGGCAGCCTTCGGGGTGACGAGGTTCGACGGCATCTCATCGAAACCGCTGAGGCCTTCCCGCGTGTAATAGATCAATGGAGAAGATGTGGCGCGAGCTGCAAGAAATGCTTGCAACTCCGTCCAGTCAAGCACGTGGGCTATGCCAGTGACGCGGGCGGCTTCGGCGCCGGGCACCAGGGTCGGCTTCACGCCAGCCTTCGAAAAGGGAGGCTGGGATGGAAGGAACAGCCAAGACTCACCCGACTTGCAGTTGATAGCCAGCACAGCACTGACAGCGTTCTCCTGCCCGGTCAGGTAATAGAAGTAAGGATCCTGACGGTACCCGTCGGCCGCGATATCCATGCGCGATACCGCATGGATGAGCAGAATGCCGTCATGCAATTCCTGCGCGGCACGCAGCCGGCGCTGGTGTAAGACTGCCTTGTCCGTTGCGTTCGAGACGGCGATCGTGGCCAAGACGAACGCGAGCAACCAAGCCATTCTGTGCATGGGCGAAAACGTTAGCATGACCAGTTCAGTCCCACAATTGAAGAACGGTACAGACAAATTCCACTGCGGTTTACAACCGACGTCCTTCTACTTGGATTGGTTCCGCTAAAATAGCCCATGGCCGACGTCTCCCTTTGGAGTGAGGACGATCCGCGCACGCGGCTTGCCGAGCTCACTGCCGACACTTCCGATCCCGCCAAGGAATCTCCGCTGCGACGCGATGTGCGCTCGCTTGGAATGCTGCTAGGGCGCGTGCTGGTGGAGCAGGAGGGAGAGGAATTCTTCGAGATCATCGAGCGCTTGCGGCGGCTGCTGATTCAGCATCGCGAGCAGGCCGGGTCGGGATCGGCGCGGAATTTCGATTCCGGGCTGATGGCGCAGGCCCGCGAAGTAGTTCGCGGCCTCTCGATCGATGACGCCTATCGGGTCACGAAGGCGTTTGCTGTTTATTTCGAACTCACCAATCTGGCCGAGACCAACCACCGCAAGCGCCGGCGGCGAGCTGCCCGCTTGCAGGCCGGACGGGCGCCGGTCGAAGGCTCGTTTCGCGGGACCCTGTTCCGTTTGCGCTCGGCAGGTATGCCGCTGCACGAAGTTCTTGGCGGCCTGAAGAAGGTCTGCGTGACGCCGGTGTTTACGGCCCATCCCACCGAGATTACTCGACATACCATCCGGCTAAAGCGGCGGCGCATTGCGCGGTTGCTCGAGCGGCTTGACCACGTTCTGCTTTCGCAGGCCGACGCGCTGGAATACGAAGCGGAAATCCTGCAAGAGATCACAGCTCTTTGGCAGACCGATGAGGTCCGGCTCAAGAAGCCGACGGTGCGCGACGAAATTCATATGGGTCTCGACTACTTTCCGATGGTGCTGTTTGAGACCGTGCCGCGGCTATACGCGGAACTGGAAGAATCGCTGGCCGACCTTTACGGCGCCAAGGCGGGCGAGGCCCGGCTTCCGGAACTCCTGCATTTTGGTTCGTGGATTGGGGGGGATCGCGATGGCAATCCGTACGTGACGGCCGCTAGCACCCGCGATGCGCTGCGCATTGCGCGGCATCTCATCATCGATCACTACGTTTCGGAAGTGACGCGGCTGGTCGGTCAACTCAGTATGTCGCTGCGGCGCATTGGAGTTTCGGAACCGCTGGCGGAGCGTGTGAAGGTTTACGAGACCACGCTGGGCGAAGAGCATTCGCGCTGGAAGCGCATCACTGAAGTCGAAGTCTACCGGCACTTCCTGGATTTCGTGGCCGCGCGGCTACGGTTCAGTCGCGATTCTTCGACGCATATGCACGCGTACGCGTCGGCGTCGGAATTTGAGAGCGATCTGACGGTGGTTCGCGAAAGCCTGTGCGCGAACCGCGGCGAGCGGCTGGTGGAGTTGCTGATTGATCCGCTGCTGCGGAAGGTGCGGACGTTCGGCTTTTACCTGCACACGCTCGATGTCCGGCAGCATTCGGGGGCGCTGATGCAGGCGGTGGCGGATCTGGCGTCGGCAGTCGTCCCGCAGGATCCTGCGAAGGCTCGCGATTTGCCCGCGCCGTCAGCCGATCTTCGCGAGACGTTTCGTGCTGTTGCCGAACTCAAGAAGACGCTCGCGCCGGAAGCGATCCGCAACTTCATCGTCAGCGAAACGCAGTCGGAAGAAGATGTGCTGAACGTCGTCCGGCTGGCGGAGGTATGCGGCGTACCGTGCGCGGCAAGTGGCCGGGATCCAGGATTACAGCCAGTGCCGCTGTTCGAATCGATTGCTGCGTTGCGGTCGTCGGCTTCGGTGATGAAGCGGCTGTGGGAGTCGCCCGACTACAAGCCTTTGCTCGAATCGTGGGGCCGCGCGCAGGAAGTCATGCTGGGCTACTCCGATTCGAACAAAGACGGCGGCATGTTGACCAGTACATGGGAATTGCACAAAGCGCAGCGGGACCTGCACCGGGCGGCGCGCGAGAGCCGCGTCAATCTGCACCTGTTTCATGGGCGCGGCGGAACGGTGGGGCGCGGAGGCGGTCCGACGCACGCCGCGATTCTGGCGCAGCCGCCGGGCGATTTTTCAGGGGAGATCCGCGTCACCGAGCAGGGCGAAGTGCTGACCTGGAAGTATTCCGATGCGGTGCTGGCGGAGTGGAATCTGGAGATTATGATTGCCGCTTGCCTGGAGGCGCTGGTCAGCCCTAGCCAGCCATCGCCGGACCGGGCTGGACACTGGGATGACGCGATGGAGGTGATATCGGAGGAGGCGTTCGCTTCCTACCGGGAGCGAATCGCCGAGGATTCCGAAGTATTGGAGTACTTCGAGCAGGCGACGCCCGTGAACGAACTGGAGCATGCGCGTATTGGATCGCGTCCGGCGCGGCGTTCAGCAAGTCGCCGGTTGGAGGATTTGCGTGCCATTCCATGGGTCTTTGGCTGGATGCAAAGCCGGCATGCGGTGCCCGCGTGGTTCGGCGTGGGATATGCCCTGGAGCGATTTATAACGGGGTCGCCGGCGAACGCGCAGTTGCTGCGCGAGATGATGAAAGGCTTCCCGTTATTTTCGAGCATGGTGCGCAATGTTGAGATCGCCATGGCCAAAGCCGACATGTCGATTGCGCGACTCTACGCCGAATTGGTGACCGATGCGCGCATTCGGGAGCGCGTGTACGCAATGCTGGCCGAAGAGTTCGTGCGCACGCGGGCGGTCATCCTGTCCATTGCGGAGCAGAGCGATTTGCTGGAGAAAAATCCAGTGCTGTTCCGGTCGATCCGGCTGCGCAATCCCTATGTCGATCCGATGAGCCTGGTGCAAGTGGACCTGTTGCGCCGCAAGCGAAGCGGGGAGCAGGCGGGCACGCTGGACTACGCGATCGGCGCGACCATGAACGGCATTGCGGCAGGATTGCATAATACGGGATAGGTACTTAGGCTCTGGCTTTAGGCTCTGGGCTTTTCAACACACAAGATCCAAAGGCCCAAAGCCCAGAGCCCAGAGCCCAGAGCCCAGAGCCCAGAGCC